>DASUCK010000601.1:0-14195 GCA_036276095.1 Nonomuraea sp. | reverse complement strand
CCGGCGGAGCTGCGGGCCCGGCTGATCGCGGCGCTGCCGCCGGCCGAGACGACGCTGGCCGAGGTGTGCGTGCTCGACACGCTCATCGGGCAGAGCTTCGCCGAGGCCGCCGCGTCGGCGATCGACGCCGGCGGGCCGGTGGACCTGATCGTCTCGCACGGGCAGACGGTGTACCACTGGGTGGAGAGCACGCGGGCGCGCGGCACGCTGCAGATCGGCCAGCCGGCCTGGATCGCCGAGCGGACCGGCGTGCCGGTGCTGTCGGACGTGCGCGTCCGGGACATCACGGCGGGCGGGCACGGCGCGCCCCTGGTGTCGGTGCTGGACGGGCTGCTGCTGGGCGGCCGGCCGGGCGGAGCCGCGGCGCTCAACCTGGGCGGCATCGCGAACATGACGGTGCTGCGCGAGGGCGCCCTGCTGGCCTACGACATCGGCCCGGCGAACGCGCTGATCGACGCCGTGGTGACCGGCCGCGGGCTGAACGACCGCGGCCACGACGTGGACGGCGCGATAGCGGCGTCGGGGCGGGTGCGCGAGCGGCTGCTGGAGGTGCTGCTGGACGAGCCCTACTACCGGCTGCCCGCGCCGAAGAGCACCGGCAAGGAGCTGTTCCACCTGGCGTACGTGGAGGCGGCCCTGGCCCGGGCGGGCGCCCCGGTCGCCGACGCGGACCTGGTGGCGACGCTGACCGAGCTGACCGTCCGCACGGTGGCCGCGGACGTGCGGGCCGCCGGGGTGGCCGCGCTCGTGGTGTCGGGCGGCGGCTGCCGAAACCCGGTGATCATGCGAGGGCTGCGGGCCGCGCTGCCCGGCGTGGACGTGGCGCCGTCCGACGACTACGGGGCGCCCGCCGACGACAAGGAGGCGATCGCGTTCGCGCTGATCGGCTGGCTGACCGCGCACGGGCTGCCCGGCACCGTGCCCGGCGGCACGGGCGCGACCGGGCCGCGCGTCCTCGGCACGCTCACGCCCGGCGCGGGACCGCTCGTCCTGCCCGCCCCGCTCGCCGAGCCGCCGCGCTCGCTGACGCTGACGAGGTCCCGGTGAACGCAGCGGACCCGGTGAAGGGCGCGGGACCGGTGAGCAGCGCCGGCCCGGGGCACGAGGCAAGCCGCCTGGATGACGCCGCCGCCGGGGAGCCGCCCGCCGGGGTGGTCATGGCCGCCCGCACTCCGTGGTTCGACCTGGAGGAGTGCTCCGGGCACCGGACCGTGCGCTGGGAGGGCGGCGAGCGCGTCGGCGAGGCGCCCATGACCATGGACACCTACCACGACCTCGCCTCGGTCACGAAGATCGTCGCCACCACGACGGCCCTCATCCGCCTGGTGTCGGAGCGGCTGGTGGACTTGGACGCGCCGCTGAGCGCGTACCTGCCGCGGTCGTACGAGGCGATCACCGTACGGGACCTGCTGCTGCACCGGGGCGGGCTGTGGGAATGGTGGCCGCTGTACATCCAGCCGGAGATGCCGCCGCCCCGGTACCGTCCCGGGCGGGCCCGCCGCTACTCCGACCTCGGGTTCATCCTGCTGGGGCGGATCGTGGCGGCGGCCACCGGGCAGCGTCTCGACCGGGCGGTGGCCGAGCTGGTGACCAGGCCGCTCGGCCTCACCCAGACCTCGTACGCCCGCCCCATGGGCGTCGACGCGGCCATGAGCGCCCTGGACGACCGGGTGGAGATGACCATGCTGGACACCGGGCGCCCCTACCCGGTGCCGTACCGGAGCGGCGACTTCGCCGGCTGGCGGCGCGAGCCCGTGCTCGGGCAGGTCGCCGACGGCAACGCCCACCACGCGCTCGGCGGCGTCGCCGGACACACCGGCCTCTTCTCGACGGTGCCCGACCTGCTCAGGTTCTGCCTGGCGATGTCCAGGTACGAGGACCACGACCGGCTGTGGCGGCCGGCCGTGGCCCGCGAGTTCTTCACCGCCGGCCCCGACCCCGAGCAGGCCCTCGGCTTCCGCCGCTACGCCCTCGACCTGGCCGGCGAGCAGGTCACCGTGCTCGGCCACCCCGGCTACGTGGGCTGCGCGGTCGGCTTCGTGCCCGGCCGCGACGTGGCCCTGGTCGTGGCGAGCAACCGCCTGCTCGTCCAGGGCGGGCCGACGCCCACCGACGACCTCTGGCACGCCCTGCTGCGCGCCACCGAGCGACGATCGAGGATCGCATGACCGTCCCCCTCCTGGAGATCAGCGATCTGTCGGTCGCCTTCCGAACCCGCCGGCAGGACGTCACCGTCGTCAGGAACGTCTCCCTGCGGATCCTGCCGGGGCAGACGGTCGCGGTCGTCGGCGAGTCGGGGTCCGGCAAGTCCACCACGGCGGCCGCGGTCAACCGGCTGCTGCCCGCGGGCGGTCGCATCACCGGCGGCCGGGTGATCTTCGACGGCCGCGACCTGACCAGGGCGAGCAAGCGGGAGATGACCGCGATCCGCGGCGCCGCCATCGGCCTGGTGCCCCAGGACCCCATGGCGAACCTCAACCCGCTCATGCGCATCGGCGACCAGATCGCCGAGGCCCTGGAGGTGCACGGCGTCGCCACCGGGAAGGCGGCCCGTGCCCGCGTGCTGGAGCTGCTCGACCTGGCCGGCATCCCCGACCCCGCGCGCCGGATCGGACAGTACCCGCACGAGCTCTCCGGCGGCATGCGGCAGCGCGCCCTGATCGCCATGGGCCTGGCCTGCCGGCCGCGCCTGCTGATCGCCGACGAGCCCACCTCGGCGCTGGACGTGACCGTGCAGCGTCGCATCCTCGACCGGCTCGCCGGGCTCACCGCGGAGATGGGCACGGCCGTGTTCCTCATCACGCACGACCTGGCGCTGGCCGCCGAGCGGGCCGACGTGGTGGCCGTGATGTACCGGGGCGAGATCGTGGAGACCGGCCCGGCGGCCGAGATCCTGGCCGAGCCGCGGCACGAGTACACGCGGCGGCTGCTGGGCGCCGTCCCGAGCCTGTCCTCGGTACGGGTCCGCGAGCCGGAGACCCCGGCCGAGGACCTGGTGGTCGTGGACGGCCTGCGCAAGGTGTTCCCCATCCGCGGCACGGGCGAGGCCCTGACCGCCGTGGACGGGGTGTCGTTCCGCATCCCCAGGGGACGTACGGTGTCGATCGTGGGCGAGTCGGGCTCCGGAAAGTCGACGACCGCGAACCTGCTCCTCGGCCTGGACGAGCCCACCTCCGGCGCCATCCGCTTCGACGGCGCCGACCTCGCCCGGCTGGGCCAGCGGGAGCTGTTCGCGTTCCGGCGGCGGGTGCAACCGGTGTTCCAGAACCCGTACGCCTCGCTCGACCCCCGCTACACCGTCGCGAAGTCGATCGCCGAGCCCATGCGCGTGCACGGCGTCGGCACGGCCGCCGAACGCCGCCGGGCCGTGGCCGAGCTGCGGGAGAAGGTGGCGCTGCCGGCTTCGCTGGGCGAGCGGCTGCCGCACGAGCTGTCCGGCGGCCAGCGCCAGCGGGTGGCCATCGCCCGCGCGCTGGCGCTGTCGCCGGATCTGGTGGTGCTCGACGAGGCCGTCTCGGCGCTGGACGTCATCGTGCAGGCGCAGATCCTGGAGATGCTCGCGGGGCTCCAGCGGGAGCTGGGGCTGAGCTACCTGTTCATCAGCCATGATCTGGCCGTCGTACGGATGATCTCGCATCGGGTGCACGTGATGCGCGACGGCCGGATCGTGGAGAGCGGCACGACCGACGAGATCTTCGACCGTCCGGCCGACGACTACACCCGGGAGTTGCTGGCCGCGATCCCCGGCAGGTAGGTCATGCGGTAGCAGGTCCTCCGGAACGCAGGTCACGCGGTAGCAGGTCCTCCGGAACGCAGGTCACGCGGTAGCAGGTCCTCCGGCACGCAGGTCACGCGGTAGCAGGTCCTCCGGCACGCAGGTCGTCCGAACATCAGGTAGGCAGGTCTTCGTGAAGATCCTCCTGGTTCAGCCCCCGCACTACTCCCCCGACGGCCACGCCAACTTCGACGCGATCGAGCGGCTCGTCACCGGCCGCGACGGCGACCTGATGCTGCTGCCCGAGCTGGCCGGCGCGAGCCTGCCGCGGGCCGACTACCTGCGCCGGGTCCGCGACCTGGCGACCGGCGCCGGCATGGCCGTGGCCGGCGGCTCCCACTACGACGGCAAGGTCAACAGGGGCGCGGTGTTCGACGCCGCCGGCTCCCTGGCGGCCGAGTACGACAAGCTCCACCCGTACGGCGTGGAGCTGCGCGCGGGCGTGCTGCCCGGCCGGCCCGGCGAGGGCTTCGCACTGCACGGCCGCCGCCTGCTCGTGCTGCTCTGCGCCGACCTGTGGTACTCGGGCAGCCTCGCCGCCCGCGACGGCCTGGACGCCGTGCTCGTGCCCGCCTTCTCCGTCACCCGCTGGGACGGCCCCGCCGCCGCCCGCGAGCTGTGGCGGCACATGAGCGTGGCCCGGGCGTACGAGTTCATGACGTACGTGGCCGTGAGCGACTGGCACCACGAGACCACGTACCACGGCCACCCGTGCGCCGGCGTGACGGGCCTGGCCAACCCCGGCCCCGACACCCACGCGGGCTTCTTCACCGGCGTCCCCGACGCCTTCGTCTCCGTCCACGACCTGGACTTCGACCGCCTGGACGCCTTCCGCGCCGACCGCGCCGACCGCGGGTTCCGGTAGCACGCTCTCTCCCGCGTACCGGACCGCGCAGGATCGATCGCCGCTCGCCCGGCCCCTGGCGTCGGGTGACAGGAGAACCCTCCCGCGCCACCTCGTCGCCGGCCGGCGCCGGCCGTGAACCGGCCTGGATGGCAGCCGGTCACGCCCGATAGCCTCGCGGACGACGACGATCGGATCTGGGCGAGGCGGTGCGTCATGCGATCGTGGGCGGAGCTGCCGATCGGCCGGGTGGTCCGCCTCGAAGGTCCGGCACACCGGCCGGCCCTACGCAACCCGCGAGGCATGGACGACCCGCCGGGCTAACCAAACAGGCAGCAGTCGCGTACTTACCTACGATAGTTGAAAGGCGTACGGTTAAGGCATGAGTGCGACCCCGGACCCGGTGCACTGGCGCGGCGTGCACCATCTCGCCCTGGTCACCGCGGACATGGACGCCACCGTGCGGTTCTGGCACGGCGTGCTCGGCGCCCGCCTGGTCACCACCCTCGCCGTCCCCGCGTTCAAGCATTACTTCTTCGAGGTGGCGCCCGGCAACACCGTCGCCTTCTTCGAATACACCGACCAGCCGATCGACAGCTTCGCCAAGCCCGCCGGCGTGCCGTACCCGAAGGCTGCGCAGTTCGACCACCTGTCGCTGCACCTGCCGGACGAGGACGCGCTCGACCGGCTGCGCGACCGACTCAAGGCGCACGGCTGCGAGGTCACCGACGTGATCGACCACGGCTTCCTGCGGTCGATCTACTTCAGCGACCCCAACGGCATCGCGCTGGAGGCGTCCTGGTGGACCATCGACCCGACGGGCCGGCCGGTGGACTACGGGGACGAGCGGCTGTTCGCCGACCCCGACCCGGTGCCCGCCGTACGCGAGCTGCGGGACGACGGCCGTCTCCACCACACGGTCGCCACCCGCCTGGTGGACGGCATCATCGAGGACCTGCGACGCGAGGGGATCACGCTGGAGCCCTGACGGCTCCCGGATCGCAAGCTCTCCCGCCCACGATCCGCCCACGATCCGCCCACGATCCCGCCGACTGGCCGGGCAGCGCCTGCTCCCCGGCCGGCCACCCGGCCGGGGAACAGGACCTGGGCCGAGCTCAGATGCGGAAGAACAGGTTGAGGTAGCGGTCGGCGATCGCCTGGTCGCCGCGGACGGTGCCGGCGTTGCTGCGGCCGAACGTGGTCAGCACCATGCTGCCGGCGTCGAACTCCAGGATCGTGGGCAGCCCGGCCAGGCTCCCCTTCTCGTACGCCATGCCGTCCGGCCCCACCGACACGCGGAAGTCGCCGCCGTTGGCGCCGCCCACCCGGATGCCGAGCTCGAACGGCGTCGTCAGGTCGGCCTCCTTCTTGATCGTGGACTGCCAGAGCACGAACATGAACGGCACCAGCAGGTCGGCGGCCTCGCCCGACAGCCCGTGCGCCCGTCCGGTGCCCTGCCGGATGTCCCAGGAGTGCACGGCGTAGTCCATGAGCTGGCCGGCGGCGTAGAAGTAGGCGGGCAGCGGCCCCATGTAGAAGTGCGGGACGATCAGCCCCGCCCATTGCTCCTCGCCGAGCTCGCGCAGCATCCCGTGCATGCGCTCGAAGTCGCTCCTGAGCCGGTCGAGGAGTTCCTTCTGCGGGATCCCGCGCAGCGCCACCGCCTGGTCGTTGACCCGCTCCCCCATGCCGGTCAGCCCGTACGCCGTCCCGGAGCCGGCGCCGCGGCGGGCGGCGTCGAAGGCGGCGAAGTACCCCTCGGTCGTGTCGACGATGTGCGCGACCACGTCACGCGTGGTCCAGCCTTCGCAGGCGGTCGGGGCCTCCCACGCGTCCTCCGGTTCGGCCAGCGCGAACAGCCGCTCGGCCTCGTCCCGGACGACCCGCAGGATCGGGTCCTTGCCCGCGTACGAGGTGGCATCCCATTCGTTCATGCCTTTCACCTCCTATGGAGGACGACAGACCGAGAAAGTTCAACTGTCAATATTCTCGGCAGGGAGAATCCCCTGGGCGGCAGGAGAGCGCCCAGGGGATCCCCGGATCGATCAGGCGCAGGTGTAGCCGGACGGCGTCTGGGTGTTGCCGCTGGGGCGGCTGACCTGGAAGCCGAACGTCGTGCTGCCGTTCGGGGCGAGGTTGGCGTTGTAGCCCATGCTGGTGGCGGTGACGGTCTGCCCGCTCACGGACAGGCTGGCGTTCCAGGAGCCGGTGAGCTGGTGCCCGGCCGGGAGGGTGAAGGTGACCGTCCAGCCGTTCTTGGTGGCCGTGCCGGTGTTGGTGACGGTGACCGGCTGGACCACGTACCCGTTGCCCCACTGGTTCTGCACGGTGCCGGTGGCCGTGCAGCCCCCGCCGCCGCCCGGGCCCTGGAGCGTGGTGAACGTGGTCGCCGGCGAGTTCTGCGACAGGTTGCCGGCGCCGTCGCGGGCCCGTACGTAGACCTGGTACTGGGTCTGCGAGGTCAGGCCGGTGAGCGTGATCGAGTTCGTCGTGCTCTGGCCGAGCAGCGTGTCGGTGGCGCCCTGCTCGCGGTAGACGTTGTAGCCGGCCATCCCGCTGCCGCCGGTGTCGGTGGAGGCCGTCCAGGTCAGCTGGGCGGAGTTGGAGGTGACGTTGCTCGACGAGGGCGTGCCGGGCGTGCTCGGCGGCGTGGTGTCGTCGTTGTTCGGCGGCCCGGCCAGCGCGTCGTGCACGGCCGTGTACGACGGCTTCTGCTGGTAGTTCTCGTCGTAGACGAGTGCCGCGCCCTCGCCGGAGAAGGTGTCCGGCACCCACGAGTACTTGTCGGTGAAGCCCCAGATCGTCACTCCGGCGCAGGCGTTGACCGCCAGGCACGCGTTGACGACGTTGCGGTAGTAGGTGGCCTGCGTGGTGTCCTTGCTGGCGCTGCGCGGCATCTGCATGCGCACGTCCAGCTCGGTGACGCGCACCTGCACGCCGAGCGCGGCGAAGCGCTCCATGTTCTGCTGGATGTCGTTCGGGAAGCCGAACTGGATGGCGAGGTGGCCCTGGAAGCCCACGCAGTCGACCGGCACGTTGGCCGCCCGCAGGTCGCGGACCAGGTTGAACATCGCGGTGCTCTTGGAGTTGATGCCCTCGACGTTGTAGTCGTTGATGCACAGCCGCGCGTTGGGGTCGGCGGCGCGGGCGGCGCGGAAGGCGTCGGCGATGTAGGTCTGGCCGAGCCTCTGGAACCAGAACGAGTTACGGAAGTTGCCGTTGTCGTCGAAGACCTCGTTGACGACGTCCCAGGAGACCACGGCCGGGTTGTCGGCGTAGCGGCCGACGACGCGGGCGATGTGGTTGTTCATGGCCTCGCGCATCTGGGCGGCGGCGAGGTTCTGCACCCAGCTCGGGGTCTGGCTGTGCCACACCAGGGTGTGGCCGTGGACCTGCTGGGTGTTCTGGGTGGCGAAGGCGACGATGGCGTCGGCGCCGGAGAAGTTGAACTGGTTCTGGCTGGGCTCGGTGGCGTCCCACTTCATCGCGTTCTCGGCCGTGATCTGGTTGAACTCGGTCGCGGCGATGTTGCGGTAGGCGGTCTCGTTGGCGAGCGGATTGGTGGCGAGCGCCGCACCGATGAACTTGCCGCGGGCGGCCGCGTGCGTGCGCAGGGGCGCCGACGCCTCCGCCGCACCGGCGGGAAGGAGGAAGGTCAAGAACATCCCCGACAGGGCGAGGAGTCTGGTGAACGAGGACGACAGCACGTACATCTACCTCCGGAGGCAGGCACTCGATCCGAAAGTTTCGATCCCTAGTGGACCGCATCGCCGACGGTATTGACATGCAAGTGGAGGGTCAATGCCCAGCCGGGACGGCCCCCAAAGCAGCAGTTGGGAGGTAGAAACTATCGGCATATGTATGAAAGTTTCACGAATCGGCCGACCCTAGCGCTACGTACCTACCGGTCGGTACTGTGCTGGTATCCAGAATAATCGTCCACCCCCGGGGAGCGTTCAGCAGATGCCGCTTTCGCACGCCCAGGTCCAGGCCCAGCTCACCGCTCCCGGCCAGCTCTTCGAGATGGCGGAGATCGGCGACACCGGGGTCCGCACGTGGAAGCACGCACCCGCCCATTTCCGCGCGCTGCTGGAGATGAGCAGGTTCCACGGTGACAAGGTCTTCCTCGTGTACGAGGACGAGCACATCACGTTCGAGGACCATTTCCGCCGCGCCGCCACCCTGGCCCACCGCCTCGTGGACGAGTACGGCGTGCGCAAGGGCGACCGCGTGGCCGTGGCCATGCGCAACTACCCCGAATGGGTGATCGCGTTCTCGGCGGCGCTGGCGGCCGGGGCCGTCGCCGTGCCGTTGAACGCCTGGTGGACGGAGGCCGAGCTGGCCTACGGGGTGCGCGACTCCGGCGCGAAGGTGCTGATCGCCGACGGCGAGCGGGCCGTACGGCTGGCCTCGACGGGCGTGCCGCTGGTCGTCACCAGGGGCGAGGCGCCGGCCGGGGGGCGCACGTTCGCGGACGTCATGGGGGCGGTGGCCGCCGACGTGTCGCTCCCCGACGTGGACCTGTCTCCCGACGACCCGGCCACGATCTTCTACACCTCCGGCACGACCGGCAGCCCCAAGGGCGCGCTGGGCAGCCACCGCAACGTCGGACAGGCGCCCATGACGGTGGCGTACGGGCTGATGCGCGCGACCGTGCTCGCCGGCAAGGACCCCGCCGCGGCCGCCGGGCAGCGCCGGATCACGCTGCTGACGGTGCCGCTGTTCCACGTCACGGGCTGCTTCTCGGCCATGGCGACGGCACTGTTCAGCGGCGGCGGGCTGGTGCTCATGTACAAGTGGGACCCCGAGCAGGCGCTGCGCCTCATCGAACGGGAGCGGGTCACCGCCATGATCGGCGTGCCGACCAACGCCTGGCAGCTCATGTCCCACCCCGACTTCGGCAAGTACGACCTGTCGTCCCTGACCACCCTCGGCTACGGCGGCGCCCCCGCCCCGCCCAAGCTGCTGGAGCGCATCACCGAGAGCCTCCCCAACCGCGCCCCCTCCAACGGCTACGGCATGACCGAGACGACCGCCCTGGCCATCGGCAACGGCGGCGCCGACTACCACGCCAGGCCCGACAGCATCGGCATGCCCTCACCGGTCGTGGACGTGCGCGTCGTCGACCCGATGGGAACCCGGCTGCCGCCCGGCGAGGTCGGCGAGCTGTGCCTGCGCGGCCCCAACGTCATCCTCGGCTACTGGAACAAGCCGGAGGCCACGGCGCAGACGTTCGTCGACGGCTGGGTGCACACCGGCGACCTGGCCAGGATCGACGAGGAGGGCTTCGTCTACATCGTGGACCGGGCCAAGGACATGGTGATCAGGGGCGGCGAGAACGTCTACTGCGCCGAGGTGGAGGCGGCGCTGTTCGAGCACCCGGCGGTCGACGACGTGGCCGTGATCGGGGTGCCGCACGACGAGCTGGGCGAGGAGGTCGGCGCGGTGGTCCGGCTCGCGCCCGGCCGGTCGGCCACGGCGGAGCAGCTGCGGGCGTTCCTGGCGGACAGGCTGGCCACGTTCAAGATCCCGGTGCACGTCTGGTTCCGCGAGGGCGAGCTGCCCCGCAACCCCGGCGGCAAGATCCTCAAGACGCGCCTGAGACGCGAGATCCTCGGGACCGCCTGATCGTCTTCACCTCCCGCCGGGCTCGGTGCCCACGGTCACATTTCCCCGGCGTTTCCGCTGGTCGGCACGGAGCCCGCGGGCGGACCCGCAAAATGATTTGCACCACCCGCCCCTTCCCCGGACAATCTAACGTCGTGCCCGATCGGCTGAAGCGTCTCCTTCGTCACCTTTCCATCGACCTGAGCCCGTTGCGCGATTCCCGGGACTACCGGCTGATGTTCGCCTCCGGCCTCGTCACGATGTTCGGCACGTTCATCTCCATGGTGGCGGTGCCGTACCAGATGAAGGAGCTGACGAACTCCTACCTCGCGGTCGGGTTGGTGAGCCTGGCGGAGTTCGTCCCGATGGTGGTGTGCGGGCTGTGGGGCGGGGCCATCGCCGACGCCCTCGACCGCCGCAAGATCATCGTGCTGAGCGAGCTGGGCCTGCTGTTCACCGCGATCGCGCTCACGGTCAACGCCCTGCTGCCCGAGCCGCGGATCTGGGTCCTGTACGTGATGGGCGCGATCTCCACCGGCATCGCCTGCCTGCAACGCCCCAGCATGGAGGCGGTCTTCCAGCAGGTCGTCAGGCACGACCAGCAGGCGGCGGCCGCGGTACTGTCGAGCCTGCGGTGGAACTTCGGCGCCATCGTGGCCCCCGCCGTGGGCGGCTTCCTGGTGACCTCGGCGGGCACGGCGGCCGCGTACGCGGTGGACGCCCTGACGTTCCTGCTCTCCCTGGCACTGCTGTGGCGGATCAGGTCGCTGCCGCCCGCCGAGGACGCCGCCCCCGCGTCGGTGCGGTCAATGGTCGAGGGCGTCCGCTACGCCGTCGGCCGCAGCGACCTGATGGGGACGTACCTCGTGGACATGGCCGCCATGGTGTTCGCCATGGCCACGGCGCTGTTCCCGTTCCTGGCCGACCAGGTGCTCCACGCCCCGCAGTCGCTCGGCTTCCTGTACTCGGCGGCCGCGGTGGGCGCGTTGATCGCCTCCGTCACCGGCTCGTGGACGGCCCGCGTCCAGCGCCAGGGCCTCGGCGTGATCGTCGCCGCGGCCCTGTGGGGGGTCGCCATCGCCCTGACCGGCCTGGCCCCGAACGCATGGGTGGCCTTCGTCTGCATCGCCCTGGCCGGCGCCGCCGACATGGTCAGCGGCATCTTCCGGTCCACGATGTGGAACCAGACCATTCCCCGGGAGCTGCGCGGCCGCCTGGCCGGCATCGAGCTCCTGTCGTACGCCAGCGGGCCGATGCTCGGCAACGCCCGCGCGAGCCTGATGGCCGACGTCGGCGGCACCCGCTTCTCCCTGACCGCCGGCGGCCTCCTGTGCGTAGGCGCCGTCGTCGCCCTGGCCGCCGCCATGCCGAAGTTCCGCCACTACGACGCCACGACCAACGAACACGCCCTGGCCGAGAAGGCCCGCCGCGCCGAACACCCCCTGCCCGACCCGGCCACCTGACCCGCGCCCGGCCGGTCGGGAGCGCCTTGCGGCCCTGGCCCGGCACACCTCAGTGGCCGGCCTCCCGCCAGCCGTCGTACCGCTCCACGAGCTCATCCACCGTGGCCAGCGCATCCTCGCCGAGCCCCTCCGCGACGACCACCCACTGCGCGTCCTCGGCGTCGTCCTCCCCCGCCAACGTCTCCCGCACGACCCGCGGCACCCCCAGCCCGGGAAACCACTCCCCGAGCGTCTCCGCGACCTCCTCGGCGTCCCCCCGCTCCCCGAACACCAGCAGCTGCGTCATGATCTACATTTTTCCACCGCGCGCGGTTGTCTTCGTAGTCGAGCGACATCCGGTGACGAAGTCCTCCGTGGCCACGGGGGTTCCCCACGACAGGCTGAAGCTGACCGCCCCGTTCGACATCGACGTCGAAACTCACCAAGCTGAACCGGGCGTGCGACACGTAGGGCCGGCACGGCGTTCGCCGTACCGGCCCCCTTTCGGCGTCAGCCGCTCCGGAGTTGGGCGCCCACGCGGTCGGCGGCCAGGGCCACCGCCGCGTCGCGCGCAGCCGTGGTCTCCTCCACCGTCAGCGTGCGGTCCGGCGCCCGGAAACGCATCGTGTACGCCAGCGACTTGTTCCCCTCGCCCGCCTGCGCCCCGGTGTACACGTCGAACAGCCGGATCGACTCCAGCAGCTCGCCGGCTCCGTCACGCAGGGCCGCCTCGACGTCGGCGACCGGCGTGAAGTCGGGCACGATCAGCGCGACGTCCTGCGTGGCCACCGGGTACGCCGACACCGCGGGCGCGTCGACCGGCCCCGGCATGGCCGACTCCAGGCGCGACAGCTCCAGCTCCATGGCCGCGGTCCGCCGCGGCAGCCCGTACGCCTCGATCACCCGCGGGTGCAGCTCGCCGGCGTGCCCGACCAGCGTGTCGCCCACGTAGAGGGCGGCGCAGCGCCCGGGGTGCCAGGGCTCGTGCTGGTCGGCGCTGATCGACAGCTCCAGCCGCGCCTCGGCCGCCACCAGCCGCGCGGCCTGCACGGCGTCGGCCCAGGCGGCCTGCCGCCCGCCGCCCCACCAGCCGGACCGCTCGAACTCGCCGGCCAGCACGACCGCCACCCGCAGCGGCTGGTCGGGCAGCGCGGCCTCGATCGAGGCCAGCTCGTCGGGGGTGGGCCTGCGCTCGACGCCGAGCACCGGCGCGGCCTCGGGCGCGTTCTCCCGTGGCCGGTAGACGGCCCCGGTCTCGTAGAGCGCCACGTCGGTGAAGCCGCGCCCGACATTGCGTACGAGGGTCTTCAGCAGCCCCGGCAGCAGCGTCGTCCGCATGAGCGGCTCGTCTTCCGACAGCGGGTTGGCCAGCCGCACGGCCCGGCGGCGGGCGTCGTCGGCGGGCAGGTGCAGCCGGTCGAAGTCGTCGGGGCTGACGAACGGGTAGCTGAGCACCTCGACGTAGCCGCCCTCGGCCAGCGCCCGCCCGACCCGCCGGCGCAGCCGCTGCCCCTCGGTCAGCCCCGCCCCGGCGGGGGCGCTGGGCAGCAGCGAGGGCAGGTCTTCGTAGCCCTCCAGCCGGATGACCTCTTCGGCGAGGTCGTTGGGGTCGGTGAGGTCGGGCCGCCACGAAGGCGGCGTCACCGTGATCATGTCGGGACCGCTGACGGCGAGCCTGGCCGCCAGCGCGCCACCCGTCACGACCCCGGTCGGGTCGACGCCGCCCTCGCGCACGGCGGGGTCGGCGCCGTCGGCCACGGCACAGCCGACCTGCTCCAGCCGCGCCACCACGGTGTCCTTCGAGTACGGCACGCCCGCCACCGCGCCCGGGTAGCCGGCCGGGATGGCGATCCGGGCCGGCTCCACCTCGACCTCGGCATGCGTGACCCCGGGCCGGACGGTGGCCCCGCCCAGCTCGGCCAGCAGCCGCACCGCCCGCCACGAGGCGACCAGCGGCAGCTCCCGGTCGACGCCGCGCTCGAACCGCTTGGACGACTCCGAGACCAGCCCGTGCCGCCGCGACTCCCGCGAGATGCCGGTCGCGGAGAAGTGGGCGGCCTCGATGACGATGTCGGTGGAGGTGTCGGAGATCTCGGTCTCCAGCCCGCCCATGGTGCCGGCCAGCGAGATCGGGCCCGACTGGTCGGTGATGAGGATGTCGTCGGGGTCGAGGTCGCGTACGACGTGGTCGAGGGTCTCCAGGCGCTCGCCCGGCGCGGCCCGCCGCACCACGATCTCGCCCCGCAGCTTGCCCCGGTCGAACGCGTGCAGCGGCTGGCCGAGCTCCAGCATGAGGTAGTTGGTGATGTCGACGGCCAGTGACACCGGCCGCATGCCGGCCCGGGTGAGGCGGGTGCGCATCCACAGCGGGCTCCTGGCCGCCGGGTCGAACCCGGTGACCTCGCGCAGCACGAACCGGTCGCACGCGGTCGGGTCGGCGATCGCGGCCGGCCACGCGGGACCGGCGGCGACGGGCAGCTCGACGTCGGCAGGGTCGCGGAAGGCCACCCCGAACGCCGTCGCCGCC
>DASUCK010000600.1:0-8997 GCA_036276095.1 Nonomuraea sp. | reverse complement strand
GTGGAACGAGCTGATCTTCGCGCTCACGCTCATGCCGGAGTCGACCGGCTACACGATGCCGGTCGCGCTGCAGTTCTTCTTCGGCCAGCGGGGCACCGACTGGGGAGCCATCATGGCCACCTCGACGCTCATGACCCTGCCGGTCATCGGGTTCTTCCTGCTCGTGCAGCGGCGGATGGTCTCCGGCCTGGTGGCCGGGGCCGTGAAGGGCTGAGCCGGGGCCCGCGGGCCCCGCACCGGGTCCCCTCTCGGACGGGGGCCCACGCACTCATCTGACGGCGCGGCCGCCGGGTCGCGCCCTCACCATGTCAAAGGGGATTCATCTGATGAGCCAGAGTGATCGGGGGCTGCGCCGCCTGGCGGCCGGCACGCTGCTCGTGGCCTTCCAGGGCGCCACCGCGCCCGACTGGGTGCTGCGCGAGCTGGCCGGCGGCCTCGGGGGCGTGACGCTCTTCGGTTTCAACGTCGAGTCGGCCGCCCAGGTCGGGGCGCTCGCCGCCACCCTGCGGGCCGCCGGCGATCCGGTCATCTCGCTGGACGAGGAGGGCGGCGACGTCACCCGCCTGGCCTACCACGTGGGCAGCCCGTACCCGGGCAACGCCGCGCTGGGGGCGGTGGACGACGCCGGCCTGACCTACGAGGTGTACCGGGCGATCGGCGCGGAGCTGGCGGCCTGCGGCATCAACTTCGACATGGCGCCGGACGCCGACGTCAACACCGTCGACGACAACCCGGTGATCGGCACCCGGTCGTTCGGGGACGATCCGGCACTGGTGTCCAGGCACACGGTCGCCGCCGTACGGGGGCTGCAGTCGATGCGGGTGGCCGCCTGCGCCAAGCACTTCCCCGGCCACGGCGCCACCCGCCTCGACTCCCACCTGGACATCCCGGTCGTGGACGTGACGCCCGAGGTGCTGCGGGAACGCGAGCTGGCGCCGTTCGTGGCCGCGATCGAGGCGGGCGTGAAGTCGATCATGACGGCGCACGTCGTGGTGCCCGCGCTGACCGGCGACAGGCCGGCGACGCTGTCGCCCGCGGCCCTGACCGGGCTGCTGCGCCGCGAGCTCGGCTTCGACGGGGTGGTCGTGTCCGACGCCCTCGACATGCGGGCCGTCACCAAGAGCGTGGGCCTGGCCGGCGGCGCGGCGCTGTCGCTGCGGGCCGGGGCCGACCTGCTCTGCCTGGGACCGAAGCCGACGTACGAGGACGTGCGGGACATCATCACGCGGGTCGCGGCCGACGTGCCCGGCGAGCGCCTGGAGGAGGCCGCGGCGCGGGTGGCGGAGCTGCGGGCCTGGGCCGCGGGGCAGCCGCCGGTCCCGGCCGGCGACGGCGCGATCGGCCTGGCCGCGGCGCGCCGGGCGGTGCGCCTGACCGGCGTCGCCGCGCCGCTGCGCGACCCCCTGGTGGTCGAGGTGGAGACGCCGCCGACGATCGCCGCGGGGGACGTGCCGTGGGGCCTGGAGCTGCCGTACGGGGAGCGGGTCCGGGTCAAGCCGGCCGAGGCGGACGCGGCCGCGATCGCGGCGCGCGCCGGCGGGCGGTCACTGGTCGTCGTGGTCAAGGACGCGCACCGGTGCGCCGACAGCCGCCGCCTGGTGACCGCGCTCGCGGCGGCGCGGCCCGATCTGACCCTGGTGGAGATGGGGCTGCCGATCTGGGCGCCGGAGGGGGTGGCGCGCGTGGCGACGTACGGGGCGGCCCGGGTCAACGCGCTCGCGGCCGTGGAGCTGCTCACCGGGCGGGGGCCTCGGGAAAGCGTGCTTTCCTGATCGCCGCGCCCGGCAGACGCACGCCCTCGCCGCCGAGGCCGTCACCGACCCCGCTGCCGGGGTCAGGAGCTGAAGATCTCCTCGCGCGCCTGCTGGAGCGCCGCCAGCACCGCGCCCCGCAGCACCGGGTTGCCCTCGACGGTGCTCGTGGCCACCTGAGGGCGTACGGGACAGATGCGGGCGACCGCCTCCTCCACGCGCGAGGTCAGCTCCCGCCCGCCCGCGTGCCCCACCTCACCGGCGAGCACCACGAGGCCGGGGTCGAGGATGACGCACACCGCCGCGACCCCGAGCGCCAGCCGCTGGGCGATCTCGTCGAGCAACGGCTCGCCGGCCGCGCCCGCCGCCACCGCGACCGTCACGGCCTCGGACGCGCTCTCGGCCGTGAACCCGTACTCGCGGGCCAGCTCGGTCACCGTCTCGGCGCTGACCAGCGACTGCAGGCCGCCCGCCAGCGAGGGAAGCCGCCCCGGAAGGGTGCGGATGTCCTCCGGCAGCGGCACGCCGGGCACCGGCAGGTAGCCGATCTCGCCCGCGCTGCCGGACCGCCCCCGGTGGAGCTTGCCGCCGAGCATGACGGCCATGCCGAGCCCGCGGCTGGACCACAGCAGCACGAAGTCGTCGACGCCCTTGGCGGCGCCGTCGGCGCGTTCGGCGAGGGCGGCGAGGTTGACGTCGTTCTCGATGGTGACCTCGCGCCGCAGGTTGCCGGCCAGGGCCTCGTGGATGCCCTCGTGCCAGCCGGGCAGGTCGAAGGAGAACCGCACGTCGCCGCTGCGCGGGTCGACCACGCCCGGGGTGCCGATCACCACGCCGCGCAGCCTGCCGAGGCCCACCTTGGCGCTGCGGCACGCCTTGACGATCGCGTCGTGGACGGCGGAGACGGGGTCGTCGTGGGCGTTGGGGTCGACCGTGACGTCGGCGACCGTGTGGCCGTGGATGTCGGCGATCGCGGACGAGATCAGGCCGGGGCCGACCTCCAGGCCGGCGACGTACGCGCTGGAGGCGATCACGGAGTAGAGGGCGGCGTTGGGCCCGCGGCCGCCGGCCTGCGTGCCGACCACCTCGACCAGGCCCCGCTCCTCGAGCCTGGCCAGCGTCTGCGAGGCCGTGACCTTGGACAGACCGGTCAGATCACCGATCTGGCCGCGGGTCATCGGCCCGGTCGCCAGCAGCAGCTCCAGCGCGGCCCGGTCATTGATCTCCCTGAGCAGTCTGGGCACACCAGGGCGTCGCTCCACGCTTGAATCCCACCGTCAAATCGAAAAGGTTGTTGGAAGTTTAGCGCTCCCATCAGCTCGTGACGTGCCGGGGAAAACGATATTGTCCCGTGATCGCCTGCTGTCACGCTCCCGCGTCCGGCATCGTAGCCCGCCGATCGGCTCACCGCGCAGGCCCCACCGGAATGCGCTCTTCTGCCCGGATCCGAGGGCCTCGCACCTAACCAATGTTGACCAGGAGGGATAATCGAGAACATGCGCCTCTCCGCTCGTGTCGACTACGCCCTCAGAGCCGCCGCCGAACTCGCCGCCGCGGGTGCGGGCCCGACCACTGTGGGCGAGCTCGCCAAGGAACAGGACATGCCGCCCAAATACCTGGAGAACATCCTGCTCCAAATGCGCCGCGCCGGTCTCGTACGCGGCCAGCGGGGGCCCGAGGGCGGTTACGTGCTGGCCCGGCCGGCCGCCGACATCTCGCTCGCGGACGTGATCAGAGCGGTGGACGGCCCGCTGGCCAACGTCCGCGGCGAGCGCCCGGAACACGTCGGCTACCGGGGCCCGGCGGAGTCGCTGCAGCAGGTGTGGATCGCGTTGCGGGCGACCGAGCGCTCGATCCTGGAGGAGGTCACGCTGGCGCAGGTGGCCTCGGGATCGCTCCCCGACCGCATCCGCCAGCTCGCCGCCGACCCCGCCGCCTGGGACTGACGTCCGTCCACCGCCCCGAGCCCGCGCGCGAACACCCCTCAACCGGCTCACGACCGTCCGGGCAGCCGCTCAGCGCCTCCCGGCCAGCCAGAACAGCACGAGCGCGATCACTTCCACCCCGGCCGCCGCGGCGGGCAGCCAGCCGGCGCCGTGACTTTCCAGCACGAGCCCGCCGACCGCGCCGCCGCCTGACGCTCCGACGTACACCGCGCTGCTGTTGAGCGCGAGAGCCTGCGGAGCGGCCGGTCCCGCCAGGGCGAGCAGGCGGGTCTGCGCGGGCGGCGGCACCCACCACGACACGCCCGCCCACACCACGACCAGCGGCAGCAGCGCGACCGGCGCCAGCGGCCGCGCGAACCAGCAGGCCGTGAACACCGCCATCACCCCGGCGAACCCGGCCACCCCGGCGACCAGCGCCCGGTCGGCGCCCCACCGGTCGGCGGCCCGCCCGCCGAGCTGCCCGCCCACCAGCCCGGCGGCTCCCGCCAGCACGAACACCCACCCCAGCGCGGCCGGCCCGGCCCCGGCCAGATCCCGCAGGAACGGCGCCAGGTACGTCATCAGCATCATGCTCCCCAGCACGATCGCCACGATGCCAAGCAGTCCGAGCAGCACCTGAGGCCGCGCGAGGGGCGCCAGCCGTTCCCTGACCGGCACGGCGGGCACCGGCGGCGCCTGGGGCAGCGTGGCGCGCACAGCCACGAGCGCGACCAGCCCCAGCAGCCCGCCCACCCCGAACGTGGCCGGCCAGCCGAACGCCCCGCCCACCCACGTGCCGATGGGCACGCCCAGCACGAGCGACCCGGTCAGCCCGCCCATCACCAGCGCCAGGTAACGCCCCTGCCGCCCGGCGGGGGCGAGCGAGGCGGCGATGGCGTACGCGGCCGGCACGACGGCCGCCGCGGCGAGCGCCGCCAGCACCCGCAGCCCCATGAGGATCGCGTACGAGCCGGCGAACGCGGCCGCCCAGTTGGCCGCCGTGAACGACACCAGCGCCCACGTGAGCAGCGCCCGCCGCGGCCAGGTGGCGGTCACCACGGACGCCACCGGCGCCCCCACCGCGAAGGCCAGCGAGAACACGGTGACGAGCTGCCCCCCGGCCGCCTCGCTGACCCCCAGGTCCGCCGAGACGGCCGGCAGCACGCCCGCGATCACGTAGTCGTCGGTGGCGAACGCGAACGTGGTGAACACCAGCGCGAGCAGCCATCCGGGCGCCCACCCCCGGCCTCGCCCCCAACCACGCACCCGGACTCGCCCCCGGCCACGCATCCGCACAAACAGGCGGGCACGCCGCCGCACTTCGATGGACATGGGATCCCCCCAATTAAGGTAACAGTCGTTTCCCTATTAGGGTAACAGTCGTCACCCGAATGACGTCGAAGGGGCCAACCGATGGCCAGGACCGCCGACCCGCAGCGCCGCACCGAGCTGCTCGACCAGATCGTCGACTACCTCGCCGAGCACGGCCTGTCGACCCTCTCGATGCGCCCGCTGGCCGAGCACCTCGGCAAGACCACCCGCGTGCTGACCCACCACTTCGCCGACAAGGAGGCCCTGCTCTCGGCCACCATGGGACGCCTCGACGAGCGCCACCGCGCCTGGCTGCGCGCGCTGCCCGGCTGGTCGGGGGCCGACAGCGTGGGGACGATCATCCGCCGTACGTGGGACTGGCAGACCAGGGCGGAGAACCTGCCGGTCGCCCGCCTGATCCACGAGATCGAGGGCCTCGCGGCGAGCGGCCGGCTCCACGGTCACGTGCCGCGGCTGCTGGCCGACCGGTCGGAGTTCGTGGCGGGGCTGCTGCGCGAGCGCGGCGTGCCGGAGGCCGAGGCCTTGCGGATCTCGACGCTGGCCAACTCGGCGTACACGGGGCTGCAGATCGACTTCCTCATCACCGGCGACCGCGAACGCGTCGAGGCCGCCCTGGACCGGCTCTGCGCCCTGGTGGACGAGTGGGTCACCGGGGCCTGAACCAGAGCACCACGCGGTCGAACTGCCCGGCCGGACCCCGGCCAGGACACGTAGGGCGCGCATGACCACGTCGCCCACGATGTCGCTTCTCCATCATCGTCGCCCGATCCGTCAAGCGACGGGGCAGCGGGCGAACGTTCCTAGACTGGTGAGGTGCCTGAAGGAGACGCCGTCTACCGCACCGCCACCCGGCTGCGGGCCGCGCTCGACGGGCGGGTGCTGACCCGGTCGGACTTCCGCGTCCCGAGGCACGCCACCGCCGACCTGACCGGCCGGACGGTGCTCACCACGATCTCCCGCGGCAAACACCTGCTCACCCGCGTCGAGGGGGGCCTGACCGTGCACACCCACCTGCGCATGGACGGCAGCTGGCGCATCATGGGCCCGGCCGCGCGCACCCCGCCCGGCGACCAGGTCAGGCTGATCCTGGCGAACCGCGAGTGCACGGCGATGGGAGTCAAGCTCGGAATGGTGGACCTCGTGCGTACGGACGACGAGGCGCGGGTGGTCGGCCACCTGGGGCCGGATCTCCTGGGGCCCGACTGGGACCCGGACGAGGCCGTGCGGAGGCTGCGTGAGGCGCCCGGCAGGAGTATCGGAGAGGCGCTGCTCGATCAGCGCAACCTGGCCGGGATCGGCACGATCTATCGCGCCGAGACCCTGTTCCTACGGGGGATCTGGCCGTGGAGGAGGGTCGGGGAGATCGAGGATCTCAACGGGCTCGTGTCCTTGGCGCAGCGGCTGCTCGACGCCAACAAGACGCATGCGGGCACGGTGACCACAGGTGATCGCCGCCCGGCGAACCAGACCTGGGTCTATGGCAGGGCAGGACGCCCTTGTCGCCGCTGCGGCACCCGCATCAGCCGCGGGGAGATCGGCGCACGACCACAGGAGCGGCTGATCCTGTGGTGTGATGGCTGCCAGCCGCGTTAGGCAGCCACCATGTCCTTGACTTCGGGGAACACGGAGTCGGAGATCGACCCGGGAACCGTCTCGGAAAGAGGCAGGCGCTCGTGCTCCGGGACATCGGCAAGCACAGGAGCGGCCTGGAGCTCCGCCAGCGCGAACTGGTCGGACACCTCACGCAACACCTGCGAAAGCGGCACCCCGAGCGCGCCGCAAATGGACGCCAGCAGCTCCGACGAGGCTTCCTTCTGACCGCGTTCCACCTCGGACAAGTAGCCGAGCGAGACACGGGCCAGCGTGGACACCTCACGCAGCGTGCGTCCCTGCCGCACCCGCAACCGCCTCAGCACGTCGCCGAGCAGCTGACGCAGCAGAATCATCTGTCGCTCCCTCCCCGGCGCGGATGTCTTCACCACGCCCCGCGCGATCGGATCGTGCCGCACTGTGGTCTTCTTCGCTTCGTACATACTCCTCGCCGTCATCATCGGGCGTCGCCGCCCCTGAACCGCCGCTCGTGCCTCGCCGCGCGGCTCATCAGGCCCGCCTGCCGGGCGCTCGGTGCTTCCAGTTGGCTCACGGACCTCACTCACAGCTCCACCGTACCCGTATCAAGCGACACCGCGTCAGACCGCGCAAGGCATGTTCGCTCGGGACGTAACACGGTAATCACCCGGATTGTTCCCCTATGTTCGCCTTGAGTACACTTGCCAGTAGATCAACGACCTCGTCCACCGTCTCTACCCTGATACGTTCGCGCGACCCATCACGTCTCAATTCCCGGCCCCAAACCTGGCCGGATGGTCCGGAGACGGCGACGTAGACAGTGCCGACCGGCCTGCCGTCCTGGGGCTCCGGGCCGGCCACCCCGGTCACGGCCACCCCGTACGCGGCCCCGCACAGCCGCGCGACCCCGCGCGCCATCGCCGCGGCCACCTCCGGGTGCACCGCCCCCTCGCGGTCCAGCAGCTCACCCGGCACGCCCAGCAGGTCACGCTTGAGATCGGTGGCGTAGGAGATCACCCCGCCCCTGAACGCCTTCGACGACCCCGAGACCGACGTGATGGCGCCCCCGATGAGCCCCCCGGTCAACGACTCGGCCACCGCCACCGTGGCGCCCTGCTCCACCAGCAGCGACAACACCTCGGCCACATCCGCCATCGATCACTCCCCGCGCGCCCGCCTGGCCACCTGACGCAGTCTGATCGCCCTGATCACGTAGTCGACGCCGGTGCCCACGGTGACGACCAGCGCCGCCCCCATCACCGCCCAGCGCATCACGTCGGGCACCCACGGCAGGAGATAGAGGACGATCGCCGCGATCTGCAGCACGGTCTTGACCTTGCCGCCGTAGCTGGCCGGGATGACCGCGTGCCGCAGCAGCACGAACCGCAGCGCCGTGATGCCGACCTCCCTGCCGAGGATCAGGACCGTGACCCACCACGGCAGCTCGCCCAGGATCGACAGGCACACCAGCGCCGCCCCGGTGAGCGCCTTGTCGGCGATCGGGTCGGCGATCTTGCCGAAGTCGGTGATCAGTCCGTAGCGCCTGGCCAGCTCGCCGTCGAGGTGGTCGGTGATCGAGGCCACCCCGAACACCACCAGGGCGGCCACCCGCCAGCCGGTGCCCGGCAGAAGCAGACAGACGACGAAGAAAGGGACGAGCGCCAACCGGAGGACCGTGAGGATGTTGGCGACGTTCCACGGGCTCACGACCCGGCGCTCGTCCTTCTTCATGGACCGGCCTTGATCCGCGCGATCAGGTCGACGCCCTCGGCGTCGACCACGACCGCGCGCACGATCTGCCCCCTGACCAGGCCGATGCCCTGCACCGTGACCGAGCCGTCGACCTCGGGCCCCTGGTGGGCGGCCCGGCCTTCGTAGCCGCCGTCGCCCAGGTCGTCGTCGATCAGCACGTCGACCTCGGTGCCGATGCGCTCTTCCGCGCGCTGGGCGGTCAGCTCCTCGGCCAGCTGGGTGAGGACGCGCACCCGCTCGTCGACAACCTCCTGGGCGAGCTTGCCCGGCAGACCGGCCGCCTCGGTGCCGTCCTCGTCGGAGTAGCCGAACACGCCGATGACGTCGAGCCTGGCCGCCTCCAGGAAGCTCACCAGCTCGCCGAACTCCTCCTCGGTCTCGCCCGGGAAGCCCACGATGAAGTTGGAGCGCACGCCCGCCTCGGGGGCGCGCTCGCGAACGGTCTCCAGCAGCCCCAGGAACCGCTCGGGATCGCCGAACCTGCGCATCCTGCGCAGCACGGAGTTGCTGGCATGCTGGAACGACAGGTCGAAGTAGGGGGCCACGCCGTCGGTGCCGGTGATCGCCTCGATCAGGCCCGGACGCAGCTCGGCCGGCTGCAGGTAGCTCACCCGCACCCGCTCCACGCCTTCGATCGCGGCCAGCCGCGGCAGCAGCTTCTCCAGCGC
>DASUCK010000599.1:0-2826 GCA_036276095.1 Nonomuraea sp. | reverse complement strand
CAGGACATGTGGCGCAAGGCCGGCATCGAGGTATCGATCCGGCAGGCCGACCAACCCGACCTGATCAACCGCGCCATCACCGGCAACTACACGGCCACCGTGTGGACGCAGTTCTCCGCCCAGGACCCCGACGGCGAGTACATCTGGATGCACCAGGGCTACGCCCAGCCCGTCGGCTCCATCTCGCTCAACATGACGCGCCTGAAGGACAAGCGGCTCAGCGACGCCCTGGACGTCGGCCGGGCCAACCCGGACGAGGCCGCGCGCAAGCAGGCGTACGCGACCGTGCAGGAGCGGCTGCGCGAGCTGGTGCCCTACGTCTTCGTCGACCACCTCAACACCGGCGCGATCATCGCCAAGACCAAGGTCCGCGGCATCGGCGAGCACGTGCTGCCGGACGGCGAGAAGGGGCTGCCGCTGACCGGCTCCCCCATCCCGTACCACCCGTTCGGCCAGCTCTGGGTCAGCCAGCGATGATCGTCGTCCACCGGCTGGTCCGGCTCGCGTTGGTGCTGCTCGTGGTCACCTTCCTGTCGTACGCGCTGCTCACCCTGCTGCCCGGCGACCCGGTCACGCAGATCCTGGGCATCTCGGCGACCGAGGAGGCCCGCGCGCAGCTGCGCCAGGAGCTCGGGCTGGACCAGCCGCTGCTCGTGCGCTACTTCGACTGGCTCGGCGGCCTGCTCACCGGCGACTTCGGCGACTCCTACATCACCAGGACGCCGGTCGCCGCCGAGCTGGCCGCGCGGCTGCCGGTCACGCTGGAGCTGCTGGTCGCGGCCCAGGTCATCGCGCTCGGGCTGGCCGTGCCGCTGGGCGTGGCGGCCGCCCGCCGCGCCGGCCGGGCGCTCGACCAGGCGCTCACCGCGCTCAGCTTCGCGTTGCTGTCCACGCCGGTGTTCGTGGTCGGCGTGGTGCTCATCCTCGCCTTCGCGGTCACCTGGCAGGTCGTGCCGGCCACCGGGTGGACGCCCATCTCGCTCGACCTCGGCTGGAACCTGACGTCGGTGATCCTGCCGGCGATCACCCTCGGGTGCGGGCAGCTCGCGGTGTACGCGCGGCTGCTGCGTACCGACCTGATCGCCACGCTGCAGGAGGACTACATCACGCTGGCCCGCGCCCGCGGCCTGGCGCCGCGCCGCATCCTGTGGCGGCACGCGCTGCGCCCGTCCGCGATCACCCTGATCACCGCGGTCGGCCTCAACCTGGGCGCGCTCATCGGCGGCGCGGTGATCGTCGAGACCCTGTTCGGGCTGCCCGGCATCGGGCGGCTCATCGTCGACTCCATCTTCTCCCGCGACTACCTGTCCGTTCAGGGAGGCGTCGTGCTGATCTCGGTCGGCTACGTGGCCATCAACTTCGCGGTGGACCTCGTGTACGCCGCCGTCGACCCCAGGATCCGCCGTGCTTAGGCGCTACGGGCTCGGCTTCTGGGTGGCCGTCGCCTGGATCGGGCTGGTCCTGCTGGCCGCGCTGCTGGCCGACCTCCTGCCCCTCGCCCGCTACGACGAGACGCTGGCCGGGCCGCCCCAGTCCGGGCCGAGCGCCGCCCACCCGTTCGGCACCGACGGGCTCGGTCGGGACGTGCTCAGCCGGGTGATCCACGGCGCCCGTGTCTCGCTCGGCGTCGGCATCGGCGCGGTGCTGCTCGGCCTCGGCGTCGGCGCGCCGCTGGGCGTGCTGGCCGGCTACCGCAGGAAGGCCGCGGACGCGGTCATCATGGCGGTCAACGACGTGGCGCAGGCGTTCCCCGCGCTGGTGTTCGCGCTGGCCGTGGTGGCGTTCGCGGGCGCGAACCTGCGCAACGTGATCATCGTGCTCGGGGTGCTGGGCGTGCCGTCCTGGGTGCGGCTGATCCGGGGAGCCACGCTCACGTACGCCGAGCGGGAGTTCGTGCTGGCCGCGCGGGTGCTCGGCGCGCCGGACCGGCGCATCCTGTGGCGCGAGGTCGTGCCGAACGTGGCGGTGCCCGCGATGTCGTACGCGTTCATCGGCATGGCCGTGGCCATCGTCGCCGAGGGCAGCCTGGCCTTCCTCGGCCTGTCCGTCCAGGCGCCCACGCCGACCTGGGGCGGCCTCATCAACGAGGGCCGCACGCTCATGGAGACCGCGCCGCACGTGGTGCTCGCGCCGTCGGTCGTGATGTTCCTGACGGTGCTGTCGTTCAACCTGGTCGGCGACCGGCTCAGGTCGCTCGCGGACGTGCGGGAGAGCGGCCTGGAGCCGGTCCGCCCGGCCGCTCCCGCCGCGCCGCCCGCCGCCGCCCAGCCGGTCCGCGACCGCCTGCTGCAGGTCGACGACCTGCGTACGCACTTCGTCACCCCGCGCGGCGTGGTCAAGGCCGTGGACGGCGTGTCGTTCACGCTGGACCGCGGGCGGACGCTGGCCATCGTGGGCGAGTCGGGCTCGGGCAAGTCGATGCTGATCCGCTCGATCCTGGGCCTGCTGCCGGGCGCCGCGGTCCGGGACGGGCACGTGTACCTGTCCGGCGACGACCTGACCTCGTACGCGCCGGCCGAGATGCGCGCCGTGCTCGGGCCGCGGCTCGGCACCGTCTTCCAGGACCCGATGACCGCGCTCAACCCGGTGCGCACCGTCGGCACCCAGGTCACCGAGCCGCTGCGGGTGCACCTCGGCATGGGCCGCACGGCGGCGCGGGCCGAGGCGGTGCGGCTGCTGGCCTCGGTCGGCATCCCCGACCCCGTCCGCATGCTGCGCCGCTACCCGCACCAGTTGTCGGGCGGGATGCGGCAGCGGGTGACCATCGCGATGGCGCTGTCGTGCGGGCCGGACGTCCTCTTCGCCGACGAGCCCACGACCGCGCTC
>DASUCK010000598.1:0-2517 GCA_036276095.1 Nonomuraea sp. | reverse complement strand
GTGGCGAGCTGATCGTCATCGCCCTGATCGCACTCATCGTGCTCGGGCCGCAGCGACTCCCCGATGCGGCGCGCCAGATCGGCAAGACGGTCGGGGAGCTGCGCCGCATCTCGTCCGGGTTCCAGCGCGAGCTGCGGGACGCCTTCGACGACACCGAGGGCGCCGACACCACCGCCAGGGGCGCGCTCGGGCCGGCGGCGACCCCGAACGGCTCGGTCGCCAAGGCCGTCTCGGACGTCAGTGCCGCCGATCGCCCGGCGCGCCGGGTCCCGCTGCAGGCCTCGCAGCCGGCCACCGCGAAGGCGAAGGCCAACGGCACGGCGGCGAAGAAGGGGGCAGCACGGCGCACGCCGCTGCGGGCGGGCGACGTCCCGACCACGCCTCCGCCCCGTACCAAGGGTCGATGAGCACCGCCGCCGTCACCATGCGCACCGACGACGCCCGGATGTCGCTCGTCGAGCACCTCACCGAGCTGCGCGACCGGCTCATCAAGGTCGTCGCCGCCGTCGCCGCCGGCATGGTCGTGGCGTTCTTCTTCTACCCGCAGATCTTCGACTTCCTGATCGCGCCGTACCAGGACCAGGCCGGCGACAGCGCGCTGGCCGGCGGGAAGCTGCTCATCGTCGATCCCCTCGAGGGCTTCAGCGTCCGGATGAAGCTGGCCATGTACGGCGGCGTCGCCATCGCCATGCCGGTGATCCTCTGGCAGATCTGGCGGTTCGTGACACCCGGGCTGTACGCCCACGAGCGCCGCTACGCGGTGCCGTTCGTGGTGAGCGCCCTCACCCTGTTCGTCCTGGGCGCCGGCCTGGCGTACTACACGCTCCCGCAGGCCTTGGAGTTCCTCGCCAACATCGGCGGCGACGACCTCGTCACGGCGTACTCGCCGGGCAAGTACTTCACCCTGATCACCTACATGATGCTGGCGTTCGGCATCGGCTTCGAGTTCCCGATCCTGCTGGTCTTCCTCCAGATGGCCGGGGTCCTGAGCTCCGCCGCGCTGCGGAAGGGGCGCCGCTACGCCGTGGTCGGGATCTGCGTGCTCGTTGCGGTGATCACGCCGTCGGGCGACCCCATCAGCATGCTGATGCTCTCGGTCCCGATGGTGATCTTCTACGAGGCATCGATCATCATCGGGCGCGTCATCGAGCGGCGGCGGGCCGCACGCGCCCCGGCCTGATGGCCGCGGACCAACCCGGCTCCGCCTACGACTTCGCCCTCGACCCGTTCCAGCTCCGAGCGATCGACGCGCTGGAGGCGGGCCGCTCCGTCCTCGTGGCGGCTCCCACCGGCTCCGGGAAGACCGTGGTGGCCGAGCACGCGGTGGCGATGGGACTGCGAGACGGCGGCAAGGCCTTCTACACCGCGCCGATCAAGGCGCTGTCGAACCAGAAGTACACGGACCTGGCGCGCCGGCACGGCAGCGGGAAGGTGGGCCTGCTGACGGGAGACAACTCGATCAACGGCGACGCTCCGGTGGTGGTGATGACCACCGAGGTCCTCCGCAACATGGTCTACGCCGGGTCGCCCACCCTGCGCTCCCTGCGGTACGTCGTGCTCGACGAGGTGCACTTCCTCCAGGACGCCTACCGCGGCCCGGTCTGGGAGGAGGTCATCATCCACCTCCCGCCGTCCGTCCGGCTGGTGTGCCTGTCCGCCACGGTGTCCAACGCCGAGGAGCTGGCGGAGTGGATCTCCACCGTGCGTGGACCGACCGAGGCGATCATCGAGGAGCGGCGACCGGTCGAGCTCCAGAACCTGTACTGCGTGGGCGACAAGGGGAGCCAGGACATGCACCTGCTGCCCACCCTCGTCGACGGGCGCCCGAACCCGGAGGCGGGCCGGCTGGACGACGAGACCCTCCACGCCCGGGGGAGGGGGCAGCGCGGCCGGCCGCGCCGCCGCTTCTTCACGCCCCGGCGGGTGGAGGTGATCGAGCGGCTCCAGGACGAGGGCATGCTGCCTGCCATCACCTTCATCTTCAGCCGCAAGGCCTGCGACGAGGCACGGGACGTCTGCCTCGACGCCGGGATGCGGCTCACCACGCCGGACGAGCGGGCGCGGGTGCGGGCCATCGTCGACGAGCGCACCGCCACCTTGTCCGACGCCGACCTCGACGTGCTGGGCTTCGATCGCTTCGTGGCCGGGCTCGAGGCCGGGGTGGCGGCCCACCACGCGGGGATGGTGCCGCCGTTCAAGGAGGTCGTCGAGGCCTGCTTCACCGAGGGCTTGACCAAGGCGGTCTTCGCCACGGAGACGCTGGCCCTCGGCGTCAACATGCCGGCCCGCTCCGTGGTGATCGAGCGGCTCACGAAGTTCTCCGGCGAGCGGCGGGAGCTGCTGACCCCGGGGGAGTACACGCAGCTCACCGGGCGGGCGGGCCGGCGCGGCATCGACGAGGTCGGCTACGCCATCGTCCTCTGGTCGCCGTTCGTGCCGTTCGAGCAGGTCGCCGCCCTCGCGTCCAGCCGCACCTACGCGCTGCGCTCGGCGTTCCGGCCCACGTACAACATGGCG
>DASUCK010000597.1:0-8197 GCA_036276095.1 Nonomuraea sp. | reverse complement strand
CCGCCAACGCCTCCTCCAGGCCGGGCGTGTGACCCCCGCCGAAGCGGCTCATGTCCGGGCCGTGGAACCCCCTCGGCTCCACCTGCCGCAGCGCCGCCCCCATCGAGTCCACCCAGATCGGGCCGGGCAGCGACGCGCCCTGCACCGAGCCGTAGTGCTGGTCGCCGATCTGCACGCCCTGCAGCGGGAACCGGTAGGAGCCGCGGATGTCGCCGACGCTGACCGCGGCCGCCAGGTGCGGGGTGTAGCCGGCGAACCAGGCCGAGGTGTAGCCGTTGTTGGTGCCGGTCTTGCCGGCCGCCGGCCGGTCCAGGCCCTGGCCCTTCATGGTGCCCTTGTCGAAGACGCCTTCGAGTACGTGGTTGACCGCGTCCGCGACCTGCCGCTCGATGACCTGGCCGCAGGTGGGCGGCACGCGGGTGCGCTGCCCGTTCCGGCCGACGATCTCCACGATGGCCAGCGGCCGGCAGTACTCGCCGCGGGCGGCGAAGGCCGCGAACGACGCCGCCACCGTCACCGGGTCCATCTCGTTGACGCCCAGCGTGAACGTCGGCACCTCGCGCAGCGGCTTGCCGTCGGCCCGGAACGCCCCGAGCGCCCGCGCGGTCCGCACCACGTTGCACAGGCCGACCTTGCGCTCCAGCATCATGTAGAAGATGTTCACCGACTTCCAGGTGCCGGTCTCGATGCTGTGCGGCCCGCCCTCGCCCTCGCCGCTGGCGTTGAGGATGCGGGTGCCGGGCGAGTTCACCGCCCGGCCCCGGCAGTCGCGGTAGCCGGCGCTCGGCGTCAGCGACCCCGGCGTCTTGAACCCGTCGCCGAACTTCCAGCCCTGCTTCAACGCCGTGGCCAGCGTGTACACCTTGAACGTCGACCCGGCCTGGAAGCCCTGGCCGCCGCCGTGCGCGACGTCCGCGGGCAGGTTGAACGTGGTCCTGGGGCCGTTCTTCTTGTTGCCGGGGTTGCGGCCGAAGCCCTTGCTGGCCGCCATCGCCCTGATCCGGCCGGTGCCGGGCTCGACCATGGCCTCGGCGGCCACCTCGGTGTCCTCCGGGTGCACGTGGCGGCGGATGGCACGTTCGGCGGCGCGCTGCGCGGCCGGGTCGAGACTGGTCCTGATCGTCAGCCCGCCGCGGGCCAGCCGGGCCTGCCGGGCGGCGGCGGTGTTCCCGAACGCCGGGTTGGTGAGCAGCTCGTGCTTGACGTACAGGCAGTAGAACGGGTAGGCGCTCTGCTCGCAGCCGCCGGGCTCGGGCCGCAGCTTGAGCCCGAGCGGCGCGCGCTTGGCGCGCGCCGCCTGCTGCCCGGTGATCTGCTTCAGCCCCGCCAGGCGGTCCAGGACGAGGTCGCGGCGCTCCTTCAGCCGCGCCCGGTGCGCCGCGCCGAGCGAGGGATCGGTCGAGTACGGCATCCGCACCGCCCCCGCCAGCGTGGCCGCCTGCGTCAGGTTCAGCCGGGAGGCCGAGGTGGAGAAGAAGCGCCGGGCCGCCGCCTCGACGCCGTGCGCGCCCGCGCCGAAGTAGGCGATGTTCAGGTACCGCTCCAGGATCTCGTCCTTGCGGTACTTGCGTTCCAGGGCCAGCGCCAGCCGCAGCTCAGTGATCTTGCGGGCCATGTTGGGGGCGCGGGCCCGGTCGCGTTCGGCGTCGGAGCGGGCGTTCTCCACCAGGATGTTCTTGACCAGCTGCTGGGTCAGCGACGAGCCGCCCTGCCTGATGCCGCCGGCCTGGGTGTTGGTGAGCAGCGCCCGCACGGTGCCCCTGACGTCGAGGCCGCCGTGCTCGTAGAAGCGGGCGTCCTCGATGGCCACGATGGCCCGGCGCATCACCGGCGCCACCGCGTCGAGCCGTACGGCGGTCCTGTTGGCCTCGTAGAACTGGGCGAACGGCCGGCCGTCCTTGTCCAGCAGCCTTGTCACCTGCTCGAGCGGCTCCTCGCGCGGGGCGGGCGGCAGGTCGAGGAACGTGCCGGCGACGCCCTTGGCCGCCAGGCCGCCCCCGCTGACCACGGGCGCGGCCAGCGCCGCCGTCAGCACCCCGCCGAGCGCCGCGGCCGCGCCCAGCCCCGCGACGGATCTGAGTACGGTCACTCAGACGATCTGCAACCGCCCGAACCCCGGCAAACGCCCGGTTCCTGCCTCTTTACCGCTGCCTGCGAATGTTCAGACCGAGGGAGGCGAACTGCTGGAACGGCTGGTGATAGCCGCGCTCGATGTGGTGCACCCCGCGCAGCGTGGACGACCCCTCGGCGACCGCGGCCGCCAGCACGGCCGAGAACCCGGCCCGGATGTCGGGCAGCGTCACGTCGGCGCCCCTGAGCGTGGACACCCCGCGCACGACCGCCGAGTGCCGGGCGTTGGTGTCGTGGTAGCGGCAGGCGGGGCCGCCGAGGCACTGGTCGAAGACCTCGATCTCGCAGCCCATCTTCTGCAGCGCGGGCACGTACACCAGGCGGTTCTCGAAGACGGTCTCGTGCAGGACGGACATGCCCTGGCTCTGGGTGAACAGCACCATGAGCGGCGTCTGCCAGTCGGTCATGAAGCCGGGGTGGGTGTCGGTCTGCACGGCGGCCGCGCGCAGGCCCTCGGGCGGCGCGGTGGCGCACAGGTACTCGTCGTTGATCTCGAACCGGGCGCCCATCCTGGCCAGCGTGGTGATGGCGGTGACCAGGCGGTCCTGCGGGCAGCCGTGCACCCGCACCTCTCCCCCGGTGACCAGCCCCGCCGCCAGGTACGAGAACGCCTCGATGCGGTCGCCGGTCAGCCACGTGGACGCGCCGCGCAGCCGTTCGACGCCCTCGATGAGGATCCTGCGGTCGGGCGACAGCTCGATCCTGGCGCCCATCCGCTGCAGGAACAGCGCCAGCTCCACCACCTCGGGCTCCATCGCGGCGTTCTTCAGCACCGTCTTGCCCTCGGCCAGCACCGCCGACATCAGCACCGTCTCGGTGGCCCCCACGCTCGGGTACGGCAACTCGACGCGGGTGCCGCGCAACCTGCCGGCCTTGGCGTAGATCCCGGTGTCGCCCACGTCCACCTCGGCGCCCATCGCCCGCAGGGCCTCCACGTGGAAGTTGACCGGCCGCCGCCCGATGGGGTCGCCGCCGACCAGGGGCACGAACGCCTCTCCCGCCAGGTGCAGCAGCGGGCCGAGCATGAGGATGGGGATGCGGTTGAGCCCCGTGAACGCGTCGGGCACCCGCGGCTCGATGTGCGGGCCGGGCTCGATCGTGATCTCGGAGCCGGAGATCCGCACGTGGATGCCGAGCGCTTCCAGCATGGCCGCGGTGATGCCGACCTCGCCCACCTCGGGGGCGTTGTGGATGCTGCTCTCGCCGTTGCCGAGCATGGCGGCGACCATGTGCTTGGACACGCCGTTCTTGGAACCGCGGACTTCGACGTCCCCTCGGAGGGGGCCGGAGGGTTCAATCAACCAGACCTCTTCTGACATCACGAAGCGAGCCTAACCGGGGGATACCATCGAGCTGGTTCGGACGTACATGTGAGGGGGAGTGGCGTGACGAGGGAAGTACGCGCTTTTGCGGTAACTGTCCTCGTACTTGTCACTCTGGGAATCGGCGCCGGGATTCTCTGGTCGGGCGTGTCGCCGCGGGCCCCGTACCAGGTCACGGAGCAGGGCACGGCCCTGGCCGACCCGACCACGCAGGCGCTGATCGCGGCCGACGGCTGGTTCGCGGTGATCACCGGCGGGCTCGGGGTGCTGTGCGGCGCGGTGGCGTGGTTCGCCGGACGGCGGGCGATGCTCGGCGTGCTGCTCGGGTTGTGCGCGGGCGGCGTGCTCGGGGCGCTGCTGACCTTGTGGACCGGGTCGACGTTCACGATCGGGGCGGTCGCGGTGGAGGCCGCGGCGCCGCCCGGGGTGAAGATCGTCCCGGGGGCGCTCACGCTCACCGCCTCCGGGGTGCTGGTGGCCTGGCCGCTGGTCGCCGTCGGGCTGTTCGGGCTGCTTGAAGGCATGCACGGGTACCGGGAGTCGCCGCTGCGCCAGCCGTACGGGCGGCTTCCCGGCGGTGGACTCCCCGGCGGCGGTTTCCCAGGCGGTGGGGTTCCGGGCGGCGGACCCGCGGGCGGCGGGTTCTAGAGCGTTCTAGAGCGGCGGGCGGCGCAGGCCGTGGCCCGTGGCCTGCTCGAACGCGCGGGCCACGCGCAGCACCCGCGCGTCGGCGAACGGCCGGCCCACGATCTGCACCCCCACCGGCAGCCCGTCCGGCGTGAACCCGGCCGGCACCGACGCCGCCGGCGCGTGGAGAACGCTGATCCAGTACGCCGACCGCATCCACGACAGGTAGTCGGGCAGCTCCTGGCCGTTGATCTCCTTGACGTGGGGATGCTCGACCGGGAACGGCGGCACCTGGCTGACCACCGTGATCAGCACGTCGTAGGTGTCGAAGAAGGCGGCCATCCGCTGGTAGAGGCGGCTGCGGGCGCGTTCGGCGCGGGCCAGGTCGGCGCCGGTGAGCGTGCGGCCCTGCGCGACGTTCCAGGCGGTGTTGGGCCCGAGCCTCTCCAGGTCGCCGAAGGCCAGCGCGAAATGCCAGGCGCGGTAGGTGCGGAAGGCGTCGTCGGCGTCGGACAGGTCGAGATCGACCTGCTCGACGTGGGCGCCGAGGCGTTCGAACACGGCCGGCGCGGTCGCGGTCACGGCCGCCGTACGCGGGTCGACCGGCAGCCCGCCCAGGTCGGGGCTCCACGCCACCCGCAGCCCGGCCACCCCCTCCTCGGGCTCGGGGGCGAAGACCTCCTTGATCGCGTACGGGGACCGGGGGTCGAAGCCGGACATGGCGCCCAGCAGCAGCGTGACGTCCTCGACCGTCCGCCCCATCGGCCCGCTCACGCCCAGCGTGAACCAGGCCTCGCTGTCGGACACCTCCGGGACCCGGCCCGGCGTCGGACGCAGGCCCACGACGTTGCAGAACGACGCCGGGTTGCGCAGCGAGCCGCCCATGTCGGAGCCGTCGGCGAGCGGCACCATGCCGGTGGCCAGCGCGGCCGCCGCTCCCCCGCTGCTGCCCCCGGCCGACCTGGACAGGTCGTAGGGGTTCCTGGTCGCGCCGAAGACCTCGTTGACCGTGTGGGAGCCGGTGCCGAACTCGGGCGTGTTGGTCTTGCCCAGCGTGATCGCGCCCGCCGCCCGCAGCCGACGCACCACCAGCGCGTCGGTGTCGGGCACGTGGTCGGCGAACAGCGGAGAGCCGTACGTGGTGCGGATGCCCGCGGTGTCGACCAGGTCTTTGTGCGCGACGGGCAGCCCGTGCAGGGGCCCGCCCGGGCCGCGGGCGTCGGCGGCCTTGGCGGCCGCCAGCGCCTGCTCGGCGACCAGGGTGACGACGGCGTTGACCCGCGGGTTGACCTCGTCGACGCGGTCGAGGCAGGCCTGGACGACCTCGACGGAGCTCACCTGGCCGCTCCTGATCAGGTGGGCCAGCTCGGTCGCGCTGAGGTAGTGCAGTTCGCTCACCCTTGCGATCCTGCCGCACGCCGGCCGGCCGGGCGACGGCGAGGGTTGCCAGACCGTGACCCCCGGCCACGGCGCTCTCCGACGGCGCCTTGCCCGCGCTTTCCCACAGCGCCCTGCCGCACCGCCCTCCTGCAGCGCCATCCCGCAGCGCCATCCCGCAGCGCCATCCCGCTGCGCTTCCCGACGGCGGGCGCCCGCGTGGCGGCCCGCCGGGGGCGGAGCGGGTCAGCCCGCCAGGCAGGCCGGGCCGAGCAGTTCCTTCAGGTCGCCCATCAACGCCGGCGACGGCGTGACCCGCAGCCGGTCGTCGACCCGCATGACCGTCGTCTTCGGCCCGTTGTGCACCTGCAGGTGCACCTCCGACGTGCCCGGATGCGTGGTGAGGATCTCCTTCAGCCGGGTCACCACAGGCGGCGTGCACCGGGTCAGCGGCAGGCTCACCAGCAGCGGGCCGCCCGCCTCCTGGGTCAGGTCGGGCGCCGACACCTCCATGGCGATGATCTTGGCGACCTCCTCACGCTTGTCGATGCGGCCCTTGACGAAGACGATCGCGTCCTCGGCCAGGATCGTCGCGCACAGCTGGTACGCCGACGGGAAGACCATCACCTCGATCGAGCCTTCGAGGTCTTCCAGCTGGGTGAGCACCCAGGTGTCGCCCTTCTTGGTGACCTTGCGCTGCACCCCGCTCAGGATGCCGCCCACGGTCACGATCTGCCCGTCGGGCCGGCTGTCGTCCTGCAGGGCCGCGATCGAGCAGTCGGCCCCGGCGGCCAGGATGTGCTCGACCCCGAACAGCGGGTGGTCGGACACGTAGAGGCCCAGCATCTCCCGCTCGAACTGCAGCAGCGTGGTCTTGTCCCACTCCCCCGGCGGGATCTGCACGTCGAACGTCTGGTCCTCGCCGCCCTCGATCGCGCCGAACAGCGAGTCTTGCCCGATGGCCTCGTTCTTCTTGATGTCGATGATCGCGTCGACGGCCTGCTCGTGCACCATGACCAGGCCCTTGCGGACGTGGCCGAGCGAGTCGAAGGCGCCGGCCTTGATCAGCGACTCGATCACGCGCTTGTTGCAGACCGCGGCCGGCACCTTGCGCAGGAAGTCCTTGAAGTCGGCGAAGCGGCCCTTCTCCTTGCGGGCGGAGATGATGCCGTCGACGACGTTGGCGCCGACGTTGCGGATGGCCGACAGGCCGAAGCGGATGTCGGTGCCGCGCGGGGTGAAGTCGAAGTCGGAGTCGTTGACGTCCGGGGGGAAGACCTTGATGCCCATGCGGCGGCACTCGTTGAGATAGAGGGCCGACTTGTCCTTGTCGTCCTTGACGGACGACAGCAGCGCGGCCATGTAGGCGGCCGGGTAGTTGGCCTTGAGGTAGGCGGTCCAGTAGGCGACCAGGCCGTAGCCGGCGGTGTGGGCCTTGTTGAAGGCGTAGTCGGAGAACGGCAGCAGGATGTCCCACAGCGCCTTGACGGCCCCGTCGGAGTAGCCGTTGTCCTTCATGCCCTTGTCGAAGAACTCGAACTGTTTGTCCAGCTCGGCCTTCTTCTTCTTGCCCATCGCGCGCCGCAGCAGGTCGGCGCCGCCGAGCGAGTAGCCGGCGACCTTCTGCGCGATGGCCATGACCTGCTCCTGATAGACGATCAGGCCGTAGGTCGTGTCGAGGATGTCCTTCAGCGGCTCCTCGAGCTCGGGGTGGATCGGGGTGATCTGCTGCTGGCCGTTCTTGCGCAGCGCGTAGTTGGTGTGGGAGTTGGCGCCCATCGGGCCCGGGCGGTAGAGGGCGAGGGCGGCCGAGATGTCCTCGAAGTTGTCGGGGCGCATGAGCCGCATGAGCGCGCGCATGCCGCCGCCGTCGAGCTGGAAGATGCCGAGTGTGTCGCCCCTGGCCAGCAGTTCGTAGGACCTGCGGTCGTCCAGCGGCAGCTGGAGCAGGTCGATCTTCTCGCCGCCGGTGGCCTCGATCATCTTCAGGCAGTCGTCGATGATCGTGAGGTTGCGCAGGCCCAGGAAGTCCATCTTCAGCAGGCCGAGCGTCTCGCAGGTCGGGTAGTCGAACTGCGTGATGATCGCGCCGTCGGAGTCGCGGCGCATGATCGGGATGTGGTCGGTCAGCACCTCGGCGGACATGATCACGCCGGCGGCGTGGACGCCGGTCTGCCGGATCAGGCCCTCCAGGCCCTTGCCGAGGTCGATCGTGGCCTTGACGTCGACGTCTTCCTCGTAGAGCCTGCGCAGCTCGCCGGCCTCGGCGTAGCGCGGGTGGTCCTTGTCGAAGATGCCCGACAGCGGGATGTCCTTGCCCATGACGGCGGGCGGGAACGCCTTGGAGACCCGGTCGCCCAGCGCGTACGGGTAGCCCAGGACGCGGCCTGCGTCCTTGATGGCGGCCTTGGCCTTGATGGTGCCGAACGTGGCGATCATGGCGACCTTGTCGGCGCCCCACTTCTCGGTGACGTAGCGGATCACGTCGCCGCGCCGGCGCTCGTCGAAGTCGATGTCGACGTCGGGCATGGACACGCGCTCGGGATTGAGGAACCGCTCGAAGATCAGGCCGTGGGGGATGGGGTCGAGGTCGGTGATGCCCAGCGCGTACGCCACCAGCGACCCGGCCGCCGAGCCGCGCCCCGGGCCGACCCGGATGCCGTGGTCCCTCGCGTACTGCACGAGGTCGGCGGTGACCAGGAAGTAGCCGGGGAAGCCCATCTGGCAGATGACCCCGACCT
>DASUCK010000596.1:0-6595 GCA_036276095.1 Nonomuraea sp. | reverse complement strand
CCCTGACCAGGGCGGCCGGTGCCGTTCCGCTGGGCACCCGGTTCGAACTGCGGACCGGGGAGTTCGACGCGCGTCCCGGCATCCCCTTCGACGTCGAGGTCGCCGCGACGGCGCCAGGACGCGAGCCGCTGGGGCGCTCTGCCGCGGCGCTGCGGGTGCCCGAGGGGTGGGCCGTACGGGGCTCGGGCGAGCTCGGGCGGCTCGCCGCCGGGCGGTCGGGGACCGCGACCTTCACGGTGACCCCGCCCGCCTCCGCCCCGGCGGGACGGGTTCGGGTCGGGGCCGTGCTGACCACCGAGCGGGGGCGCGGCTACACCGACCGGCAGGTCGAGGTCGGCCCGGCGGTGCGCGCACGGCAGCAGCCGCTTCCGCAGGTCGCCGAGTACGAGGCGTGGGTGGCCGAGGTCGGGGTGCCGCAGCTGCGCGAGCTGGTCACCCCGGTGCTGACGCTTCCGTCCGGGGGCTCCAGGCCGGTCGGCGTGGTGGTGACGAACGTGGGGGACGCGGCCCGGTCCGGCACCGTACGGGTTAATCTGCCCGAGGGGTTCGCCACCGACCGGAACGAGGCGACGTACCGCGGGCTGGCCCCCGGGGCTTCGGTGACAATGCCGTTCACCGTCACGAACACCGACACCTCGCTCAAGACGTCCAACGAGGGCGGCGACTACGCCTACACCGTCACCGTGGACGGCGCGGTCACCGGCCGGCCCGCGTTGGAGCTCGTCCCCGCGACCGCGATCCCGCGGGCCGGCGCCGCACCGGTCGTCGACGGGGACGACGGCGAGTACCCCGGCTCCCCGCTCGACGTCTCCCGCCTGTGGGAGGGCTCGGCGTGCTCGTCGGCGGCCGACTGCTCGGGCGCGGCCCGGCTCGCCTGGCACGACGGCACGCTGTACGTCGCGGTGCGGGTCAAGGACGACGTGCCCGGGACGCGGCTGGCCGCCGCGGACTGCAAGCGGCACTGGCGTACCGACTCGGTGGAGATCACCCTCGACCCGCGCGGCGCCTCCGAGAACACCTCCACCACCTTCAAGGCGGCCGTCCTCCCGGTGACCGCCGAAGGCCCGCCGTGCGTGCTCCGCGACGCCGACAACCGCCAGGGCCCCGCCACCGGCGTGGCCGTCGCCTCCCGCGTCTCCGCCGGCGAGTACGTGGTCGAGCTGGGCATCCCGCTGGACCTCCTGCCCGGGTCGATCGACCCCGCCCGCCTCGGCCTCAACATCCTCGTGTACGACTCCGACACCCAGGACAAGACCGGTCAGACCCGGATCGGGTGGTCGACGTGGGGTGGCGTCCAAGGGGATCCGTACCGGTGGGGCGTGGCGTCGCTGACCGGTTACCAGCCGCCGTCGGATCGGCCCGTCCCCGATCCGGTGATTCCCGACACCGCTCTGTCCAGCCTGGACTCGCCGCAGTCCCTGGAGCAGGCCGTCCGCGTCCACCTGCCGGTGGCGGGCGGGCCCGGGGCGCGCGAGCGGGAGAGCGGCCTGGTCGTCTCCGCCGTTCGCGGGGGCGGCCAGGTCTCGGTGCGGCTGCGTACCGGCTCCGGCGGCACGGCGCACGTGTTCGTCCGCGACGCCGACGGCACGGCCGGAAGCCGCGTCGTCCCCGTGGCCGGGCCCGGCACAACCACCGTCACGGTCCCGCTGACCCGGACGCCGGCCGGTTCGCCGAGGGTGGTGATGGGCTGGGCGGCCGCGGCCGGCGGCACCACCGCCTCCGAGGCGCCGGTCCGCTGACGGGGCCGGGATGCCGGGCCGGCCTCCATAGATCAGCCCCCACAGATCAGCCCGGCCCATCAATCGCCGGCCGGCCGGCACGCGATCTCATCCATCCGGATGGACCCCTTCATGCGGGCGGGAGTGCCGAAAGGCACGCGATTTCCGCGACCGCCGCTGTTTCGTCGGTCCGCGCGCTCATACTCGCCTGCGAAACCATTCCTGGAGGGGACGCCATGGCGAGGGGCTCTCGTAAGAAGAACGGCAGGCGGAGAAGATCCAAGCACGGGGACATCCGGATCATGGCCGTCGCGGCGGTCGCGGTCGCCGCGGCCTGGGCCCTGATCGAGTATCCGGTCTGGTCGCTGGCGGCCGCCGGCCTGCTGGCCGTGACGTTCGCGGCCGGGCTGATCCTCCGGTACCGCGTGCTCGAGACGAGGAGGCGGCAGTTCCTGGCGGCCAACGCCGAGCTGGCGAAGATCGACCGGATGTCGGGGCCCGAGTTCGAGCACCTCGTCGCCGAGCGGATGATCGCCGACGGCTTCCGCCAGGTCCGCGAACGCGGCCGCAGCGGCGACGGCGGGGTCGACATCACCGCCGTGGCGCCCGGGCACGGCCGGTACGCCGTCCAGTGCAAGCGGTACACCAGGACGGTCGGCGCGCCCGACGTGCGCAATTTCCTCGGCGCGCTGGCCAACGCCTTCGCCGGCCACACGGGCGTCCTCATCACCTCCGGCCACCTGACTAAACAGGCCAGACTGGAAGCCCTGAGCGCCCGCGAGCCCCTGATCCTCGTCGAACGCGACCGGCTGGCCGACTGGCTGCTGGGCTCGGTCACCCTGCTGCCGGCACGCCCGGCCGGACGACTGGCCGGAGAGGAGGCGACCTAGACACGATCGCGAGCGCGGGGCCGGCGGAGCATCGCCACCTCAGCCGGTGGGGTCGGCGTCGGGCCAGCCCACGTTCGCGTAGGGCGAGCCGTGGACGTACGCCCGCACTCCCGCGGCCGTGTACGGATGGGTGCCGGGCGGGAGGCGGTCGAGGGCGAACCAGGCGATCTGGGCGCACTTGTGCGGCTCGGCGTTGCTGGGCTCGCCGCGCCACTCCGTGGCCTCGAAGAAGGCGCCGATCCTGGCCTCGCCCTCCGGGTTGCGGAAGTGGCACAGGTGCACGAAACGCAGCCGGTCGGGGTGGAGGTCGATGGCGATCTCCTCGCATGCCTCGCGGACCACGGCCTGGGCGATCGTCTCGCCTTCCTCCAGGTGGCCGGAGGGCAGGTTCCAGCAGCCGTCGGCGTAGCCGGTGCCCTGGCGGCGGGCCAGCAGCACCTGACCGTCACGGACCAGGATCAGCATGGCGTCCACGATCGTCCGGTAGCGAGGCACGCGAGTTTCCCTTCTCCTGCCCCGGCCGCTCGTCCGGGGAAGGGATCTGGCGGGGTGGGAGGGGCGGTTGTACGGTGAGGGCGCCGGGCGTCGCGGGAGGAGATGCACATGACTGGTTGGCGGCGGTTCCTGGTGGCTCTCGGCGTGGCGATGGTCACGATCGTAGCGATGGCTTCGGCCGCGGCCGCCGGAATCCAGGGCAGCGGGCTCGTGAACTGACCCACGCGGTTGCGTGCACGCGGAACGGCCGGTTCGCCTCCCGGCCGTTCCGTCGTCGGCCCGCCGTGGCCTCGTCGGCACGCCAGGAAACGTGAAGGGCCGCGCCAGGCTGGGGGGAAACTGGCGCGGCCCGATGTCGCCGGTGAACCGTCCATGCCCTGGCGGTGGCCGGCGAGCAGGGAATTCAGTGGGTGAACTGCTCCTCTTCGGTGGAGCCGCGCAGCGCCGTGGTCGAGGAGTCGGGCGCGACCGCGGTGCTGACCAGGTCGAAGTAGCCGGTGCCGACCTCGCGCTGGTGCCGGGTGGCGGTGTAGCCGCGCCGCTCGGCCGCGAACTCGGCCTCCTGCAGCTCGACGTACGCCGTCATGCCTTCCTGCGCGTACCCGGAGGCCAGGTCGAACATGCCGTGGTTCAGCGAGTGGAAGCCGGCCAGGGTGATGAACTGGAACTTGTACCCCATGTGGCCCAGCTCCCGCTGGAACTTCGCGATCGTCGAGTCGTCCAGGTGCTTCTTCCAGTTGAAGGACGGCGAGCAGTTGTAGGCGAGCATCTGGTCGGGGTACTCGGCCTTGATCGCCTCGGCGAACTCGCGGGCGACGTCCAGGTCGGGCGTGCCGGTCTCCATCCAGAGCAGCTCCGCGTGCGGCGCGTACGCCAGGCCGCGGGCGATGCACGCCTGGATGCCGTTCCTGACCCGGTAGAAGCCCTCGGCGGTGCGTTCCCCGGTGATGAACTGCTGGTCGCGCGGGTCCACGTCGCTGGTCAGGAGCGTCGCGGCCTGGGCGTCGGTCCGCGCGACGATCAGCGAGGGCACGCCGCACACGTCGGCGGCGAGGCGGGCGGCGTTCAGCGTCTTGATGTGCTGGCCGGTCGGGATGAGCACCTTGCCGCCGAGGTGGCCGCACTTCTTCTCGGAGGCGAGCTGGTCCTCCCAGTGCACGCCCGCCGCGCCGGCCGCGATCATGCCCTTCATGAGCTCGAACGCGTTCAGCACGCCGCCGAACCCGGCTTCGGCGTCGGCCACGATCGGGGCCAGCCAGTGCGGCCCGTCGGTGAGGCCCTCCGACCAGGTGATCTGGTCGGCGCGCAGCAGCGCGTTGTTGATGCGCCGCACGACGGCGGGCACGGAGTTGGCCGGGTACAGGCTCTGGTCGGGATAGGTCTGCCCGCCCAGGTTGGCGTCCGCGGCGACCTGCCAGCCGGACAGGTAGATCGCCTTCAGCCCGGCCTTCACCTGCTGGACGGCCTGGTTGCCGGTCAGCGCGCCGAGCGCGTGGACGTAGTCCTCCGACTGCAACAGGTTCCACAGCCGTTCCGCGCCGAGGCGGGCGAGCGTGTGCTCCTCCTGGACGCTGCCGCGCAACCTGATCACGTCTTCCGCGCTGTACGTGCGCTCGATCCCGGCCCAGCGAGGGTCGTTGTCCCAGTCGTCCTGCAGCTGCTCAGCAGCTCCCTTGAGGCGATCGATCACGGTTCACTCCTTTGTCGTCCCCTGGGTGCTCACGCCGAGTCTCTGCCCGTGAGGGCGCGATCAACAGCCAGATCCATGGAGAAGAATCGTGAAATTTCTCATTCCGTCCAGTACTAGTGGGTATTCAGTGCAGAAGAAATCGCGAGTTTTACCGTTGGCCTAGACCAATCCTGGACCTGCGGAAAGCCCGGACGTGGGGGACGGCGGGCGCGCCCTCCGATCACGCAGCGCGACGCGGCGCGACGGACCGCCACGGCGGCAAGCTCTGGAAAATGGGCCGAATTTCTGTCTAGTATGCGGTCATGGCCTCCTTGCTGGGCGAAGAACCGCTGTCTTTGACGCAAGAGCTCGATCTGATCGCGTTTGGCCAGCGGCTGCGCCACCTGCGCAAACAACGCGGCCTCACGCTGTCCGACCTCGGCTCGCGGGTCGGCCGGGCGCCCAGCCAGCTGTCCCTGCTGGAGAACGGCAAGCGCGAACCCAAGCTGTCGCTGCTCAAAGGGCTGGCCGCCGCCCTCGGCGTGCCCGTGGAGGAGTTGCTGCGCCGCCAGCCGCCCAACCGCCGCGCCCAGCTGGAGATCGCGCTGGAGGAGGCCCAGCGTGACCCCCTCTACGCCGGTCTCGGCCTGCCCCGGCTGAAGGTCTCCGCCCGCGTCCCCAACGACGTGCTGGAGCACCTCCTCGGCCTGTACGGCGAGCTGCGCGCCCGCCAGGCCCGCGGCACCGCCACCCCGGAGGAGGCCAGGGTGGCCAACGCCGAGCTGCGGCGCAGGCAGCGCGAGCTGGGCAACTACTTCCCCGAGATCGAGGAGGCCGCCGCCAAGGCGCTGGAGGCGGTCGGCTACCGTACCGGCGCGCTGTCCCAGAGCACCGTGCAGAGCCTCGTCACGCATTTCGGCTACACCGTGCACACCGCGCAGGACCTGCCCCGGTCGGTGCGCTCCATCACCGACCTCCGAAACCGCCGCATCTACGTCAAGCACGAGCAGCTCGGCATGCACACCCCGCGCACGATCCTGCTCCAGACGCTCGGCCACCTCGCGCTCGGCCACGACAAGCCCCGCGACTTCGCCGACTTCCTGCGCCAGCGCACCGAGGCGAACTACTTCGCCGCCGCCGTCCTCGTCCCCGAGAAGGCCGCCACGCTCTACCTGCAGGAGGCCAAGGCCGACCGGGCGCTGTCGGTGGAGGACCTGCGGGACGTGTTCGCGGTGTCGTACGAGATGGCCGCCCACCGCTTCACCAACCTGGCCACCCACCACCTGGGCCTCGTCTGCCACTTCGTGCGCAACGACGCCGGCGGCATCATCTACAAGGCGTACGAGAACGACGGCATCGAGTTCCCGGCCGACGAGCAGGGGGCGATCGAGGGGCAGCGGATGTGCCTGCGATGGTCGGGGCGGCAGGTGTTCGCCTCGCCCGACCGGTTCTCGGTGTACTACCAGTACTCCGACTCGCCGACCGGCACGTACTTCTGCGTCGCGCACGTCGATCCCTCGCGGGAGCGGGACTTCGCGATCACGCTCGGGGTGCCGTACCGGGAGTCGCGCTGGTTCCGCGGCCGGGAGACCACCAACCGCACCAAGTCCAACTGCCCCAACGGTGACTGCTGCCGCCGCCCGCCCGCCGAGCTGGCCGAGCGCTGGGAGGGGTACGCCTGGCCGTCGGCGCGGGCGAACTCCCACGTCCTGGCCGCGCTGCCGCCCGGGTCGTTCCCCGGCGTGGACGAGGCGGACGTCTACACGTTCCTGGAACGCCACGCGAACGGGGCATAGCCTGATATTTCGGGCATAAAGGGGTGG
>DASUCK010000595.1:0-36941 GCA_036276095.1 Nonomuraea sp. | reverse complement strand
CAGGGGCCGGTCGACGTACGCGAGCGGCCGGCGTTTGGCCGCGCGCAGCGCGAGGTCCCAGTCTTCGTTCTGGCCGGCGGGGGCGCTCTCGTCGGCCCACACCGACCCGCGGACGAACAGGAACGTCGAGGAGTGGACCATCACCATCCGGGACCGCAGCAGATCGGCGGCGGTCACCTCCGAAGCGCCGGCCAGCCGGGCAATGCGCCGCCCGCCGTGCTCGACCTCGATGCCGCACCCGGCGAACCAGGCCCCGTCGCCCAAGGCCCGCACCTGCGCGGCCAGTTTGCCCGGCAGCCAGACGTCGTCGTCGTCGCAGAAGGCCACGAGGTCGGTGTCGCAGGCGGCGATGCCGGTGTTACGCGCCCCGGGCAAACCGGGGGTGCGGTCGTTGCCCACCACCCGCACCCCCGGAACCTGCCCGGCCACCTCCCTCACGGGCGCCCGGTCGGCCACGACCACCACGGAGACCGGCCACCGCTGGGCCAGCACCGCCTCGACGGCCTCGCGCAGCGGCCCGGGACGATCGCCCCGGGTCGGGATCACCACGCCGACGGACCTCACGCGTAGCCGTATCTCGCTCTGAGCGGCCACGTGAGCGCGCCGACGACGCCACCGCAGGACCCTCGCGAGTCGTCGCGCCGCAGCTCGACCCGCCCCACGTGGAACCGCATCGGATTGCCCGACACCGTGTGGGACGGCCCCAGCCACGCCGTGTGCCCGTCGAGGAACGGGAACCCGGCCGCCCCCAGCCCCAGCTCCCGCGCCAGCCCGGCGAGCACCGGCCCCGGCTCGGCGACCAGATCCTCGTAGCGGACCATGGTCACCCGCGTGCCACGCCGCGCCAGCAGCTCCAGCGCGGCGTTCTGCGCCGTCCAGTGCACAGCGGTGCGGACGGGACTCCAGCGGGTCATGGGCCGCCCGTCTTCCGGCCGCAGGACGGCCCTGGCCCAGGAGCGGGCGACGGCCCGCGGGTCTCTGACCACGTGCACGACGTGGACGTCGACCCCGGCCGCCGCCAGACAGCACGCCAGCGACGCGTGCTTGCTGGAGTCGATCACGACGGGAGCGCCCGCGGCGGAATAGACCATGCGGTAGGACCGCACGTATTCGGCCAGGTCAGGATGGGTGATGCGGCCGATCCGGCGGGTGCGGTCGACCCGCTGCCGCAGCGCCAGCACCCGCTCGGCGAGCCGCCTGGACCAGCCGCCGAACGCCCGCTCTCCCACCTGCCGCCAGAAGGCGCAGACAGGGAAGGCCGCACCGCACCCGCAGCGCTCCCCCGCCAGCACGCCCCGCTCCCACAGGTGGACGACCTCTCCGAGCGCGACCACGCCGGGCAGCTCGGCGAGCAGCCGCTGGAGCAGCGTGCTCCCGCTGCGGCCCAGACCACCCAGGTAAACGACTCGGGTGGCGGGTGCGGGATCGGTCACGGAACAGGGCCCTCACGTCGTGGACACGGAACGCGAGAACACTAACACGCTGAGTAATCAGTCGGTCACGGAACGGCTGATGATCTACCTTCAGCGCACGTCCATGATCATGCCGGCGCCGACCGTGCCGTTCGTGGCCTCGTCGACCAGGATGAACCCGCCGGTCAGCCGGTTGCGGCCGTAGTCGTCGACGAACAGCGGCTGCGTGACGCGCAGCGACACCCGGCCGATCTCGTTGAGGCCCAGCGAAGTGGCCTCCTCGTCGCGGTGGAGGGTGTTGACGTCGAGGCGGTAGTGCAGGTCGCGGACCAGCACGCGGGCCGTACGGGTGGTGTGCTTGATCGTCAGCTTGGAGCGCGGCGTCAGCTTGACCCCGTCGGCCATCCAGCAGACCATCGCCTCCAGTTCCTGGGCCACCTGCGGCTGGTTGTTCGGCCGGGCGATCATGTCGCCGCGCGAGATGTCGAGGTCGTCCTCGAAGCGCAGCGTCACCGACATGGGCGGGAACGCCTCCTCCACCGGCCCGTCGAACGTGTCGATCGAGGCGATGCGCGTGCTCAGCCCCGACGGCAGGTGCACCACCTCGTCACCGGGCTTGAGCACGCCGCCGGCGACCTGGCCCGCGTAGCCGCGGTAGTCGTGGAAGGCGTGGTCGGTGGCCTTCTGGGGGCGGATGACGTACTGGACGGGGAAGCGCACGTCGACCAGGTTGCGGTCGGAGGCGATGTGGACGTTCTCCAGGTGGTGGAGCAGCGACGTGCCGAGGTACCACGGCATGTTCTCCGACCGGGAGACGACGTTGTCGCCCTTGAGCGCGGAGATCGGGATGAACGTGAGGTCGGCGACGTTGAGCTTGGACGCGAACGCCGTGAACTCCTCCCTGATCTCCTCGAACCGCTCCTGCGCGTAGTCGACCAGGTCCATCTTGTTGACGGCCAGCACCAGATGGGGGACGCGCAGCAGCGAGGTCAGGAACGCGTGGCGGCGCGACTGCTCCAGCACCCCCTTGCGGGCGTCGATGAGGATGATCGCCAGGTCGGCCGTGGAGGCGCCGGTGACCATGTTCCGGGTGTACTGGATGTGGCCGGGCGTGTCGGCGATGATGAACTTCCGCCGCGGCGTCGCGAAATACCGGTACGCCACGTCGATCGTGATGCCCTGCTCCCGCTCGGCCCGCAGCCCGTCGGTCAGCAGCGACAGGTCGGTGTATTCGGTGCCCCGGTCGCGCGAGGTGCGCTCGACGGCCTCCAGCTGGTCCTCGAAGATCGCCTTGGAGTCGTAGAGCAACCGGCCGATGAGGGTGGACTTGCCGTCGTCGACGCTTCCCGCCGTGGCAAAGCGCAGAATGTCCATTTTTAGAAGTAGCCCTCTCGCTTGCGGTCCTCCATGGCGGCCTCGGTGAACCGGTCGTCGGCCCTGGTGGCCCCGCGCTCGGTGATCCGGGTGGCCGCGATCTCCTCGATGATCTCCTCGACCGTGGCGGCCGTGGACTGCACGGCGCCGGTGCAGGTCATGTCGCCCACGGTGCGGTAGCGTACGACGGCCTCGAACAGCGGCTCGTCGTCGCCGCGCTGGACGACGTCGGCGTCGGGCAGCAGCATGCCGTCGCGCTCGAACACCTTGCGGGTGTGGGCGAAGTAGATGGAGGGGATCTCGATGCCCTCGCGCCGGATGTAGTCCCAGACGTCGAGCTCGGTCCAGTTGGACAGCGGGAAGACGCGGATGTGCTCGCCCTTGCGGATGCGCGAGTTGTAGAGGTTCCACAGCTCGGGGCGCTGGTTCTTCGGGTCCCACTGGCCGAAGTCGTCGCGGAAGGAGAACACCCGCTCCTTGGCGCGGGCCTTCTCCTCGTCGCGCCGCGCGCCGCCGAAGACGGCGTCGAACTCGTGCTCCTCGATGGCGTCGAGCAGCGTCACGGTCTGGAGCCGGTTGCGCGAGGCGCGCCGCCCGGTCTCCTCCACGACCCTGCCCTGGTCGATGGAGTCCTGCACGCTGGCCACGATCAGCCGGGCGCCCAGCTCGCCGGCGCGGCGGTCGCGGAACTCGATGACCTCGTCGAAGTTGTGGCCGGTGTCGACGTGCATCAGCGGGAACGGGATCGGCGCGGGCCAGAACGCCTTCTCCGCGATGCGGAGCATGACGATGGAGTCCTTGCCCCCGGAGAAAAGCAGACAGGGCCGCTCGAACTCGGCCGCCACCTCGCGCATGATGTGGACGGCCTCGGCTTCGAGCACGTCGAGCTGCGACGTCGTGTAGTCGCGCTGGAGCATGGGAGCTTCCTCCGGCGGTTAGCGGTGCAGGTCCCGAATCCCGGCGAGCAGGGATGTCGCCAGCTCCGGTAGGGAAACCAGAATATCGGGTAGGGACGGGTCGGCTTGGTTGTAGGTCAGCGGGCTGCCGTCGATGCGGCTGGCGTGGGCCCCGGCGGCCAGCGCGACGGCGACCGGCGCGGCGGAGTCCCACTCGTACTGGCCGCCGGCGTGCACGTACGCCTCGACGTCGCCGGTGAGCACGGCGGAGATCTTCGCACCGGCCGAGCCGATCGGCACCAGGTCGGCGCCCACGAGGTAGGCGAGCTTCCGCACGAACTCGGGCGGACGGGTGCGGCTCACCGCGATGCGGAACCGGCCGCCGGTGTAGGCGGGTGGCTTGGGCGGCTCGGCGGTCGTCAGCGTACGGCCCTGGGCGGGCAGGGCCACGGCGCCCGCGGCCAGCCGCCCGCGCTCCCACAGCGCCACGTGCACGGCCCAGTCGGACCGGCCCTCCGCCGCGTCCGCGATCCCCACGACCCCTTCCTGGTCGCCCGCGCCACCGCTTCCGGGGTCTGCCCGCCGCTCCGCGAACTCGCGGGTGCCGTCAAGAGGGTCGACGATCCACACGCGATCGGCCCTGAGCCGGCGCGGGTCGAGCCGCTCCTCCCGGGTGGCCTCCTCCGACAGCACGCTGTCGCTGGGCCGCAGCCGGGCCAGGGACTCCATGAGGAACACGTGGGAGGCCCGGTCACCCTCGGCCTTCAACGCGGCCGGCTCGTCGAACCCGAGTCGTTCGCGAATCCGCAGCAGCCGCTCGCCCGCCTCGGTCGCCAGGTCGCCGGCGAGCGCGTGGTCGTCGCGAATCGTCATCAATAAGCTCCTTGCCCACGGGCGACGGCCGACCACGTTTTCCACAGGATCTGCAGGTCCAGGGTGAGGGACCAGTTCTCCACGTAACGTAGGTCGAGACGAACAGATTCCTCCCACGATAGGTCAGATCTACCACTGACCTGCCACAAACCCGTCAGCCCTGGCCGTACGAGCAGCCGTCTGCGCACGTCGTCGCCATAGCGCGCCACCTCCTCCGGCAGCGGCGGCCGCGGGCCCACCAGCGACATGTGGCCGCGTACGACATTGATGAGCTGGGGGAGCTCGTCGAGGGAGTGGCGGCGCATGCGCGCGCCGAGCGGCGTGATCCGCGGGTCGTTCCGGATCTTGAACAGCAGCCCGTCGCGGTCGCTGACCAGGGTGAGCTTCTGCCGCTCCGAGCCGCGCCGCATCGTACGGAACTTCAGGATCGTGAACAGCCGGCCGTCCTTGCCGACCCGGGTCTGCCGGAACAGCGCCGGCCCCGGGCTCGTCGCCCGCACGGCGATCGCCAGGCCCCCCATCAGCGGCGACAGCAGCACCAGCAGGGCGGCGGCCACGAGCCGGTCGAAGACGTTCTTCACCAGTTGCCTGGCACCGGTCAGCTCAGGGTGCTCCACGTGCAGGAGCGGCATCCCGGCGACCGGCCTGATCGTCGTACGCGGCCCGGCGACGTCCATCAACGCGGGGGCGACCACCAGCTCGGTGCAGGTGCGCTCCAGCCGCCAGGCCAGCCGCCGCAGCGCCTGCCCGTCCATCTCGGGGCAGGCCAGCACGGCCACGGTGTCGGCGGCGCACTGGTCGACCGCGATCGGCACGTCGCTGAGGTCGCCGGCGACCGGCACCCCGGCCACGTGCCGGCCGGGGGCGCCCCGGGGCAGGCACGCGGCCACGATCTCCATGCCGTGGTGGCGCTCCCTGCGGAACAGGTCGACCAGTTCCTCGACGGCGGCGGCGTGGCCGACCGCGACCACCCGGCGCAGGCAATGACCGGCCGCGCGGCGGCGCTGGAGCGAGCGGCGCAGGGCGTACCTGAAGATCAGGGTGAGGAACGTGACCAGGGGCAGCGCGAGCACCACGTAGCCGCGGGCGAGGTCGGCCTTGGTGAGGTAGGAGCCGATGGCGGTGCCGGCGGTGAGCGCCACGCCGGACTGCGCGATGCGGCGGAACTCCTCGGAGCCGACTCCGATCAGGCGCGGCTCGTAGGCCCGGTGCAGCGCCACGGCGCACGTCCACGCGACCGGCAGCGCCAGGCTGACCAGCAGGTAGGGAAGCACGTAGGGGGTGAGCCCGCCGAACCGCCCGGTGAAGGCCACCGCGGCCCCGATGCCCGCCCCGCACGCGTCGGCGGCCACCGCCCGCAGGCGGTAGGCGTGGACCCAGGCCGGCGTGCGGGGACTCACCCGCGCGGACTCCACGTGACCGGATCCGACGACGGTCATCAGCCCCTCACCGCGCACGCACGCCTCCAGGTGACCAATCCTGCACGGACAGTCACAGATCGTAGCGGCGAGGTGTGCGGCCGACCGGCGAACGGCTCAATGCGGTGATCAGCGAGGAGGGCCGGAAATGTGGAGATCGGCCCGGTGGTATTCGTTCTGGGTGACCTCCAGGCCGCGGCTTATGAGCGACTCCACCACGTCGGCCGCCCGGTCGACGAGGAACGGGAGGTCCTTGCGCTCGACGGTGGCGAAGTCGCGGAGCACGTAGGTGGCCGCGTCCATGCGCCCGGGCGGGCGGCCGATGCCGAACCGGATCCGGAAGTAGTCGCGGGTGCCGAGCACCTTGGTGATCGACTTGAGGCCGTTGTGGCCGTTGTCGCCGCCGCCCAGCTTGGCGCGGAGCGCGCCGTAGGGGACGTCGAGCTCGTCGTGGACGACGATCAGCCGCTCGGGGCCGATCTTGTAGAAGTCGCAGAGCGCCTTGACCGGGCCGCCGGACAGGTTCATGAACGTCAGCGGCTTGGCGAGGATCGCGGCGCGGGTCTCGCACACCTCGGCCCGGCTCCTGTGGGCCTTGAACCGCCCGCCCGCCCTGGCGGCCAGCTCGTCGAGCACCATGAAACCGGCGTTGTGCCGGTTCGCGGCGTATTCGGGCCCCGGGTTGCCCAGTCCGGCGATCAGCCAGCGGTCCATGCGCTCCCCTTCGTAGCGGAACGGGGCGGCGCGTGCCGCCCCGTTCGCGAACCGTCGCTCTGCGGCCCGTCGTTACTCGGCCAGCGCCTCGGCGGCCGGGGCCTCCTCGCCGACCTCACCCTCGGCGACCTCACCCTCGACGGCCTCCTCGGCCTCCTCCGGGGCCTCGACCGGCTTGGCGATGATCTGGATGACGACCGACTCGGGGTCGGCGGCCAGGGTGGCGCCCTGCGGCAGCCGGAGCTGGCCGGCGGTGACGGAGGTGCCGACCTCCAGGCCCTCGACGTCGACCTCGACGCCGGTCGGGATGTGGGTGGCCTCGGCCTCCACGGCGACCGCGACGAGCTGCTGGTCGAGCAGGCCGTCGGGGTGGACGTCGCCGGTCGTGGTGACCGGGATCTCGACGGTGACCTTCTCGCCGCGCTTGACCAGGAGCAGGTCGACGTGCTCGACGAAGCCCTTGATCGGGTCGCGCTGGACGCCCTTGGGCAGGGCCAGCTCGTCGACGCCGTCGCCCTTGAGGTGGATCAGGACATTGGGCGTGCGGAGCGCGAGCAGCACCTCGTGGCCGGGCAGCGTCAGGTGCTTGGGGTCGATGCCGTGCCCGTAGAGGACGGCGGGCACCTTGTCGGCGCGGCGGATCTTGCGGGCGGCGCCCTTGCCGAACGTGGTGCGCGGCTCGGCGGCGATACGTACTTCGGACACGACATCTCCTAGGGATGCATCGGGGATCGGCGGTCGAGCGCTCACCCTCACCCGCCCTAGCGGAAGGCGTTACGAGCGCAACCGGTTCAGTCTATAGGGCCTACGTGTCGCCTTCGAACAGGCTCGTGACCGAGCCGTCGTTGAAGATCTCGGTGATGGCGCGGGCGATGAGCGGCGCGATGGACAGCACCGTCAGCTTGTCGAACCTGCTGCCCTGGGTCAGCGGCAGTGTGTTGGTGACGATGACCTCGGAGATGCGGGAGTTCTTCAGCCGGTCGACGGCCGGGTCGGAGAACACCGCGTGGGTGGCTGCGGTGATCACGTTGGTGGCGCCCTGCTCGTAGAGAGCGTCGGCGGCCTTGCAGATGGTGCCGGCGGTGTCGATCATGTCGTCGATCACCACGCAGGTGCGCCCGCGTACGTCGCCGACCACCTCGCTGACCTTGACCTGGTTGGCCACGTCGAGGTCGCGGCGCTTGTGGATGAAGGCCATCGGCGTGCCGAGCGTGTCGGCCCAGCGCTCGGACAGGCGTACGCGGCCGGTGTCGGGCGAGACGACCGTGGTGGAGGCCAGGTCGAGTTTGTCCTTGAGGTAGCGCTCCAGGACCGGCATGGCGAACAGGTGGTCGACCGGGCCGTCGAAGAAGCCCTGGATCTGGGACGTGTGGAGGTCGATCGACATGAGCCGGTCGGCGCCCGCGGTCTTGAACATGTCGGCCATCAGCCGGGCCGTGATGGGCTCGCGGCCGCGGCCCTTCTTGTCCTGGCGGGCGTAGCCGAAGAACGGCATGACCACGGTGATGCGCTTGGCGGAGGCCCGCTTCAGCGCGTCGACCATGATGAGCTGCTCCATGATCCACTTGTTGATCGGCCCGGTGTGGCTCTGGATCACGAAGGCGTCGCAGCCGCGCACGGACTCCAGGAAGCGCACGTAGATCTCGCCATTGGCGAAGTCGATCAGCTTGGTGGGGGTGAGGGAGACGCCGACGTGCCGGGCGACCTCCTCGGCCAGCTCGGGATGAGCCCGGCCGGAGAAGAGCATGAGATTCTTCTCGCCCGGCTGTTTGATGCTGGTCACTGTTCCTTCTCCTGCTGCTGATGTTCTTGCCGCGCCAGTGCCTGCTCGGCGGCCGCGGCCGACTTCGTGCCCGCGCGCCTGCGCAAGACCCATTTCTCGATGTTGCGCTGTCGCGCTCGGGCCACGCCGATGGCGCCCGGAGGGACCTCGTCGACGATCACCGAGCCGGCCGCCGTGTAGGCGCCGTCGTTGACCGTCACCGGGGCCACGAGCATGGTGTCGCAGCCGACGAACGCGCCGTCGCCGACCGTGGTGTGGTGCTTGTCGACGCCGTCGTAGTTGACGAACACGGTGGAGGCGCCGATGTTGGCGCCGGCGCCGATCGTGGCGTCGCCGGCGTAGGTCAGGTGGGGAACCTTGGAGCGTTCGCCGACGGTCGCGTTCTTCATCTCGACGAACGTGCCCGCCTTGGACGCGCGCCCGAGGACGGTGCCGGGCCGGAGATAGGCGTAGGGGCCGACGCTGGCCTCGGGGCCGATCTCGGCGTGGTCGCAGACGGCGTTGCGCACGACGGCCCGCTCGCCGACCCGCGTGCTGGTCAGCGTGGTGGCGGGGCCGACCTCGGCGCCGGTCTCGATGACGGTGTCGCCGTGGAGCTGGGTGCCGGGGTGGATGACGGTGTCAGGCGCGATCCGCACGCCGACGTCGATCCAGGTGCCGGCCGGGTCGACGATGGTGACCCCGGCCCGCATGTGGGCCTCCAGCAGGCGCTGGTTGAGCACCTTGCGGGCGGCGGCGAGCTGCACCCGGTCGTTGACGCCCTCGACCTCGACGTGGTCGGCGGCCACGCAGGCGCCGACGCGGTGGCCGTCGCCGCGCAGGATGGCCAGCACGTCGGTGAGGTATTCCTCGCCCTGGGCGTTGTCGGTGGACACGCGCTTGACGGCGTCGGCGAGCAGCTCGCCGTCGAAGGCGTAGATGCCGGAGTTCATCTCCTTGACGGCGCGCTGCTCGGGAGTGGCGTCCTTCTCCTCGACGATCTGGAGGACGGCGCCGCTCGGGTCGCGGATGATGCGCCCGTAACCGGTCGGGTCGGGCACCTCGGCGGTGAGCACGGTCACCGCGTTGTCGTCGGCGTCGTGCCGGTCGAGCAGCGCGGCGAGCGTCTCGGTGCGCAGGAGCGGCACGTCGCCGTACGTGACCAGCACCGTGCCGGAGATCGCGCCGACCTCTTCGAGCACCGTGCGGACCGCGTGGCCGGTGCCGCGCTGCTCCCTCTGGACGACCGCCCGCGCGTCGGGGCTGGTGGCCGACAGATGGCCGCCGACCTGTTCGAGCGCGTGGCCGATGACCACGATGAGCCGCTCGGGCTCCAGGGCGCGGGCGGCGGCGAGCATGTGGTCGACCAGGGCTCGGCCGCACAGCTCGTGCAGGACTTTCGGGGTCTGGCTCTTCATCCGGGTGCCCTCGCCGGCGGCGAGGACGATGACGGCTGCCGGGCGCGGCACACTCACGGACTGAGGCTCCCTGTGACTGGACAGATCAGGGCGGTTGGTACGGCTCCTTCTACGGCTGCCGCACCGCTACCCTCCCGACACCGTGAGGATACCTGGCACCACCCTGAGCATTCTCGCCAGGGACCACCTTAGAGCTCCCGGAAGAGGACTCGAACCCCTACAAAGTGGACCAAAACCACTCGTCCTGCCGATTAGACGATCCGGGACAGATCGGACACGTGGCGTCCGACCCCTCTACGATACCGAGCCCGGGGCCCGCCACGCGCCCGCAATTCGCCCTCCCGCCCCACGCGCGACGGAACGCCCCAGGTGACGAGTGCCTCACCCCATAACAGCCCACCCCTAAAGCCGCAAGTCAGGAATCCCACCCGCCTCTAGGGGTAGAGCGTCACCTTGCCCACATCCCGGGCTTAGGACTTCCTTACTTACGATTGCGTAGGTTACGGTTGCGTAGCCCGGACATTCATCCTCATACGTGCCCTTGGAGGTCGCCCATGACCGTTCTCGCCGAGCGTTCCGCACCTGCCCCGAAGCCCGAATTCGAACCCGAGCCGAAGTCCCGCACAGAGCTGATCACCTTCGGACTGGTCGTCGGACTGCCCCTCGTCGCGATCGCCGCCGCGGTGCCGTTCGCGTGGGGATGGGGACTCGGCTGGACGGACATCGCGATCGCGTTCGTCTTCTACGTGGTCTCCGGGCTCGGCGTCACGGTGGGGCTGCACCGCTACTTCACGCACGGCTCGTTCAAGGCCAAGCGCTGGCTCAAGATCGCGATGGGCGTCGCCGGCAGCCTCTCGCTGGAGATGTCCGTGCTCGACTGGGTGGCCACGCACCGCAAGCACCACAAGTTCTCCGACAAGGAAGGCGACCCGCACTCGCCGTGGCGCTTCGGCCCCGGCTTCATGAACATGGCCAAGGGCCTGCTGTACGCCCACATGGGCTGGCTGTTCGAAAGCGAGCGTACGAACCGGGAGAAGTACGCCCCCGACCTCTACAAGGACCCCGACGTACAGAAGCTGCACAGGTGGTTCGGCCCCATCGCCCTCACCTCGATCCTGCTCCCCGGCCTGCTCGGCCTGCTGATCACCTGGTCCTGGCAGGGCGCGCTGACCGCGCTGTTCTGGGGCTCCGTCGTCCGCATCGGCCTGCTCCACCACGTCACCTGGTCGATCAACTCCATCTGCCACGTCTTCGGCGAGGAGGACTTCCAGGTACGCGACAAGTCCCGCAACGTGTGGTGGCTGGCCATCCCGTCCTTCGGCGAGTCGTGGCACAACCTGCACCACTCCGACCCGACCTGTGCCCGCCACGGCGCGCTCAAGGGCCAGATCGACCTCAGCGCCGGCCTGATCCGCCTCTTCGAGAAGGCGGGCTGGGTCCACGACGTGCGCTGGCCGACGCCCGAACGCCTGGCGGCGAAGCGCATTGCCTGACGACGAGCCGATGAGCGGTCACGCATCGGTGGCCGTCATTATGGAAGCCGTGACCGAACCCCGATCTCGCAGGCGCATGTCCGGTAGAGAGCGACGGGAGCAGCTGATCCGCATCAGCCGCACCCTCTTCGCGGAGAAGGGGTTCGACGGGACCTCTATCGAGGAGATCGCCGCCACCGCGCAGGTGTCGAAACCCGTGGTATACGAGCATTTCGGCGGCAAGGAGGGGCTCTACGCGGTCGTGGTCGACCGCGAGATGCAGAAGCTCCTCGGCATGATCACCGAGGCGCTGTCGGCGGCCCACTCCCTCATCAAGCTGGAGCGGGCCGCGCTGGCGCTGCTGCGCTACATCGAGGAGAGCAGCGAGGGCTTCCGCATCCTGGTGCGCGACTCGCACGTCGCGTCCGGCACCGGCACGTTCGCGAGCCTCCTCAGCGAGATCGCCAGCCAGGTCGAGGACGTCCTGGCCGACGAGTTCGCGGCCCGCGGCTACGACCCCGAGCTCGCCCCGATGTACGCCCAGATGCTGGTCGGCATGGTGGCGCTGACCGGCCAGTGGTGGCTCGACGTGCGCAAGCCCGGTCGCGAGGAGGTGGCCGCCCACCTGGTCAACCTGGCCTGGAACGGTCTGACCGGGCTCAACCCCAGCCCGTCGATCACCGCGACGACGCGCGAGCACGTCCCGGCCCCGCCGAAGCCCAGGGCGGGCGAGAAGGAGCTGCGGGAGTTGGAGAAGGCGCGGGAGAGGGAGGCCAGGGAGGCCGAGAAGCTGCGCCAGCGCGAGCTGAAGGAGGCCGAGAAGGCGCGGGTCCGCGAGCTGAAGGAGCGCGAGCGGCTGCTCAAGGAGGCGGAGAAGGTCAGGGAGCGGGAGGAGAAGATCCGCCAGCGGGAGGCCCGGCTGGCCGAGCGGGCCGCCCGCCTGGGCCAGCCTGATCCCCCCGAATGACGGCTTGAACAGGCGGATCCGCCTGGGTGACCATGGGATTGAGCGCGGTTGACCGGCTGGCGAGCCGTTGCGGCCACGTTAACGTTCTGTTCAATCAATCGGGGCAATATAGGCGATATGTCCGCAGAACCACTGCACCCGGCCAACGACCTGCCGCTGCCGCAGGAGCGGTTCCTCAACCGCGAGGAGAGCTGGCTCCAGTTCAACGAGCGGGTGCTCGACCTGGCCGAGGACCCCACGCTCCCGCTGCTGGAACGGGTGCGGTTCCTGGCCATCTTCGCCAGCAACCTGGATGAGTTCTTCCGGGTTCGGGTGGCCGGGCTCAAGCGGCGCATGGCGACCGGCCTGCTGCTGCGGACCAAGAGCGGGCTCAAGCCGCGCGAGGAGCTCGCCAGGATCGCCATGATCGCCGACGAGCTGGCCAGGCGGCACGCCGCGGCCTTCCATGACAAGATCTGCCCCGAGCTGGCCGGCGAGGGCATCGAGATCGCCCGCTGGGACGACCTCGGCCGCGAGGAGCGCACCGAGCTGCGCAAGCTCTTCAGGGAGCGGATCAGGCCGGTGCTGACGCCGCTGGCCGTCGACCCCGCGCACCCCTTCCCCTACATCTCCGGGCTGAGCCTCAACCTCGCCGTCCTGGTCCGCAACCCGGCCACCGACCACACGGTCTTCGCCCGCGTGAAGGTGCCCTCGCAGCTGCCCAGGTTCATCCAGGCGTCCAAAGACCGCTTCGTCCCGCTGGAGGACGTCATCGCGGCCCACCTCGGGCAGCTCTTCAAGGGCATGGAGATCCTCCAGCACCACGTCTTCCGCGTCACCAGGAACGAGGACCTGGAAGTCGACGAGGACGTCACGGAGAACCTCATGCAGGCCCTGGAGAAGGAGCTGCTCAAGCGGCGCTTCGGCCCGCCGGTGCGCCTGGAGGTCGAGGACACCATCACCCCCGAGGTGCTGGCCCCCCTCGTGGAGGAACTGGAGCTGGCACCCCACGAGATCTACCGCCTGCCCGGGCCGCTCGACCTGTCGGGCCTGCACGCCATCGCCGACCTGGAGCGCGGCGAGCTCAGCTACCGCCCGTTCGTGCCGGCCGAGGCGATCAACGCCGAGGACGACCTGTTCGCCACGCTGCGCGAGCGCGACGTGCTGCTCCACCACCCGTACGACTCCTTCGCCACCAGCGTGCAGCGCTTCATCGAGGTGGCCGCGGCCGACCCCAGGGTGCTGGCGATCAAGCAGACCCTTTACCGCACCAGCGGCGACTCCCCCATCGTCGACGCCCTCATCGACGCCGCCGAGGCCGGCAAGCAGGTCGTGGTGGTCGTGGAGATCAAGGCCCGCTTCGACGAGCACGCCAACATCTCCTGGGCCAGGAAGCTCGAACGCGCCGGCTGTCACGTCGTCTACGGCGTGGTCGGCCTGAAGACCCACTGCAAGCTCGCCCTCGTCGTCCGCCAGGAGGCCTCCGGCGAGCTGCGCCGCTACTGCCACATCGGCACCGGCAACTACAACCCCAAGACCGCCCGCCAGTACGAGGACTTCGGCCTGCTCACCGCCGACCCGCTGGTCGGAGAGGACGTCACCGACCTGTTCATCCACCTGACCGGCTACTCCAACCACTCCGCCTACCGCCGGCTGCTGGTCGCGCCCCACTCCATGCGCAGCGGCCTGCTGGCCAGGATCGAGCGGGAGATCGCCCACCAGCAGGCCGGGCGGCCCGCCCGCATCCGGATCAAGACCAACTCGCTCGTCGACGAGCCCCTCATCGACGCCCTCTACCGGGCGTCCAGGGCCGGAGTCCCGGTCGACCTGTGGGTACGCGGCATCTGCCTGCTCCGCCCAGGCATCCCCGACCTGTCCGAGAACATCCGCGTACGTTCGGTCCTGGGGCGGTTCCTGGAACACTCCCGCGTGTACGAGTTCGGCCTCGGCCGCCGTCCCGAGATCTGGATCGGCAGCGCCGACCTCATGCGCCGCAACCTCGACCGCCGCGTCGAAGCCCTGGTCAAGGTCACCTCGCAGCAGCACAAGGCGTACCTCATCGAGCTGATGGACCTCGCCATGGCCGACTCCACCACCGCGTGGTGCCTCGACTCCGACGGCGGGTGGTCCCGGCATCCCGGCGAGGACCTGCAGAGCCATCTCGTCGGCACCCGCCGCTGGAGGACCGTTGATGACTGACCTGCTGCGCGCCGCCGGAGCCGTCGTCTGGAGGGGCGAGGGGAGCGGCCCCGAGGTCGCCGTCATCCACCGCCCCGCGTACGACGACTGGACCTTTCCCAAGGGGAAGCTGAAGACCGGCGAGCACGTGCTCGCCGCCGCGCTCCGCGAGGTCCACGAGGAGGCCGGCCTCACGGTCGCGCTCGGCCGCGCCCTGCCGCCGGTCCACTACGTCAGCCGGGGCCGGCTCAAGCGGGTCGACTACTGGACGGCCCAGGTGGTCGCCGACGACGGGTTCGTCCCCGGCGACGAGGTGGACGAGCTGCGCTGGCTCCCGCTCGCGAAGGCCCGGTCGTTACTCACCTACGAATGGGACGCCGGGCTGCTGCGGGCCCTGATGGCGGCGCCGCTGGCCACCGTGCCGCTCGTCCTGGTCCGGCACGGCTCGGCGGGCTCCAGGAGCGACTGGCCGGGCGACGACGCCCAGCGGCCGCTCGACGCCGACGGCGCCTCCCAGGCCGCCACCCTGGCCACCGCGCTGCCGGCCTACCGGCCCGAGCTGCTGATCAGCTCGCCCAGCGCCCGCTGCGTGCAGACGCTGGAGCCGTACGGGGCGCGGATCAGGACCGAACCGCTGCTCAGCGAGGAAGGCCAGGACCCGCGCAAGACGACCGCCCTGGTACGGGAGATCGCCGTCCCGGCGGCCGTGTGCAGTCACGGCAAGGTGCTGCCCGGGCTGATCCACGCCCTCAGCGGCGAGGACGTGCACCTGCGCAAGGGCGCCTTCGCCGTGCTGCACAGGGCCGGCGAGCGGGTGGTGAGCGTGGACCGCTACGCGGCCTGACCGGTCACCACACGACCGGGAGCCCGGCGAGCCCCTCGGTGATCCGTCCCTCGTTGCGCCGCAGCTCCGACCGGGGCACGGCCAGCCGCAGCGTGGGGAACCGCTGGAAGAGCCGGCTGAACACGGCGACCAGCTCCACCCTGGCCAGGCTGGCGCCGACGCAGAAGCGCGGGCCGTACCCGAAGGCCAGGTGCGGGTCGATCTGCGGACGACGCAGGTCGAACACGTCCGGATCCGGATAGACGCGCTCGTCCCGGTTGGCGGCCCCAAGGGTGATCACCACGGCCTCGCCGCGGCGGATCGTCACGCCGCCGAACTCCAGGTCGGCGTGAGCGTATCTGGGGATGCCGTGCAGGCTCGGCGTGGACATCCGCAGGATCTCCTCCACCGCCGCCGGAGCCAGACCCGGGTCCGCCTTCAGCAGGTCGAGCTGGCCGGGGTTGGCCAGCAGGAGCAGGACGCCGAAGTCGATGCGGGTGACCGTGGTCTCGTGCCCGGCGAACAGCAGCCCGGCCGCCAGCTCGGCGATCCTGCCGGTGTCGTCCAGCTCGCGGGCCAGGTCCGACAGCACGTCCTCGCCCGGCTCGCGCCGCTTCCGCTCGATCAGCCGGGCCGTGTACGCGCTCAGCTCGTCCAGCGCGGCCTGGCCGGTCACCGGGTCGAGCGTGTCGCCCACCCGGACCGACACGCCGCTGAAGTACTCCCTGTCCTCGTACGGCACGCCGAGCAGCTGGCAGATCACCAGCACCGGCAGCGGGAAGGACAGCTCGGCGTGCAGGTCGACCGGCGGGGTGAGCTTGGCGATGTGGTCGAGCCGCTCCTCGACCAGGTCGCCCACGTGGCCGCTGAGCGCCTTCATGCGGCGGGCCGAGAACGACGGCATGAACAGCTTGCGCATGCGGTCGTGCTCGGCCTTCTCGGTGTCGACCGCGCCCTGCGGGCCGCCGATCAGGACCGAGCCGGACAGCCGGGCGGCCTTCTCCGGCTGCGGATGCGAACGGCCGAGCCTGGGGTCGTTGAACAGCCTGCGGGCGTCCTCGTACCCGCTGACCAGCCAGACCTCGTCGCCCGTCGGGGTGCGTACCTTGGCGATGCCCTCCCTGACCCGAAGGTCCCGGTACGCGCCGGGCACCTCCAGCAGGTCGTCGCGCGCGAAGGGGATGACCGGAAGAGTGCTCATAGAAGCTTCTCCACTGCTTTGACAGTTTCCGCCCATACCCTGGGGAAGTCGGCGTGTGCCCGTTCCGCGGTATTGCGTTCCATCCCGACCAGCAGCCCGTACGTGAAGGTGTCCTCACCGGCCTGCCGGGCGCTCTCCGCCTCCTTCGCCAGCGTCTCCTGTGCGACCACGCCGTCCTGGTGCGTCCCCAGTACTTCCTGGATGTCCTCGGCGAGCCCGGCCAGCCGGACCATGTCCTTACCGAGGGTCGGTACGAGCGCTTCGGCGGTGTAACGAGCGCGTTTGGCCGCCTTGCGCACGTCGTGCATGGCGATCTCGCGGCGCTCGGGGTCGTCGATGGCCTGGGCGGTGTCGTACGCCCTGGTCATCCGCCCCCAGCCGGCCGCGGCGATCGTGCTGAGCTGCTCCCTCGCCGGCTTGGCCGCCGCCTTGCCCAGGTTCGGCTCGGCGACGAGCGCGTCGAGCGCGTCGAGCAGGGCGTAGTAGCGGTCGCCGCTGAGCGCGTCCTTGATCCGCTCGTACGCCTCCCGCTCGCGGTCGAGCAGGTCGGCGCCGAGCCGCGCGCGGACCGGGCCGATGACCAGTTCGGGGGCCAGCCCGTCCAGCGCCTTGGCGAACCTGGCTCGCGTCACCTCCAGGTCGCGGGCCTCGCCGAGGACGTTGCCGAGCCACTGCAGTTCCTCCTGGAGCCGCGCGGTGTCGACGACCACGGTCTTGAACGCCTTCAGCGCGCTGCGCAGGCGGCGGCAGGCCACGCGCATCTGGTGCACGGCGTCGTGCTCGGCCCTGCGGACCCGCGGGTCCTGGGACAGCAGGGCGCGGACCTGGCTGTCGAGGTAGCCGACGACGACCTCGCCGGCCGAGCCCGGGGTGGTGGCGGCCCTGGCCGGCGCGGCTGGCTGGAGCAGCTTGGCGAGCTTGCTGGTGGCGTCGGACGGGGTGGCGCCGGCCTTCCTGAGCCGCTTGCCGACCTTGGCCAGCAGCGCCTTGCGGGTGTCGTCGAGGAGCTCGGCCTCGACCTCGCGCCACCGTACGACCTTGCCGTCCGCGCGTTGGTCGGTGCCCTTGACGCGGTCGTCGGCGATCTCGACGAGCTTGGCGTCGCCCTCGTGCAGGAGCGTGACGCTCCTGCGGGTGTCGAGCTTGGCGACCACCTGCAGCTCCGCGCCGCGGGTGTAGGCGCGGACGAGCTCGGACAGCTCGGCTGGAACGATCTTGGTGCTGCGGGTGAGCGGGTGGGTGATCTCCTGCCGGACGCCCTTGGCCTTGGGCAGTTTCAGGTGCCAGCCGGGGTCGGCGCCGCCGCGTCGTCGCCTCAGCGTGACACCGCGGGCCGCGAGCCGCAGATCGGGCGTGTCATAGTAAAGAGCCACAAGCTGGTAACTTTTTGGGCCCACGACGTCGGCCAGACCGCTCAGGTCCGGAATCGTGTACTCGGCTGGAACGTCGAACTTGTCCTCGATCTCGATGCCCACTGCACCTCACAACCGGTCCGATTTCGGCCAATCATGCCACCAGGCAGCGGGTCGCAGAAGTTCGACTCTGTTGCCGACCGGGTCACAAGACGTAGATCCGGCGGTTTTCCGCCCTCATTTCTGCGCCACGACGAAGATGCGGCGGAACGGGAACGGCGTGCCGTAGCTCCTCGCCGGGTACGCCTCGGCGAGCGGCCCGGCCAGGTCGGCCTTGAAGCGCCGCCGCCGGTCGGGGTCGAGCCGGTCGAGGATCGGGCGCAGAGCCGTGCCGGCGACCCAGTCGAGCACCGGGTTCTCGCCGTGAAGCACGTGCACGTACGTCGTCTCCCAGGCGTCCACCTGGGTTCCGCCCTGGTTGAGCAGGTCGAGGTATTCGAGCGGCTCCTCGACCGGGCTGTTCCTGACGAAGTCGCTGAGCAGGTCGGACCACGCGCGGGAGGCGCACAGCTCGCGGATAGCGACGTGGCTCGGCGCGTCGAAGTTTCCCGGCACCTGGAACGCCAGCCAGCCGCCCGGGGCCAGCGCCTCCATCCAGTGTTCGAGCACGGCGCGGTGGTTCGGCACCCACTGCAGGACGGCGTTGGAGACCAGCACGTCCATCGGCCGGTCCGGACGCCAGGTCGTCACGTCGGCCACGACGAACCTGACGGACGTCTCCAGCGTGCGCGCCTTGGAGATCATCGCGGGCGAGGCGTCGTAGCCCTCGATCGTCGCCTGCGGCCAGCGACGGGCCAGCTCGACGGTCAGCTCGCCGCTGCCGCAGCCGGCGTCCACGACGTAGCCGGGGTTGACCGCGCCGACCCTGGAGACGAGCTCGATGAACGGACGCGACCGCTCGTCGGCGTAGACCGCGTAGGCTACCGGGTCCCACATATCTCTTGACATAAAGATAATTGATATCGAGACAGATATCTCGATGTCAAGACAGTACACTTTGTGTCATGACGGAGGATGCGAGAGACGAGGTCGACCGCCTCGTCGCGGCCTGGCGAGCGGAACGCCCCGACCTCGACGTCGAACCGCTCCAGGTGCTCTCTAGAGTGTCACGACTCGCCAAGCATCTCGACCGGGCGCGACGAGCCGCGTTCGCCGAGCATGACCTGGAGCCGTGGGAGTTCGACGTGCTGACGGCGCTGCGGCGAGCCGGGAAGCCGTACGAACTGAGCCCCGGAGCCCTGCTCCGCGCCACCCTGGTCACCTCGGGCACGATGACGAACCGCATCGACCGCCTCGCCCAGGCCGGCCTCGTACGACGGCGGCCCGACCCCGAGGATCGACGCGGCGTACTCGTGTCACTGACCGACTCGGGCGTGGCCAGGGTCGACGCCGCCTTCGCCGACCTGTTGCGGCGCGAACACGACCTGCTGTCCGGGATCGGCCTCGACGACCAGCGCTCCCTGGCCTCACTCCTCCGCACCCTCCTCGCCCCCTTCGACTCCCCCCGCTGAGTCCCGTTCTTCCCTGTTGCGCCCCGAGATCTCGTTACTCCGGGGCGTCCTGCCTTGTCATCGCCGCGCGGGTGGGGCTCAGTCGCCGCGCGGGTGGGGCTCAGTCGCCGAGGCGGTCGGCTACGTCGAGCCAGTCTGCCTCCACCGTGTCCTTCTGGACGAGGATCTCGCGGAGTTCGGCGTCGAGGGTGCCGAGCTTGGCGTAGTCGCTGGCCGCCTCCGCCATCGCCGCGTGGAGGCGGGCCTCCTGGGAGGCCAGTTTGTCGAGCTGGCGTTCCAGGCGGCTGAGCTCCTTGCGTAGCTCGCGTTCCTCCCTGGCCGACAGCTCCGGACCGCCGGGCGCCCGCGCGACCGGCGCACCGTCGACGGCGGGAGCACGGGCGGGGGGCGCGGCGGCCACGCGGGCCTTCAGCGCCGTGCCCGCCGTGCGGCGTTCGAGATATTCGTCCACGCCGCCGGGCAGCAACGACAGCCTGCCGTCGCCCAGCAGCGCCACACACCGGTCGGTCACCCGCTCCAGGAAGTAGCGGTCGTGGCTCACCAGGATCAGCGTGCCGGGCCAGCCGTCGAGCAGGTCTTCCAGCTCGTTCAGGGTCTCGATGTCGAGGTCGTTGGTGGGCTCGTCGAGCAGGAGGACATTGGGGTCGTCCATGAGCAGCCTGAGCAGCTGCAGCCGCCGCCGCTCGCCGCCGGACAGGTCGCCGACGACCTTCCACTGCGCCTCACCTCGGAAGCCGAGGCGTTCGAGCAGTTGGGAGGCGGTCCACTCCTTCTTGCCGACCTGAAGGTACTTGCGTACTTCCTCCACCGACTCCAGCACCCGCCGCGTCGGATCCAGCTCGTCGAGCTCCTGCGACAGGTGGGCGAGGCGTACGGTCCTGCCCCTCACCACCCGGCCGGAGACCGGCTTGAGCGTGTCGGCGAGCAGGCGCAGCACGGACGACTTGCCGGACCCGTTGACGCCGATCAGGCCGACGCGGTCGCCGGGCCCGAACTGCCACGTGCAGCGGTCGAGCACCGACGGCCCTTCCCCGGGGCCGCCGGCGCGCAGGGTGACGTCTTCGAGGTCGTACACGGTCTTGCCCAGCCTGGCCGCGGCGAACTTCATCAGCTCGACGGTCTCGCGCGGCGGCGGCTCGTCCGCGATCAGGGCCTGGGCGGCCTCGATGCGGAACTTGGGCTTCGACGTACGGGCGGGCGGGCCGCGCCGGAGCCAGGCGATCTCCTTGCGCATGAGGTTCTGGCGGCGGGCCTCGGCGGCCTGGGCGATCCGCGCCCGCTCGGCCTTGGCCAGCACGTAGGCGGCGTAGCCCCCTTCGTAGCGTTCGACCCGTCCGTCCACGACCTCCCACGTGCGGGTGGACACGGCGTCGAGGAACCACCGGTCGTGGGTCACGACCAGCAGCGCGCTCTTCCTGGCGGACAGGTGTGCGGCGAGCCAGGCGATGGCCTCGATGTCGAGGTGGTTGGTGGGCTCGTCGAGGATGATCAGGTCGTGGTCGTCGATGAGCAGCTTCGCCAGCGCCGTACGCCTGCGCTCGCCTCCGGACAGGGCGCCGGACTTGGCGTCGAGGTCGAGGTCGCCGATCAGGTTGGCGAGGATCTCGCGTACGCGCTGGTCACCGGCCCACTCGTGCTCGGCCATGCCGTCGAGGACGATCTCCCGTACGGTGGCGGCGGGGTCGAGCACGTCCTGCTGCGACAGGAGACCGATGCGGAGCCCGCGGCTGTGGGTGACCCGCCCGCCGTCGGGGCGTACGGCTCCCGCGATGACGGACATCAGGGTCGTCTTGCCGCCCCCGTTCCGCCCGACGACGCCGATGCGATCCCCCGCCTCCACCCCGAGGGACACGTCGCTGAGGAGGGCCTTCGGCCCGTAGGCATGGGAAACCGACTCAAGATTGACCAGATTCATGACGTACTCAGGGTATCGGCTCCCACCCCGCTCCCCCGCCCACCCGCATCCTGAGACCCGCTCTGGCAGGCTCCGATCAAGGTCCCCTGAGAGGCTGGAGGTGGCGGATCAGCTGGTTGAGCCGGCGGTGGATGCTCGTCGAGGGTCAGACCACCGTGGCGCCGCGGACAGGACCGTGGGCCGGCACGGCGGTGGGGGTGGCGCCGGTGGCGATCAGGCTGGTGGCCAGGTCGCGGGCGTGCAGGGCGTCGATGGCGAGAAAGGCGCAGGTGGGGCCGGAGCCGGAGATGATCGCGCCCAGGGCGCCGTGCTGGCGGCCCGCCTCCAGGGTGGGGGCGAGCTCGGGGCGGAGGTTGAGGGCGGCGGGCTGGAGGTCGTTGCTCAGGTGGGAGCCCAGCGCGTACGCGTCGCCGGTGCCCAACGCCTCCAGCAGCGAGTCGTTCAGCTGAGGCCAGGGCACCTCGGTGGCCGAGTCGGAGCGGAGCCGGTCGCACTCGGCGTAGACGCTGGCCGTGGACAGACCGCCGTTCGCCAGAGCGAACACCCAGTGGAACGTGCCGCCGGTCGGGAGCTCGCTCAGCTGCTCACCCCGCCCGGTGCCCACGGCCGTGCCGCCGAGCAGGGAGAACGGCACGTCGCTGCCCAAGTCTCCGGCGATCTCCATGAGGTCGTCGAACGGCAGCCCGAGCCCCCAGAGCTCGTTGCACGCCACGAGAGCGCCCGCCGCGTCGGCGCTGCCGCCCGCCATGCCGCCCGCCACGGGAATGTCCTTGTGAATGACGAGCTCGGCACCGTAGGAGCGCCCGGCGTGCTTGGCGAGCGCGCGGGCGGCCCGGATCGCGAGGTTGCTGTCGTCGGCCGGGACCTGCTCGGACCAGCGCCCGCTGACCGACACGGTGATGGAGTCGGACTCCTTCGCCATCACCTCATCGAAGATCGACACGGCGTGGAAGACGTTGACCAGGTCGTGGTAGCCATCTTCCCTGAGCGGGCCGACAGAAAGCTGCACGTTGACCTTCGCGGGCACACGTACGGTCACCGAACTCATCGATCTTCTGTCACTCTCATCGCTTGCCGGGGTCAAGGACACTCGATGTTATCGGGGCACGCAGCCCTGACATGCGGTTCTCGCAATATGACCCGCGCAGGGCCCGATTCCCCAACACGCAGAGTCAAGTTCGCGGCGATTTGCCTCCTTGATGATCAGCATCAGGGAGCACACTCGTCCTGGGCCCGTCGGCCGACCCGCGAAGCCGACAAATGGCACACCCGCCCGCGCCGTCGCTGCATCGGCTGATGGCTCACCGGCAGCCGGGTTTGTCCCGCGGTGGGTCGACCCGGTCACGCGGGGCGTACGGCCCCCCTGAACGCGGCACGGAAGTACGGTGACCTGAGGAAGGCGGTCTTCTTGACCACGTCGCCGGTCTTGGGGGCGTGGATCATGAGGCCGCTTCCGAGGTAGAGGCCCACGTGGGTGGGGTCGCCGGGGCCGCCACCGAAGAAGAGCAGGTCTCCCGTACGGCGGGCGGACAGTGGGACCCTGCGACCCTGGCGGAACTGGGCGCCGGTGTAGTGGCTGAGGGCCACGCCTGCCTGGGACCAGGCGTAGAGGGTCAGGCCGCTGCAGTCGAAGCCTTTCGTGCCGGCTCCCCTGCCGATGCCCGGGGTGGGGCCCTTGGCCGAGCCTCCGCCCCAGGAGAAGGAGACGCCCAGTTGGGCGAGGGCCGCGGCGGCCGCGATCTCGCCCCTCGACAGCCCCTTCTTGGCCTTCTTCTTGATGGAGGTGGAGGTGATGGCGGCGGCCTGGGCCGGGCCGGAGAGCGCGGCGTAGGTGGCAAACGCGGCGAAGGTGGCGAGGGTCAGGAACAGCCCGCCGGTGAGAGCGAAGCGGTTGATCATGGTCGGCCTCCCTGCATGTCCAGCCGTGAGGATGGGGTGCGGAGGCCAGGATGGAATGCCGGAGCGGGACGGCGTGGGGCCGAGCGTGGTTCTGTGGACAGCGGGGGTGGTTCCACAAGCGCGGCGCTTGCCACACGACACGCCTCGTGAAAGACGCACCGCCTGCTCCGGCGGCAAGGGCGGCGTAGTTAACACATGCCGGGCGTTTCTCGCGTGCGCGGCGGCGGGTTCGTCCGCGTGGACGAGGGCGAAGGGCTCGGAGCGGGTGTCGGGCACCCTCCTGGACGGGGACACCACCGCCGGGACTCTCGGAACCTGCGGCCGGTCGCGGTCTCCAGGAACCTGACGAGGTTGTCCAGCTCGGCGTTGTCCAGCTCGGCGTTGTCCAGCTCGGCGCACGCGCCCAGCCGTGTCCAGCCGTGTCCAGCCGTGTCCAGCCGGTCGTCAGGGTTTGAGTTCGGCGATGCGGGCGAAAGCGGTGACGTCGAGTTGTTCGCCGCGGGCCGACGGGGCGACGCCCGCTGACCGGAGGATCTCCTCGGCCCGCGCCGGGCTGCCCGCCCACGTGGCCAGGGCCGCGCGCAGGGTCTTGCGGCGCTGGGCGAAGGCGGCGTCGACGACGGCGAACACCTCCTCGCGGGAGGCGGCCGTGGGGGGCGGTTCGCGGCGGGTGAGGGACACCAGGCCGGAGTCGACGTTGGGGACCGGCCAGAAGACGGTACGGCCCACCGGGCCCGCCCGGCGTACGTCGGCGTACCAGGCGGCCTTGACCGACGGCACGCCGTACACCTTGGAGCCGGGACCGGCGGCGAGGCGGTCGGCCACCTCCGACTGCACCATGACCAGGCCCCTGCGCAGGGACGGAAGGACCTCCAGGAGGTGGAGCACCACGGGGACGGCCACGTTGTACGGGAGGTTGGCGACCAACGCCGTGGGGGCGAATCCGGACAGGTCGTCAGGCGTGATCTTCATGGCGTCGGCGTTGACGACCGTGAGGCGTTCGGCAAGTCCGCGCTCGGCGACGGTGATGGGAAGCTGGGTGGCGAGCACCGGGTCGATCTCGACGGCCACCACGTGCGCGGACGACGGCAGGAGGGCGAGGGTGAGCGAGCCGAGACCCGGCCCCACCTCGATGACCACGTCGTCTTCCGACAACTCCGCCACGCGGACGATGCGGCGGATGGTCCCGGCGTCGATCACGAAGTTCTGGCCTAGTTTTTTTGTGGGGCGAAGATCTAGCTTGTCCGCCAAAATACGTATTTCTGCAGGGCCCAACAGCCTCATCATCCAATCAGTCTCTCGCATCGAAGAACCAGCGATGGCGGATGGGGAGACCAAAGGAGAGGATGGCGTGGAACAGGAAGGAACGTCCCTCATGGAGCCAACGGGCGCCGCGCCACTCCGCCCGACGGACTTGCGGGAGATCGGGACGTACCGTCTGCTGGGGCGACTCGGCGAAGGCGGTATGGGGACGGTCTTCTTAGCACGCGCGCCCACCGGCCGGTCCGTCGCGCTCAAGGTGGTGAAGGCGGAGTTCGCCAACCAGGAGGGGTTCGCCGCCCGGTTCCACGCCGAGGTCGAGAACGCGCGGCGGGTGGCGTCGTTCTGCACCGCGCAGGTGCTGGACAACGGCAACACCGGCGACGGGCGCCCCTACATGGTGACCGAGTACATCTCGGGCACGCCGCTCTCCGACCAGATCTCCACCTACGGGGCTATGGAGCCGGGGTCGTTGCACGGCGTCGCGCTTGGCGTGGCGGCGGCGCTGGCCGCGATCCACGTGGCCGGGCTCGTACACCGGGATCTCAAACCGGCCAACGTGATCCTCTCCCTGTCCGGGCCACGGGTGATCGACTTCGGGATCGCCAGGGCGCTGGACCGGGAGACCGGGTTCACGCTCTCCGGCGAGCTGCTCGGCAGCCCCGGATGGTGGGCGCCCGAACAGGTGCGGGGCGAGCCGGTCAGCCCGGCGGCCGACATCTTCGCCTGGGGCTGCCTGGTGGCGTACGCGGGCAACGGGCGGCACCCGTTCGGCCGTGGCGACCCCATCACGATGGCCCACCGCGTGCTCAACACGCCGCCCGAGCTGGGCGCGCTCCCCGCGCCGCTGAACGAGCTGGTACTGCTGGCCACGTCCATGGACCCGGCCCAGCGCCCCTCGGCCCAGGACCTGCTGATCGCGCTGGTGGGAGGCAACACGCCACCGCCGTCGATCAACCCGCCCACGCTCGTCGCGACCGAGATGTTCGCCGACTGGCGGCCGCCGCGGGACGTCGAGGACGAGAGCGACGTCACGGCGGCGTTCACCACCCCGCCGCCGGGCGACGCCACGAGCGGCCGCGGCCAGGCCGGAGCGTCCGGAACGCCCGGTATGCCCGGTATGCCCACACCTGACACCACCACTCCCGGCACGCCCCCTCCCGCTGCCTCCCCTGCCGGGGCATCCCCTGCCGGTGCATCCGCCTCCGGCGTGTCGGCCTCCGGCACCTCCACCCCCGGCGGGTCCGCTTCCAGCGGGTCTGGCCAGGGGTCGTTCGACGAGAGGGTGCGCCTGGAGGAGGAGGCGGCCAAGGAGGAGCTGGCCCGGTGGCCCGCCCAGTCCCCCGCCGAGCCCCAGCTCCGCCTCCGCGGCCTGTTCCGCCGAGGCAGGCAGAAGGACCAGCAGCAGCCCCAGCCACCGCAGGCGGGCGGCCCCGCGGGCCAGCAGCCGCCGTCCCAACCCGGGCAGGCGGGCATGGCCGAGCGGCCGCGCACGGCTTCCCCCGAGCGGGAGCAGGCTCGCCAGGACGCCGCCCACCCCGGCCCTCGTCCGAGCGCCGAGCACCAGGGGCACGGCGTGCCGCGGCAGGCGGTCGCGGTCCCCGGGCCGGAGCGGGTCCGCCCGGCGGAGGGGGCGGGGCAGCGGGCCGCCGACCCGGACCCGGGCAAGGTCGCGACGCGCATCTCGCCGGAGCCCGTCCCCGGCGAGCGCGACACCGCCGGCGGTACGCGGACCTCCGGCACCAGGTGGCTCATCGCCGCGGGCGCGGCGGTGCTGGCCGTCGTCGTCACGGCGGCGGTGCTGATCGCGACGTCGGCGCGGAACACGGCGACCACGGCCACCGGCGGTTCCTCCCAGACCTCCAGCTCGGGCGCGGCCAACGACGTGGGCCGCAGGTTCGCTCTGGGCGACGACTTCGACGACCCGGTCGCGATCGTCCCCGGCGCCCCCGAGTGCGGCCTGAAGGAGTACGAGGGCAAGAGCGCCACCCAGGGCCAGCTCTGCGTGATCCGCTGGTCGATGCTCAACCCGGGCGGCGAACGGCACGCCCTGATGCAACCGGTGGTCACCATGGTCGACGACCGCGGCGCCGAGCACGACCCGGCCCCGAGCACGCTGCCTCCGGCCATCCTGCCGGGCGGCCGCGTGGACGGCGCTTTCGTGTTCGACGTGCCGACGTACCGGAAGCCCGTGAAGCTGACGGCGACCATGCTCGACAACGGCAGGCAGATCGAGGTGGCGCTGTGAGGGTCGGGAAACTGCTGGTCGCGCTGCTGCTGGCGGCGGGCGTGCTCGCGGTCGTCCCGGGCGCGGCGCCCGCGGCGACGTGCGCCGGGGCCGAGGACTTCAACGGTGACGGCGCGGACGACGTGGTCGTGGGCGACCCGTTCGCGGACGACCAGAAGGGTGCCGTGCACGTGGTGTCGGGGGGCAAGGTCGTGCCGGTCAGCGTGCCGGGCCTGGCGAGGGGCGACGCGTTCGGCTGGGCGGCGCGGCTGGCGATGGTCGACGGCGACGCCTGCGCGGACCTGGTGGTGGGCGCTCCGTACGCGGACATCGGCGGCGAACAGGACGCCGGCGCCGCGTACGTCGTCTACGGCGGCGGTTCGCGGCCCCCGCAGCGCCTGACCGCCGCGCAGCCGCAGCGGTTCGCGCATTTCGGCTGGTCGCTGGCGGCCCGCGGCGACCTGGTGGCGGTCGGCGCGCCGTACGAGGACGAGAAGGGGCTGCTCGACGTGGGCGCCGTCTACGCGCGCAAGGGCGCCGGCGAGCTGCGCCGGCTCAGCCAGGAGACCGCGGACGTGCGCGGCAACAGCGAGGTGGGCGACCAGTTCGGCTGGTCGATGGCGTTCGGGCCGGGGAACGCGCTGCTCGTCGGCGTCCCGTACGAGAACGACGACGGCGCGGGCCAGCAGGTCGAGGCCGGGAAGATCGACTCTGGCTCGGCGGTGTTCGTCGACGACGTGTTCGCGTCCAAGATCACGAGCGTGAGGCTGGACTCGCCGTCCAACGCCACCGGTGACCGGTACGGCTACGCGATCGCGTACGCGGAGGGCTCCGGTTACGCGGTCAGCGCCCCCGGCCCCGGGTACGTGCAGCTGTTCAGCCACGACTGGAAGGTGGTCAGGACGGTGCGGCAGGGCGGCGGGCAGGCGTTCGGGTTCGCGCTGGCGGCCTCGACGGACGGCCGGCTGGCCATCGGCGCCCCTTATGGGGGCGGGGTCCGGATCGTGTCCTGGAAGGACGCCGCCGAGGACCGGCGGCTGTCCGGCGGCGACGGGTTGTTCGGCTGGTCGGTGGCCTTCAGCGGCAACAAGGTGTACGTGGGGCAGCCGGACGCGGGGCCGTACGGGGTGGTCGCGGTGGCGGGACGGAACGCCGAGAGCCTGGAGCCCATCCAGCCGCCCAGGGGAGCCGACTTCGGCGTGTCGGTCTCGGGTTGACGTCGTCGCTGCCGAGATGCCGGCGTCCGGAGGCCAGCAGGTCAGAACAGGTGGGGGCCGCAGCGGCGCCACTGCTGCTCCCATCGCCCGTCCACATGCTGGTACAACAACTGCGCCCGGTACGTCTGCTCGTCGGCCGGCCAGGCCGTCGGCAGGTCCACGCCGCCGACGGCCTTCCACATGGGCAGGCTGAACTGGTACATCCCGTAGTACGGCCCGTGGGGGTTGTACGCCTGCGGGTTCCCGCCGGACTCGCACGCGGCCAGCGCCTCCCAGTCGAGCCGGGCGACGTCGGGGAGCACCGCGACGGTGTGCGGCGGCGTGACGGTGATCACGGTGCCGTCCTTGGGGAAGCTGCCCAGCGGCGGCGTCACCTCGTATCCCCGGCCCAGGCCGACGCGCTTCTGGCGCAGCACCTGGCGGACGGTGCGGGCGGTGGTGCGGGAGACGAGCCGGGTGGGGCCGGCGACCACGTACACCTTGCGCCTGGTGTAGACCGTCAGCTCCATCCCGGACAGCGGCACCGTGCCGTCGCGGGGGGCGGAGATCCGGCCCCCGGCCGGGGAGACGTCGAGCTCGGCCAGGGCGTCGGCGACCCTGGTGCTGGTGACCAGGTGTTTGCTGGTGCGGCCGTCCACGGTCAGCGTGATGGGGCGGGCGCGGCGCACCTCGATCCGGGTGCCGTCGGCGACCTCCTGCCGGGTGTCGGGGCGTACGACGTCGCCGAAGCTCAGTGTCACCCCGGCCGCGCCGAGCGCCTCGCTGACGGACCCGGCGAAGCCGCGGACCGCGATCGGCTTGCCGTCGACGACCACGGTGATGTCCTTGACCAGCGACGACACGACGACCAGGGCGCCGGCCGCCGCGGCCGCCAGCAGGCACACCACGGGCGTCCACGGGGAGCGCCACGGGATGGGCGGACGCGGCGCACGCCTCCTGCCTCGCACGAACCACCTCCGGTAACGCGTCACCTCCGACTGCGGAAAGTGATCGCCCGAACGCTAGCCGTGCCGGCGGGTCGGCATCCACCGGTTCACCAAAAGATGGTCACCACTCGCCGAAGACGGTGACTCCGTTAGTGCTGATCGCCTCGCACAACCGGTCCGGATGGACGCCCTTGACCTCGGCGAGGCAGCGGAGGGTGAGCGGGATGAGGGAGGGGGCGTTGGGCTTGCCGCGGTGGGGGACGGGCGGCAGGTAGGGGGCGTCGGTCTCGACCAGCATGAGGCCGGGGGGCGTCACGGCGGCCGCCTCGCGGAGGTAGGCGGCGTTCTTGTACGTGACCGGCCCGGAGAACGACATGAAATATCCGGCTTCCGCACACTTTTTCGCCATCTCGGCGTCGCCGGAGAAGCTGTGGAACACCACCCGCTCCGGCGCGCCCTCGGCCGCCAGCACCTTCAGCACGTCGTCGTGCGCGTCCCGGTCGTGGATCACCAGCGCCTTCCCGGTGCGCTTGGCGATCTCGATGTGCGCGCGGAAGCTCGCGTGCTGGTCGTCCCGGCTCGCCCAGTCGCGGTAGTAGTCGAGCCCGGTCTCCCCGACCGCCCGCACGTCGGGCCGCCCGGCCAGCGCCTCGATCTCGGCCAGCGCCTCGGGGGTGGCCTCGTGGGCCTCGTTGGGGTGGATCGCCACCCCGGCGTACACGCCTTCCTGCGCCGCCGCCGTCTCCGCGTTCCACCGGGACGACGCCAGGTCGTAGCCGATCGTGACCAGCCTGGTCACGCCGACGGCCCGGGCGTCGTCGAGGATGCCCCGAACGGTGGCGGCGGCCGCCTGGGCGGCCTGCGCCACGGGATCGCCGGACGACGCCTGCCGGTTGCCGACCATGATGTCGAGGTGGCAGTGGCTGTCGAACACGGGGGCGGACAGCGGCTCAGGGGGGACTGGAATCCTGCTCACGCCAGGCGGGCCAGTTCCTCGTCCACGACCTTCGGGTCGAGCTTCTTGAACAGCGGCACCGGCGGCGCCAGCGGCGTGCCGGGCTTGATCGGCCGGTGCTCCCAGCGAGCCGCCCCGTCGTACGCGCCGGTGATCACCGGGTACGGCTCGCCGCCGTCCTCGTCCACGTCGCGCATCTCCGGCATGCCCGACCAGACCCCCTCGCCGCCCAGCATGGCGAAGACCTTGTTGGACGAGCTCGGCAGGAACGGCGTGAGCAGCGTCTTGGCGTCGTCGACGACCTGGAGCGCCACGTGCAGGATCGACTTCTGCCGCGCCGGGTCGTCCTTGAGCTTCCACGGCTCCTGCTCGGCGAGGTAGCGGTTCGCCTCGCGGACCACGTCGAACGCCTCGGTGATGGCGTTCTTGAACCGCGACCGCCCCAGCTCGGCCCCCACCGGCCCGAACGCGTCGCGCGAGCGCTCCAGCAGCGCCCGGTCGGCGTCGGTGAGGTCGCCGGCCTCGGGCACGACGCCGAAGTTCTTCGCCGCCATCGAGATCGACCGGTTGACCAGGTTGCCCCAGGCGGCGACGAGCTCGCCGTTGTTGCGGTTGACGAACTCCTGCCAGGTGAAGTCGGTGTCCTGGCTCTCCGGCCCGGCGACCGCGATGTAGTAGCGCAGCGCGTCGGCGTCGTAGCGCTCGAGGAAGTCGCGTACGTAGATCACGACCTGCCGCGAGGAGGAGAACTTCCGCCCCTCCATCGTCAGGAACTCGCTGGAGACCACCTCGGACGGCACCTCCAGCGCGCCCAGCGAGCCCGGCGTGCCGCCGCGGTCGCCGCGCCCGCTGTAGCCGAACAGCATCGCCGGCCAGATCTCGGCGTGGAAGACGATGTTGTCCTTGCCCATGAAGTAGTAGCCGCGGGCGTCGGGGTTCTGCCACCACTGCCGCCAGGCGTCGGGGTCGCCGGAGCGCCTGGCCCACTCGATGGAGGCCGACAGGTAGCCGATGACGGCGTCGAACCAGACGTAGAGCCGCTTGTTGGGCTGGTCGCGCCAGCCGTCGAGCGGGATCGGCACGCCCCAGTCGAGGTCGCGGCTGATCGCCCGCGGCTGCAGGTCGCCGAGCAGGTTGAGGGCGAACTTCAGCACGTTGGGCCGCCACTCGCCCTGCTTGGACTGCAGGTAGGAGCCGAGGGTCTCGGTGAAGGCGGGCAGGTCGAGCATGAAGTGCTCGGTCTCGACGAACGTGGGCGCCTCGCCGTTGATGCGGCTCCTGGGGTTGATCAGCTGGATCGGGTCGAGCTGGTTGCCGCAGTTGTCGCACTGGTCGCCACGCGCGCCGTCGTAGCCGCAGATGGGGCAGGTGCCCTCGATGTAGCGGTCGGGCAGGGTGCGGCCGGTGGAGGGCGAGATCGCGCCCATCGTGGTCTTCGGGAAGATGTAGCCGTTGGCGTGGAGGCCCTTGAAGATCTCCTGCGTGACGGCGTAGTGGTTCTTCGTCGTGGTGCGGGTGAACAGGTCGTAGGACAACCCCAGGCCGGTCAGGTCTTCGGCGATGACGCGGTTGTAGCGGTCGGCCAGCTCCTTGGCGCTGACGCCTTCCTTGTCGGCCTGCACCTGGATCGGCGTGCCGTGCTCGTCGGTGCCGGAGACCATCAGCACCTTGTTGCCCGCCATCCGCTGGTAGCGGCTGAAGACGTCGGACGGCACGCCGAACCCGGAGACGTGCCCGATGTGACGAGGACCGTTCGCGTACGGCCAAGCAACGGCGGTCAAAATGTGCTGCGACATGGTGTTAGCCTACGGGACTCTTTCTTCGTCAATTGTTCCTGCGCTGCCGTCGCCGACCGCCCGCCCGCCACCCGCCGCACTCCGGCTGATGGACCTCCGGGAAACGACCGCCGACCCTCACGAGTCACCCCCCGTCACGCGGCCCGCATGGGCCTGTCCGTGGCCCGGAGGGCGACGCGCCGGGGGACGGAAGCGCGTAAAAGTTTGTTGTCAGGCTTTTGAGCGTTCGCGGGTGATCGCCTCGGCGGCTTCCTCGGCCGCCGCGGCGGCGCGGTCGATCGGGGTCTCGCGGGAGCGGCGGATGCCCAGGATGCTGATGAACAGCGAGGCGAAGATCGTCTGGAAGCTCATGATGAACGCCGTCGCCGACGGCACCACCAGTCGCAGCGACTCGCGCGGGTCCAGCTCACCGAAGCTGCGCACCTGCCAGTGCGCCAGCGACATGACCAGGCCCACCAGACCGGCCAGGGCCAGGAGGCCGCCGACCACCAGGCCCTTCTCCAGGGTCACGATGTCGACGATCTTGCGGATGCGCGGCGACTCCGGCAGGAAGCCCTCCTCGGCCGCGTAGACCTTGGTGAAGAGGGCGAACAGCGCCGCCTGGAAGCCGATCACCACCAGGGCGGAGGTGCCGACCAGGGTGTCGACGTCGAACGCCAGCTCGCCGATCTTCACCGGGCCGAAGGTGAGCGCGGTGCCCGCGACCAGGCCGATGATCATCATGGCCACGCCGGGATAGAAGAACAGCCACTTGGGGCTGTAGAGCAGCAGGAAGCGCAGGTGGCGCCAGCCGTCGCGCCAGGAGCGCAGGTGGGGCGGGCGCGAGCGGCCGTCGGGCGCGAGCGTCGTGGGGACCTCGCGCACGTCGTAGCCGGTCAGCGTGGAGCGCACGACCATCTCGGAGGCGAACTCCATGCCGCCGGTCTGCAGCTGCAGCTTCAGGATGGAGTCGCGGCGGAAGCCGCGCAGGCCGCAGTGGAAGTCGCCGATCGCCGACGGGAAGAACAGCCGGCCGATGAACGACAGCACCGGGTTTCCCAGATAGCGGTGGAGCGGCGGCATGGCGCCCGGGGCGATGCCGCCCTTGAAGCGGTTACCCATCACCAGGTCGGCGCCGTCGCGCAGCTGCTCGACGAACGGCAGCAGCGCGGTGAAGTCGTAGGAGTCGTCGGCGTCGCCCATGATGACGTAGGTGCCGCGCGCGGCCCTGATGCCGCCCAGGAGGGCGTTGCCATAGCCCTTCTCTTCGACGTGGACCACGCGGGCGCCGGCGTCGCGGGCGAGCTGTTGCGAGCCGTCCGTGCTGCCGTTGTCGGCGATCAGGACCTCGCCCTCGATGCCGTGCTCCGCCATGCACGCCAGTGCCTTGCGCACACAGACTTCCACGGTCTCCGCCTCGTTGAGGCAGGGCATGACCACCGTCAGTTCCACGTGTCTACCCTTCAGTTAAGGCTATTCCAGTGAACCATCATGCCCTGTGCCCGGGAGCGGTCGGGTCAAGACCGGAAAACGACTGGCATTCTTTACAGCATGGTGAGCGTCGCGGAGATTACCCCTGTGGACCACTCCGCTCCTGGCCGGGCTGCGCGCTGGCTGTCCTTCCTGCGCCGGCATCGGGTGTTCGCCGCGGCATTCGGCGCCGGCGCCGTGCTGCGGCTCATCACCATGCTCGGATACGGCCCGGCCATGTGGTTCAACGACTCCTACGAGTACGTCTCGGTGGCGCTGCACCCGAGGCCCCACCCGATCCGGCCGGACGGCTACAGCTTCTGGCTGATGCTGCTGAAGCCGTTCCACAGCTTCGCGCTGCTGACCCTCACCCAGCACCTGATGGGCCTGGCCGCGGCGTGCCTGATCTACGCGCTGCTGCGGATCAAGTTCCGGCTGCCGAAGTGGGGGGCGACGCTGGCGGCGGCGCCGGTGCTGTTCGACGCGTACCAGATCCAGCTGGAGCAGCTGGTGATGTCCGACGCGCTCTTCACGCTGCTCGTGGTGAGCGTGATCACGCTGGTGCTGTGGAAGCGGCGGCTGTCGTGGCAGGCCGGCGCGGCGGTCGGGTTCCTGCTGGCGCTCACCTGGCTGACCCGGTCGATCGGGCTGCCGATCCTGGCGCTGGTGGTGCTCTACCTGCTGGTCAAGCGCACGGGCTGGAAGCCGATCGTAGCCCTGATCACGGCCTGCGCGATCCCGGTGGGGGCGTACATGGGGTGGTTCGCCTCGACGTACGGGAAGTTCGCGATGACCAACAGCGACGGACTCATCCTGTACATGCGGACGGCGATCTTCGCCGACTGCGGCAAGATGGACATCGACAAGTACACAGAGGTCCAGCTGCTGCTGCTGTGCATCAACGACCCGGTCCACCAGCGCAAGGACTACGCGCAGTGGTACCTCTGGGGGCAGGGCAACGGCGACGGCACGGGCACCGGAGAGGTGCTCCACCGGTGGGGCATCCAGAAGAAGTGGAGCGAGATCACCAACGACGCGGCCAGCGCGTTCGCCACGCGGGCGATCCTGTCGCAGCCCGGCGACTACCTGAAGGTGGTGGCCCGCGACTTCTTCCGGTCCTTCCACTGGTCGCGGCCGCGGTTCCCCGACGAGTCGACGTACAACATGTACGAGTTCAAGCCGTACGTGCAGTACGACGAGAACGGCCAGCCCAAGCGCCTGCCCAAGTGGTCCTCCTACGCCGGCGGCCGCACCGACACCGACGCGTTCAGCTACGAGCAGGGCCCCCCGGAGACCCGGGTCGTGGCCCCGTGGGCCGACATCATGAGCGCCTACCAGAAGGTCTTCTACCTGCGCGGCATCATGCTCGGCGGGATCCTGCTGATCGGCCTGTACGGCGTGGCGGTGCGCTGGCGGAAGTTCGGCGGCCCGGTGGTGCTGCCGTGGCTGGGCGCGGTGGGGCTGCTGCTGGCCCCGGCGGCGACGGCCGAGTTCGACTACCGCTACGTGCTGCCCGCCGTGCCGCTGGCGTGCGTGGCGGCGGCGATCACGCTGCGCAGGGGCGTCACTTGGGGGCGGCGGTCACCCAGGAGCGCATCAGCATCCGAGCCCACCACTCTGCCTGTGTGAGCGGCTCGGCGGTCAGCACGGGGTAGAGCCACCAGAAGTTGATCAGCACGATGAGCGCGAACGCGCCCACCGCCGCGGCCCCGGCCGCCCGCCGGGCCGGCGGGGCGTGCCTGCTGCCCAGGATCAGCCCCGCGACCAGCACGATCGCCAGCACCATGAACGGCACGACGGGGATCATGTAGAACAGGTACATCGTCCGGTCGTCGGCGACGGCGTAGTAGAACCACGGCAGCCAGCCGGCCGCGAACGCCAGCAGGGTGGCCCCGGCCCGCCAGTCGCGGGTGGCGACGTACCACGCGATGAGGGCGAGGAGGGCGGGCAGGGCGCCGTACCAGAGGGCGGGGGTGCCGACGCCGAGCACGGCCTCGGAGCACCTGTCGGCCCCGCACGCCGACGGCGGCACGTTCGAGGGATAGTGGAAGGTCACCGGCCGGTAGAGGACGGGCCACGTCCACGGGTCCGACATGTACGGGTGGTACTCGTGCAGTCCGCTGTGGTAGCCGAGCACCTGCAGCTGGTACGCGAACCACGACCGCACCGAGTCGACCACGAAGAATCCCGGCCCCGACGAGGTGGCCACGTCCCACTCGCGCCCCCACCCGCCGGCCGTGGCGAACCAGCCGCTCCAGCTCGCCATGAACACCGCGGCGGGCACGAGCGTCATCGCGCCGGCCGCCCCCGGCACGTCGTACGACCACGCCCCCCGGTACGGCTGCCGCAGCCCCAGCGCCCGCCTGGCCCCCATGTCCCACATGACCGACATGACGGCGAACGCGATGAGGAAGAAGATCCCCGACCACTTGACCGCGCACGCCGCCCCCAGGCAGGCGCCCGCGGCCAGCCGCCAGGGCCGCCACCCCAGCCGGGGGCCGAATTCGGTGACGGGCGAACGCTCGTACCAGCCGACCAGCCGCTCACGCGCCCGGTCGCGGTCGACCACCAGGCAGGCGAACCCGGCCAGCACCCAGAACATCAGGAAGATGTCGAGCAGCGCCGTGCGCGACAGCACGAAGTGGAGGCCGTCGAGGGCCAGCAGCAGCCCGCCCAGGCAGCCGAGCAGCGTCGAGCGGGTCATCCGGCGCGCCACCCTGGCCATGATCAGGACGGACAGCGTGCCGGCCAGGGCGGCGGCGAAGCGCCAGCCGAACGGGGTCATGCCGAACAGCCACTCGCCGGCCGCGATCATCCACTTGCCCAGCGGCGGGTGCGCCGCGAACGACGCGCACTCGGACGCCTCCTGGCACTGCCGGAAGATGTCCAGGTCGCCGGCGATGAGCCGCTGGTCGGCGACCGGGTTCTTGGAGTCGCCGAGGGTGGTCCGCTCGACGCCGAACCTGAGCAGCGAGTACGCGTCCTTGACGTAGTAGGTCTCGTCGAAGACGACGGCGTGGGGCTCGCTGAGCCGGACGAACCGCAGGATCCCGCCGAAGATCGCGACCGCGAGCGGCCCGAGCCAGCCCAGCAGGGCCGAACCCTGGATCGGCGGGACGAGCCGCCGCGGCGAAACCCCGTCGGGGAACTGCCCGATGCTCACGATGCGCACTATAGGCGTTTGTGAACTACCTCATACAGCTCGCGTTTCGGGACGCCCGCGGCCCTGGCGACGTCGGCGATGGCGAGCCCGCGCCGGGCGCCCTCGGCGACCCGGCGGTCCACCTCGGCGGCCAGTTCGGCCAGGTCCGGCTCGCCGGCCCCGGCCACGTGCCCGGCGACCACGACGGTGATCTCCCCCTTGACGCCGCCGGCCGCCCACTCGGCCAGCTCGCCGAGCCCGCCGCGGCGCACCTCCTCGTACGTCTTGGTGAGCTCGCGGCACACGGCGGCCGCGCGGTCGCGGCCGAACGCCTCGGCCATGGCCTCCAATGAGCTCGCCAGCCGGTGCGGGGCCTCGAAGAAGACCATCGTGCGTTCCTCGCCGGCCAGGGCGGCCAGGCGGCGGGCGCGGTCGCCGGGCTTGCGCGGCGGGAAGCCCTCGAAGCAGAACCGGTCGCTGGCCAGCCCCGACACGGCCAGCGCGGTCGTGACGGCGCTCGGCCCCGGCAGCGCGGTGACCGTGATGCCGGCCTCGACGGCGAGGCGGGTCAGGCGGTAGCCGGGGTCGGAGACGCCCGGCATGCCGGCGTCGGTGATCACCACGACCGTGCGGCCCTCCTTGAGCGTCTCCAGGAGCTCCTGGGCGCGGGCCGCCTCGTTCTGGTCGTAGTAGGACACCACCCGGCCGGTGATCTCCACGCCGAGGTCGGCCGCGAGCCTGCGCA
>DASUCK010000594.1:0-18790 GCA_036276095.1 Nonomuraea sp. | reverse complement strand
CTCAACGACATGCTGGAGTACGCCCGCGCGCTGCCGATCCTGCCCGCGCCGAAGGGCGAGAACGTCGTCATCATCACCGGGGCGGGCGGCTCGGGCGTGCTGCTCTCCGACGCCTGCGTGGACGCGGGCCTGACCCTCATGGAGATCCCGCCCGACCTGGACACCGCGTTCCGCGCCTACATCCCGCCGTTCGGCGCGGCCGGCAACCCGATCGACATCACCGGTGGCGAACCGCCCTCGACGTACGAGAACACGGTCCGCCTCGGCCTCGCCGACGACCGCATCCACGCGCTCGTCCTCGGCTACTGGCACACGATCGTGACGCCGCCGATGGTGTTCGCCGAACTGATCGCCCGCGTCGTGGCGGAGGAGCGGGCCAAGGGAAACGTCAAGCCGGTCGTGGCGTCGCTCGCCGGCGACACCGAGGTTGAGGAGGCCAGCGAGTACCTGTTCGAGCACGGCGTGGTCGCGTACCCGTACACGACGGAGAAGCCCGTGGCGGTCCTCGGTGCGAAGTACCGCTGGGCCAGGGCGGCCGGGCTGCTGCGCTAGAGCCAGGCGCGGCAGCAGGCGAGGGGGCTAGATCGGGGCAGCGCAACGAGGAAGGCAACAACCCCCCAGGAGGTCCGTAGGTGGACACATCGAACACACCCCCGGCGACAGCCTCGCCGCCGGTCGAGGATCAACGAGTATGGAAAGCGGGCCGGCTGGAGCCGATGCCCATCAGGAAACTGCCCGACGCGCCCCCCTCGGTGCACCTCATCGGGCCGACGGTCTTCCTCGTCGCGCTCGGCGTGGGCATGGGCGAGTCGTACATGTGGCCCCGGCTGGTGCTGCTGTTCGGCCCCGAGATCAGGTGGCTGTTCCTGATCGGCGTCACGCTCCAGGCGGTCGTCATGCTGGAGATGGCCCGGTACGCCATGGCCACGGGGGAGAGCATCTTCTCCGGCGCGGCCCGGGTGTTCAAGCCGATCATGTGGTTCTTCTTCATCGTCGCGATCGCCGTCTACATCTGGCCGGGCCACCTGTCGGCGGGCGCGGCGGCGTTCGAGGAGATCACCGGCATCCCCTGGGTCGTGACCGCCGTCTGCGGCCTGATCCTGGTCGGGGTGATCTTCAGCCTGGCCAAGGTGATCTACAACGTGCTGGAGAACGTGCTGTCCCTGCTCATCGGCGCGCTCGTGCTCGGCACTGCGGTGGTCGCCGCCATGGTCGGCTCCTGGGGCGACGTGGCCACCACGATCACCGGGATGTTCGCCATCGGGTACCTGCCGCCCGAGGCGATGACCGCCGCGTGGTTCCCGGTGATCGTGGGCGCCTGCGCCTTCGCCGGCCCCTCCGGCATGCAGCAGATGTGGTACACGCTGCACCTGCGTGACTCTGGGGCCGGCATGGGCGCCCACATGCCCAAGGTCCGCGGGCTGCGGCACGCGGGCGAGCAGGAGGCCATGCCCGCGCGCGGCTTCATGTTCGACACCGAGGACCCGGCCGAGATGGCCAAGTGGAAGGGCTGGCGGCGCTGGGTCACCTTCGACGCCCTGCTGCTGTTCTGGGGCATCACCATGCTGGTCACGATCTCCTTCACGGTGATCGCCCAGTCGGCGGTGCGGATCGACCCGGGCGTGCGCGAGGTCATCAGGGGCGACGACCGGGAGGTGGCCCTCTCCGCGATGGCCAACGCCGTCTCCTCGGCCGGCAGCTCCGTGCTCGGCACGATCTTCCTCGGGTTCATCGCGCTGATCGGCCTCAACGCCACGCTGGGGCTCTTCGACTCCTTCTCGCGTGGCCAGGCCGACATGACCTACAACTTCATCCCGGGGGCCAAGAAGCTGCGCATGTCGCACTTGTACGCCGGCTTCCTCTGGGGCGTGATCATATTCGGCATCCTGATCCTGCTCTTCGGCCCGGCCGACGGGCCCAGCGGGATCCTGGACACGCTGGCGTTCCTGTCGACGTTCGCGATGGGCGCGTACTGCGTGACGCTGCTCCTGGTGAACAACCGCATGCTGCCCAAACCGATCAGGCCCAGGTGGTGGACCAACGCGATCATCGGGTTCGGCGCGGTGTTCTACCTCGGCATGCTGTTCTACAGCCTCTTCGCCTTCGGCGTGGTCGTGGGCTGATGGACGGACGGCACAGCCTCGAACTCGCCCTGCCCGGGGCGACGATCGGAGCCGTCGCCGGTGCCATGGCCGGTGGGCTCACCCTGATCGCCGGGGTGCCCACCGGTCTGGCCGCGCTGGCGGCCCTGGCGCTCGCCGTGCCGCTCGCCTTCTTCGGCGGGTTGTACGGCGCGCTCCTCGGCCACGGCGTGTTCCGGCCCGGCACGTTCGGCCCGGCCGGGCTGTACTGGATGGCGGCCTTCCCCCTGTCCCGGCTGCTGCAGGAGAGCGTGGCCGGCGTGGGCATGGCCGACGGCGTGCCCGCCTTCCTGGCCTACCAGGCCATGGTGGCGCTCGGGTTCGCCATCGGCTTCATCTGGGTGCACGAGCGGCTCATGCCGTACTGGCTGCTGCGCCGGGCGGGCGACAACCCGCGCGCCGCCGCACTGCTCGACTCCTACGTACGGCACGCCGAAGCGCTGCGGGCGCGGAAGGGAGCACGGCGTTGAACCTGCCCGTCTGGGTGTGGCTGGCCACGATAGGCGGATTCGGTCTCATCATCGCGTTCGACTTCTGGATGGTGGCGCGCAGGCCGCACGAGCCGTCCGTCAAGGAGTGCGTCCGCTGGGTGTCGTTCTACGTCGGACTGGCCGTGGCGTTCGGCTGCGGCCTGCTGGCGGTCACCGGCCCCCAGTACGGCGGGGAGTTCTTCGCCGGCTGGATCACCGAGTACTCGCTCAGCGTGGACAACCTCTTCGTCTTCCTGCTGATCATGAGCCGGTTCCGGGTGCCCCGCGAGTACCGCCAGAAGGTGCTGCTCATCGGCATCATCCTGGCGCTGGCGATGCGGGGGCTCTTCATCGCGGCCGGCGCCGAGGCGGTCTCCCGGTTCGACTGGCTCTTCTACCTGTTCGGCGCGTTCCTCGTCTACACGGCGTGGAAGCTGATCAGGCACGAGGAGGACGAGGCGGAGTTCTCCGAGAACCTCGCGCTGCGTACGGTGCGGCGGGTGCTCCCCACCACGGACACCTACCACGGCGCCCGCCTCACCGTGCACCTCGGCCGCAGGATGGTGACGCCGATGCTGATCGTGATGGTCGCCATCGGGACCACCGACCTGCTGTTCGCGCTCGACTCCATCCCGGCCATCTTCGGCCTGACGAAGGAGCCGTACCTGGTGTTCACCGCGAACGCCTTCGCCCTCATGGGGCTGCGGCAGCTCTTCTTCCTGATCGGCGGGCTGCTGGACCGGCTCGTCTACCTGAGCAAGGGGCTGTCGGTCGTGCTGGCCTTCATCGGCGTGAAGCTCATCATGGAGGCGCTGCACCACGACGGCGTCTCGTGGGCGCCGCAGATCCCGATCCTGGTGTCTCTCGGTGTCATCGTCGGCACCCTGGCGGTGACCACGGTGGTGAGCCTCGCCAAGTCGGCTCGCGACGCCAGGACCAAGGAGGCCGAGCCGGCGGAGCGCTGACGGGCCGCGGTGGGGGGTGAGTACGGCCCCTGGCCGCGGCTCAGCGCCTGGGCGTCCTGTCCACGTCGTGCTCGGCGGCCCACTGCCGCAGGTAGCGGTCGGCGTCGTCGGCCGAGTAGTGCTTCTTCAGCGCCGCGCTCAGGCCGATGCCGATCGCCCGGCCGTCGGCCGGGTGGCCCGCCGGATCACCAAGGAGAAAGCGGATGAACGCTTTCATCGTCATACCTCCTTTTCAGGTGAGCTCCATCCTCTACCCGAGGTGTTTCGGAGCATGTCGAATTCAGTGAACGTCAGGTCAACCCGCCGTCTTCCCGCCCGGAGGCCCGCTGTCAGCTCCCGCCGGCTCCCCGCCGGCTCCCCGTCAGCCGGCCGTGCGGCGGCGCCGGCGCACCGGCTTGGGCAGGGGCTGGACGGGCTCGCTCTCGCGCTGCTCCATGTAGGAGACGCGGGTGTGCTCGGTGTGCTCGCGCATGATCTTGGCGGCCCGCTCCTCGTCGCCGGCCTCGATGGCGTCGATGAGCGCCGTGTGCTCGTCCCACGAGGCCATGCCGCGCTGGCGGGCCACCGGCGTGTGGTACCACCGCACCCGCCGGGCCACCTGGCTGGCCAGCTCGGCCAGCACCTTGTTGCCCGACAGCGCGGTGACCAGGGCGTGCAGCTCGGAGTTGGTGGCCACGGCGGCCTCGACGTCGTCGGACTCGACCGCGGCGATGCCGCGCGCGCAGAGCGCGCGCAGCCGCCGCACGCCGTCCTCGCCCGCGTGCTTGGCCGCGAGCCGCGCGGACTCGGTCTCCAGCAGGGCGCGCACGGCGAGCAGCTGGTCGGCCTCCTCTACGGTGGGCACGTGCACGAACGCGCCCTGGCCCGGATGGAGGTCGACCCACCCTTCACCGCTGAGCTGCTGCAGCGCCTCCCTGACCGGCTGTCTCGACACGCCGAGCAGGTCGGCCAGGTCACTCTCCACCAGGTGTTGCCCGGGCTTGAGCTGGCCGGAGACGATGAGTTCCTGGATCGCCTCGATGACGCTCTCCCGGAGCGTGGCAGGGCGGGGAATCTTGGTGGCCGCCGCCTGACCGGCCTGATCCGACAGCAACATGGTCACGTCTCCAGGGGCTGCGTTTACGGGTTTCGCGTCGATTGCGGTTTTTCGTCGACTGCCTACAGCATACCGTTCGCGTGACGGAAAGATCTGGTGAACCTCGTCACAAGCCCCTCCTCACAAGGGGATCGTGGCGGGGAGGCCCGGGATGCGGAGACGGGGCGTCGCGAGGGCCGGGACGGCGGCGAGCGCGGCGGCGCACAGGAGGGCGGCCGCCGGGTCGGTGCGGGCGAGCACGGCGAGGGCGACCGCCGCGACCCCGGCCGCCGCCTTGGCGCTGTAGACGACGGCGTGGATCTCGCCGGCCCGCTCCACGCCGAAGAACTCCCGGACCAGGCTGGCCAGCAGCGGATAGAACGCCCCGCCGCCCAGCCCGGCCGCGACGACCCCCAGCCACAGCAGCGGCGCGGCGTCCCCCAGGGCGGCGGCGGCCAGGAGAAGCTGGCCGAGCGCCAGCGCGCCCAGCACGGCGGCCAGCACCCTCCGGCGGCCGAACAGCTCCGACCACCGCATGGCGACCGACCGGCTCGCGCCGTTCAACGCCACCAGCGCCGCCACCGCGCCCCACGACCCGGACGCCCCCACCACGATCACGTCGAACACCGACACCGCGCCCGCGCAGGTCAGGATCAGGGCGAGGGCGGGCAGCGCGCGGGTGCGGAGCGCCTGGGGGAGGCCGAACTGCCGGGCGGCCTCGGGGGTGACGCGGAGCCGGGCGGCGTCCAGTGCGTGGGTGCGCGGGTCCACGTCGTCGGGCCACCACAACCCGGGCGGCAGCCGCAGCGTGCGGGCGGCGGCCCCGATGACGGCCGCCGCGACCGCCGCGCACGCCAGGAACGCGGCCGGCGTCGCGCCCGGGGCGATCCCGGCCCAGACCAGGAGCGGCACGGCGCCGTACCCGAAGGCGCCGGTGATCAGGCCGACGCGGGCGGCCGGCCGCTCGGGGTACCACGCGGACACGACCTCGCCGCAGACGCCGTAGACCAGTCCGGCGCCGAGCCCGCCGAGCAGCGCGTAACCGAGCAGGGCGTAACCGAGGAGGGCTTGATGGAACTGGGCGGTGGGTCCTGACGTGGTTGGGGCGGCCGTGGCCAGGCCGAGGGCGCTCAGGACGGCCCCGGCGGCCAGCGCCGGGCGCACGCCGAGGCGGCCGCGGCGGACGAGGTGGAGGGCGGGCAGCGCGCCGGCGGCCTGGCAGGTGATCCAGGCGGCCAGCAGGGTGAGCCCGGCGCCGCGCTGGGCGAGGAGGGCGGCGTAGCCGTACTGGAGCGGGCTGATCGCCGCCATGGCGGCCCAGGCCAGCTGGAACATGCGGGTGCGGTCGGCGGGGACGGGCCCGGGGAGGTACGCGCGACCCCGCCAGTCCCGGATTGCATTCTCCATACTGTATGGAATATCCCGAAGTCCGCCGGCTGTCGAGACTCTAGACGGAGAATACTCCATACGGTATACCGTAGACAAAGGAGGCTCGGATGGACCTGTACGAATACCAGGCGAAGGAGCTCTTCGGGCGTCACGGGATCCCGGTCCCGGCAGGCGGGGTCGCGGCCACCCCGGCCGAGGCCCGCGCGATCGCGGCCGACCTGGACGCGCCCGTTGTCATCAAAGCCCAGGTCAAGACCGGTGGACGGGGCAAGGCCGGCGGCATCAGACCGGCGGCGGGGCCGGCGGCGGCCGAACACGAGGCCGCCCGCGTGCTCGGAATGGACATCAACGGACACCTCGCGCGCCGGGTGCTGGTGGAGGCCGCGACCGTGCCGTTCGAGGAGTACTACGCGGCCTTCCTGGTGGACCGCGCCGAGGGCGGGTTCCTGGCGATGGTGTCCGCCCAGGGCGGCATGGACATCGAGGAGCTGGCGGCCACCGACCCCGACGCCATCGTGAGACTGCCGATCGACCCGGTGGCGGGAGTCGACGCCGAGACCGCGCGGCTGCTGGCGGCCAAGGCCGGACTGCCCGAACAGGCGGCGGACACGCTGGAGCGGCTGTGGCGGGTGCTGGTCGCCGAGGACGCCCTGCTGGTCGAGGTCAACCCGCTGATCTGCACCACCGACCAGCGCATCGTGGCCCTCGACGGCAAGGTCACCCTCGACGACAACGCCTCCTTCCGGCACGACTGGGCGGCGTACGCCGAGCGCACGGACAGCTTGGAGGACCGGGCCAGGGCGAAGGGGCTGAACTACGTCAAGCTCGACGGCTCGACGTCGTCGACGGACCGCGTGGGCGTCATCGGCAACGGCGCCGGCCTCGTCATGAGCACGCTCGACGTGGTCGCCGGCGCGGGAGCGGCCCCGGCGAACTTCCTCGACATCGGCGGCGGGGCGTCCGCCCAGGTCATGGCCGACGGGCTGGAGATCATCCTGGCCGACCCCGACGTGCGGTCGGTGCTGGTCAACGTCTTCGGCGGCATCACGGCCTGCGACGCGGTGGCCAACGGCATCGTCACCGCACTGGAGCTGCTCGGCGACCGCGGCCGCGGCCGGCCCATCGTCGTCCGGCTGGACGGCAACAACGCCGAGGCGGGCCGGCGCATCCTCGACGAGGCCGGGCACCCGGCCGTACGGCAGGTCTCCACCATGGACGGCGCCGCCGAGGCGGCGGCCAGGCTCGCGGCGGGAGCGTGAGATGGCGATCTTCCTGACCGGGGACAGCCGGGTGCTCGTGCAGGGGATGACCGGCGCGGAGGGCAGCCGGCACACCGCCCGCATGCTGGCCGCCGGCACCGACATCGTGGCCGGCGTGACCCCCGGCAAGGGCGGCCGGTCGGCGGACTTCGGCGGGCGCGCGGTGCCGGTGTTCGGCTCGGTGGCCGAGGCGGTGGCCGAGACCGCGGCGGACGTGTCGGTGGTGTTCGTGCCGCCGCGGTTCACCGCCGGCGCCGTGGAGGAGGCCGTGGCGGCGGGCGTGCCGCTGTGCGTGGTGATCACCGAGGGCGTGCCCGTGCACGACGCGGTACGGTTCCGCGCGCTCGCCGACGGGCGTACCCGGATCATCGGCCCGAACTGCCCAGGACTGATCAGCCCCGGCCGCTCCTCGGCCGGCATCATCCCCGCCGACATCACCTCGGCCGGGCGCGTCGGCCTGGTCTCCAAGTCCGGCACGCTGACCTACCAGCTCATGTACGAACTGCGCGACCTCGGCTTCTCCACGTGCGTGGGCATCGGCGGCGACCCCGTGATCGGCACGACGCACATCGACTGCCTGGCGGCGTTCCAGGAGGACCCGGGCACCGACGCGATCGTGATGATCGGCGAGATCGGCGGCGACGCCGAGGAGCGCGCCGCCGCGTACATCGCCGAGCACGTCACCAAGCCCGTCGTGGCGTACGTGGCCGGCTTCACCGCGCCCGAGGGGAAGACGATGGGCCACGCGGGCGCGATCGTGTCCGGCTCGTCGGGCACCGCCCAGGCCAAGAAGGAGGCCCTGGAGGCGGTCGGCGTCCGGGTCGGCAGGACACCGTCGGAGACCGCGCGGCTGATGCGTTCCGCACTGCGCGCGGGCGGCGCTCCGGCGACCGCGCCGTCGCGGGGAGCGCGGCCATGACCGCCCTGAGGTTCGACGTCAACCTGTCCATGCTGTTCACGGACCTGCCGCTGCTGGAGCGGCCCGCGGCGGCGGCCAAGAGCGGGTTCGACGCCGTCGAGCTGTGGTGGCCGTTCGACGGCCCCGACCCGGCGACCGCCGAGCTGGCGGCGCTGCGGCGGGCGATCGAGGACGCCGGGGTGCGGCTGGCCGGGCTGAACTTCGACGCCGGCGACATGGCCGCCGGCGAGCGCGGCCTGCTGGCCCGCCCCGACGGCGCGGCCCGGTTCCGGGCCAACATCGGGCCCGCGGTGCGGCTGGCCGGGGAGCTGGGCTGCGGCGTGCTCAACGCCCTGTACGGCAACGGCCCGGACACCGACCGCGACCTCGCCGTGGCGAACCTGCGCGGGGCGGCCGACGCGGCGGCCGGGATCGGCGCGACCGTGGTCGTCGAGGCGCTGAACTCCCACGAGAACCCGCACTATCCGATCACGTCGTCGGAGGCGGCGTTCGCGCTGATCGACGAGGTGGACAGGGAGAACGTGGCCTTCCTGGCCGACCTCTACCACCTGAACCGGATGGGCGAGGACGTGCCGGCGCTGATCGACCGGCACTGCGGCAGGTTCGGCCACGTGCAGATCGCCGACGACCCCGGCAGGGGGCGTCCGGGGAGCGGGCGCATGCCGTACGCGGAGATCTTCGCGCGGCTGGAGGCCGCCGGCTACCGGGGGCACGTCGGCCTGGAGTACCGGCACGAGGGACCGGGCGCGTTCGACTGGAGGACGGCATGAACATCGGCTTCATCGGCTTGGGGATCATGGGCAGCCCGATGGCGGCCAACCTCCTCGCGGCCGGACATGCCGTCACCGGCTACGACGTGAGCGCCGAGCGCGTCGAACAGCTCGCCGCCCTGGGCGGCAAGGGAGCCTCCGGCGCGGTCGAGGCGGTCGGCGGCGCCGACGCGGTGATCACGATGCTGCCCGACTCGCCGCAGGTGGAGGAGGTCGCGCCACTGGTGATCGCGTACGCCGGGCCGGACCTCCTCTACATCGACATGAGCACCATCAAGCCGGAGACCTCCCGATGGGTGGCGCGGGAGGCGGCGGCCGCCGGCGTACGCGCCGTGGACGCGCCCGTCAGCGGCGGCGAGCGCGGCGCCGTCGACGGCACCCTGTCCATCATGGTCGGCGGCGAGACCGAGCACGTCGAGGCGGCCCGCCCGATCCTGTCCGCGCTCGGCACGACCGTCGTGCACGTCGGCCCGGCCGGCGCCGGGCAGACCGTCAAGGCGGCCAACCAGCTCGTCGTGGGCGGCATCTACGGCCTGGTGGCGGAGGCGATCGTGCTGCTGGAGGCGTCGGGGGTGGACCCGGGAGCCGGGCTCGACGTGCTCGCCGGCGGCCTGGCCGGCTCCCGGATCCTCGACCTCAAACGGCACACCATGGTCAGGCGCGAGTTCGTCCCCGGCTTCCGCGTCGACCTGCACCACAAGGACATGGGCATCGCCCTGGCCGCAGCGCGCGAGGCCGGCGTCAGCCTGCCGCTCACCGGGCAGGTCGCCCAGCTCGTGGCCGCCGCCCGCGCGCAGGGCCACGGCTCGCTCGACCACTCCGCCCTGCTCAAGGTCGTCGAAAGGCTCAACACATGAAACGGGTCCCGTGCATGGAGGCCGTGGTCGCGGTGCTGGAGTCGGAGGGGGTGGACACCGTCTTCGGCATCCCCGGTGCGGCCATCCTCCCCCTCTACGCGGCCCTCCGGCACAGCTCCATCCGGCACGTCACGGTGCGCCACGAGGAGGGCGGCACCCACGCCGCCGACGGCTGGGCCAGGGCGACCGGCAACGTCGGCGTCTGCATCGGCACCTCGGGACCGGCCGGCACCAACATGATCACCGGCCTCTACACCGCGCTGGCCGACTCCATCCCGATGATCTGCGTCACGGGGCAGGCGGTGAGCTCCAAACTGCACCAGGAGGCGTTCCAGGCGGTCGACATCGTGGAGATCGCCCGGCCGGTGACCAAGTGGGCGGTGCAGCTCAAGGAGCCGGCGCAGGCGCCGTGGGTGTTCAGGGAGGCGTTCAGGATCGCCCGGTCGGGGCGTCCAGGGCCGGTGCTCATCGACCTGCCGGTGGACGTGCAGCGCGGGACCTGCCGGTACGACCGCGACCTCGACGCCCCGCTGCCCTTCGAGCGGCCCGAGCCGCTGCCGGAGGCCGTGCGCCGGGCGGTGGACCTGCTGGCCGGGGCCCGGCAGCCGATCATCCTGGCCGGCGGCGGCGTGATCATCGCCGACGCCGCCGAGGAGCTGCGGGCGCTGGCCGAGCACCTCCAGGTGCCCGTGCAGGTGACGCTCATGGGCAAGGGAGCCTTCCCCGAGGACCACCCGCTGTTCGCGGGCATGGCCGGCATCCAGACGCAGACCCGGTGGGGCAACGCGGCGTTCCTGGCCAGTGACCTGGTACTGGCCGTCGGGGCGCGGTTCGGCGACCGGCACACCGGCGACCTGGACGTCTACCGGCGCGGCCGGACGTTCGTCCACGTCGACATCGAGCCCACGCAGATCGGCAAGGTCTTCGAGCCCGACCTCGGCGTCGTCGGCCACGCCCGGCCGGTGCTGGCCGGCCTGCTGGCCGAGGCCCGCCGCCGCGGCGGCGCCCGTACGCCCGGCGCGTGGGTGCGGAAGGTCGACCACCTGCGGCGCACCATGGCCCGCAGGGACGACTTCGACGACGTGCCGATCAAGCCGCCGCGGGTGTTCAAGGAGATCAACGAGTTCTTCGGCAGGGACACCACGTTCGTCACCGCGATCGGGCTCTACCAGATCTGGTCGGGCCAGTTCCAGACGACCTACCTCCCGCGCCGCTACCTGGTCTGCGGGCAGGCCGGGCCGCTCGGCTGGGAGGTGCCGGCCGCCATGGGGGTCAAGTGCGCCCATCCCGAGCGGGAGGTCGTGGCGGTCGTCGGCGACTACTCCTTCCAGTTCCTCATGGAGGAGGTCGCGGTGGCCGCCCAGCACCGGATCCCGTTCGTCATCATCATGATCAACAACGAGTATCTGGGGCTGATCAGGCAGGCCGAGATCCCGTACGGGATGAACTACGCCGTGGACCTCCACTACGGCGAGGGCGGCATCGACCACGTCAAGGCCATGGAGGCGTTCGGCTGCCCGGCCCGCCGGGTCGAGGCGCCCGGCGACATCCGCGACGCGCTCGCCTGGGCGTCCGCCGAGGCGGCCCGCGAGCGGCTGCCGGTGCTGGTCGAGGTGATGGTCGAACGCGAGGCCAACGCCGCCATGGGCCCCTCGCTCGAAGCGATCAAGGAGTTCGAGCCGCTGCCCGAGCTCATCACCGCCGACTGGTCCGACTGAGGAGGACGCCATGCGGCTCAAACCCGGCACGGCCTGGCACGACGCCTACGACCGCTGCCGCACGGCGGCGCCCGAGGCGTTCCACGACGACCGCGTGCTCAACCACTGGGGCGGCATGTGGCACCGCGACGGACGCCCGGCGCCCGCGTTCTCACCCCTGGACGGCACCGCCATCGCCGGCCCGCCCCGCCTCGACCGGGCCGGGGCGGGACGGGCGGTGGCGGGCGCCGTCGAGGAGCACCGTCGCTGGCGGCACATCCCGCTCGCCGAGCGCACGGCCATGGTGTCGGCGGCCGTGGAGTCCATGGCCGCCCACCGCGACCTGCTCGCCCTCCTGCTCGTGTGGGAGATCGGCAAGCCGTGGAAGACGGCCCGCGCGGACGTGGACCGCTGCCTGGACGGCGTGCGCTGGTACGTCGCCGAGATCGACCGCATGCTCGCCGGGCGCACACCGCTGCCCGGACCGGTGAGCAACATCGCCAGCTGGAACTATCCGATGAGTGTGCTCATGCACGCCATGCTCGTGCAGGCGCTGGCCGGCAACGCGGTCATCGCCAAGACGCCCACCGACGGCGGGCTGAGCTGCCTCACCCTGGCGTGCGCGCTGGCGGTCCGGGAAGGGCTGCCGTTCACGCTGGTCAGCGGGGGAGGGGCGGAGCTGTCGCCGGTGCTGGTCGGCGGGCGGGCGCTGGGCTGCGTGTCGTTCGTCGGCGGCAGAGGCGCCGGCGCGAAGGTCGCCACGTCGCTCGCCGACCCGGGCCGGCGGCACGTTCTGGAGCAGGAGGGGCTCAACTGCTGGGGCCTGTGGGAGTACGGCGACTGGGACCTGCTCACCCGGCAGATCCGCGCGTCGTTCGACTACGCCAAGCAGCGCTGCACCGCCTACCCGCGGTTCGTCGTGCAGCGGTCGCTCTTCCACGCGTTCCTGCGGGCGTATCTGTCGGCCGTGGAGTCGTTGCGCTTCGGGCATCCGCTGGCCGTCGAGAACCCCGGCGACCCGCTGCCCGAGCTGGACTTCGGCCCGCTGATCAACGCCTCGAAGGCCAAGGAGCTGGCCGACCAGGTGGACGAGGCGATCGCGCGGGGCGGCGTGCCGCTGCACCGCGCATCCTTGACCGCTTCCCCGCCCGCTTCCTCGCTGGCTCCCTCGCCTGTTTCCTCGGGCGCTTGCTCGGGCGCGTCAGCGGTCGGCGGGCATTTCCTGCCGGGGCAGGATATTTCCGCTTACTTCGCTCCGACCGCTCTCCTCAACCCGCCCCCGTCCTCGCCCCTCCACCACGCCGAGCCCTTCGGCCCGGTCGACACGATCGTCCTGGTGGACACCGAGGCGGAGCTGCTGGCCGCCATGAACGCCAGCAACGGCGCCCTCGTCGCCACCCTCTCCTGCGACGAGGAGGAGACCTTCCACCGCCTGGCCCCGGAGGTGCGCGCCTTCAAGGTCGGCCACAACCGCCCGCGCTCGCGCGGCGACCGCGCGGAGCTGTTCGGCGGCCTCGGCGCGTCCTGGCGCGGCGCGTTCGTCGGCGGCGACCTGCTGGTCCGGGCCGTCACGGTCGGCCAGGACGGCGAGCGCCTGCCGGGCAACTTCCCGTCCTACACCCTGCTGCCTTAGCAGTTCCGCAGGCTGCCCCAGAAGTCCCACAGCTGCCCTAGAAGGCTCCGAACCGGGTCGCCACGAGCAGCGCCAAGAACGTCGTCATGGCGACCCGCATCAGCTTCCCGCCGGCCCCGAGCGACGGCCACGACAGGTAGGCCAGCCACACCACGAACGCCAGCACCGCCAGCGCCGCCACCCCGCCCAGCGGGCCGGTCACCGCGAACCCGGCCAGCAGCAGCACCACCAGCGCCACCGGCGGCAGCCATCGCGGCACCTGCGTGAACAGGTAGGTCATCGGCACCGCGCTCCGCCGCTCCACGGCCTTGCGCAGCCCGGTCGCCCCCGGCGTGAAGAACCGCTCGCCGGCCGGGAGCGGGTGCTTGTCGTTCGATGCCACACCCAGAGCCTACGGGAGCAGGCACTCCCGGCGCCAAGCCCCTCTAGGCTGTTGCAGGTGCTCGCCGTGATCCGATACACCGTCCCCGAGTCCCAGGCCCAGGACTTCGCCAAGCAGGGCCAGACGATCCTCGACACCTTCGCCGCCCAGCCCGGCTACCACCGCGGCCGGTTGGCGCGATCGGTCGACGAGCCCAACCTGTGGGCGCTGATCACGGAATGGGAGGGCGCCGGGTTCTACCGCCGGGCGCTGTCCGCCGCCCGGATGGTGATGTATCCGTTGATGATCCTCATGGTCAACGAGCCCAGCGCGTACGAGGACGTCTACACCCGCGAGAGTGCGGGAGAATAGCCGCGAGCGAGCGGGCGCGAGCGTCCCCTAAGCTGGGAGCTCATACTTTCCACTCGCCGACCTCCAGCCGGAAAGAGAACCGACAAAAATGGCACGACGCACCGACGTCATGGACACCATCGTCAGCCTCGCCAAGCGCCGCGGGCTCGTCTACCCGTCGAGCGAGATCTACGGCGGACTTCGCGCGTCGTGGGACTACGGTCCGCTGGGAGTCGAGCTGAAGAACAACGTCAAGCGGCAGTGGTGGCTGTCGATGGTCCAGGCCCGCGACGACATCGTGGGCATCGATTCCTGCGTGATCCTCGCGCCCGAGGTGTGGCGGGCCAGCGGCCACGTCGACACGTTCACCGACCCGCTGACCGAGTGCCTGTCCTGCCACAAGCGCTTCCGCGCCGACCATCTCATCGAGGCGTACGAAGAGAAGAACGGCAGGGCGCCCGAGGGCGGCCTGGCCGACATCACCTGCCCCAACTGCGGAAACAAGGGCACCTTCACCGTGCCGCGGCAGTTCAGCGGCCTGCTGAAGACGTTCCTCGGCCCGGTCGAAGACGAGTCGGGCCTGGCCTATCTCCGGCCCGAGACCGCGCAGGGCATCTTCATCAACTACCTCAACGTGCAGCAGTCGGCGCGCAAGAAGATCCCGTTCGGCATCGGCCAGGTCGGCAAGTCGTTCCGCAACGAGATCACGCCGGGTAACTTCATCTTCCGCACCCGCGAGTTCGAGCAGATGGAGATGGAGTTCTTCGTCAAGCCCGGCACCGACGAGGAGTGGCACCAATACTGGATCGACGAGCGCTTCCGGTGGTACTCCGACCTCGGCATCGACAAAGACAATCTGCGCCTTTACGAGCACCCCAAGGAAAAGCTGTCCCACTACTCCAAGCGCACCGTCGACGTCGAATACCGCTTCAACTTCCAGGGTTCGGAGTGGGGTGAGCTCGAAGGCATCGCCAACCGCACCGACTTCGACCTCACCGCCCACTCCAAGGCCTCCGGCGTCGACCTGAGCTTCTTCGAGCAGGACACCGGGGAGCGTTACGTCCCCTACGTCATCGAGCCGGCGGCCGGCGTCGACCGCGCCACGCTGACGTTCCTGCTCGACGCCTACAGCGAGGACGAAGCGCCCAACGCCAAGGGCCAGATGGAGAAGCGCACGGTCATGCGGCTCGACCACCGGCTCGCGCCGGTCAAGGCCGCGGTGCTGCCCCTCTCCCGCAACACCGACCTGTCGCCGAAGGCCCGCGACCTGGCCGCGCAGCTGCGCAAGCGGTGGAACGTCGAGTTCGACGACGCGGGCGCGATCGGCCGCCGCTACCGCCGCCAGGACGAGATCGGCACGCCGTTCTGCATCACCGTCGACTTCGACACCCTCGACGACCACGCCGTCACCATCCGCGAGCGCGACAGCATGGCGCAGGAGCGCATCCCGATCGAGGGCGTCGAGCCCTACCTCCGCCAGCACCTCAACGACTAGCCCTCCGAGCTCCCAGCCGCGGGTCTCCGCAAGGCTCTGCTTCCGGGGTCTCCGGCTCGTCCGGCCGCTCGCCGTTGTCACGGCGGGCGGCCGTCGCGCGTGCAGACCCCCATTTCTACGGCTCCGCCGGCTCGGCTCCTCCCGCCGACGCCGGTGACCGGCCCGTTCGCCCCTGCTACGGCGGTGGACGCCCGGTGGATGACGGTTGTGGGAGGTCTGACCACATGTGGCCGCCGTGATTGACAATGACGCCGCATACGCGGACATTGCGGGCATCCCTAGCGGCATTCGGGGGCCGATCATTCGGAGGCGCGATGAAGCGCACGTTCATCATGTTCGCCGGCCTGCTCCTGTTACTCACCTCGTTCGCCGTCGCCCCCGCCTCGGCGGTCCCTGAGCCGGTGGCGACGCCGGACGGCGTGTACGTCTACACCGGCGAGCTGACCGCCGAGCAGATGGGCAGGCTGGTCGCGGCGGGCGTGGACCGTGAGGAGCTGAGGATCGTCCGGCGCGCGGACGGCAAGGTCGCCATCGAGGTGATCCTGGCCGCCACGCTCGCCGAGCGGCTCGCCAGGCAGGGCGTCACGCTCACCGCCCGGGCCGCGAACCGGGCCCGGCTGGCGCAGAAGGGCGAGGGGGTCTTCAAGCGGTACGGCGGCGCCGGCGGCATCCGGGCGGAGATCGTCGCCGCGGCCGACGCCAGGCCGGGCATCGCGAAGGTCGTCGACCTCGGCACCACGCTCAACGGCGCGCCGCTGACCGCGATCAAGGTGACCAAGGACGCGCGCAGGCTGCGGGACGGCAGCCGTCCGGCCATGCTCTACCTGGCCGCCCAGCACGCCCGCGAGTGGATCACGCCCGAGATGGTGCGGCGCCTGCTGCACCACTTCCTCGACGGCTACGGGACCGACGCCGAGCTGACCCGGCTGGTGAACACCACCGAGCTGTGGTTCGTCCCGGTGGCCAACCCCGACGGGTACGACCACACGTTCACCGAGGGCAACCGGTTGTGGCGCAAGAACCTGCGCGACAACGACGGTGACGGCCGGCTGACCAGCAACGACGGCGTCGACCTCAACCGCAACTTCGCCTACAAGTGGCGCTACGACGACGAGGGCTCGTCGAGCCTGGCCAGCAGCCAGACCTACCGCGGCCCGGCGGCGCAGTCGGAGCCGGAGACCGTGGCGCTGGACAACCTGACCAGGCGCGTGCGGTTCACGTACCTGCTGAACTACCACTCCGCGGCCATGCTGCTGCTCTACGGCGTCGGCTGGCAGCAGGCCACCCCGTCACCCGACGACCTGATCTTCGAGGCGATGCTGGGCGACGACGCCCACCCGGCCGTGCCGACGTACGACCCGGACATCGGGGCCGAGCTCTACACCACCAACGGCGAGACCGACGGCCACATGACCAACCTGCGCGGCGTCATGTCGATCACGCCGGAGATGTCCACCTGCGAGTCGGCGGCCGAGCGGAACCCGGACGACGAGTGGACGCCGGACGACTGCGCCGGCGGGCTCGGCTTCACCTTCCCCGACGACGAGGAGCTGATCCAGGAGGAGTTCGCGATGAACGTCCCCCTGGCGCTCGCCGCGGCCCGGACGGTGCACACGCCGGACCGCCCGGTCTCCGTCGTCGGGCGCACGGTGCCGGACTTCGCGCCCGACTCCTTCGCCGTCTCGTACGGCGACCCGCAGCCCGTGGCCGTGACCGCCCGCCGGTCGATCCAGGCCAAGGCGCTGCGCTACCGCGTCAACGGCGGCCCCGCCCAGACCCGCCCGGTGACCGAGTGGAAGGGCGGCGAGCGGTACGGCGGTGAGAACGACCTGTACTTCGCCGAGTACCGGGGCACGGTGAGCGGGGCGAGACCCGGTGACAGGGTCGAGGTCTGGTTCCAGGGGTTCAAGCCGGGCGCGGGCGTGGTCTCCAGCCCGCGGTTCACGTACACGGTGGCCAAGGACTCCAGGGCGAAGGTGCTCGTGATCGCCAACGAGGACTACACGGGCCTCAACCCGGACTACCCGCCCTCGGTGACCGCGCCCAAGCACGCCGCCCGGTACCAGCGGGCGCTCAGGGCCGCCGGGTACGCCTCGGAGGTGTGGGACGTGGACCGGCAGGGCGTGCCGCACCACCTGGGTGTGCTGTCGCACTTCAAGGGCGTGGTGTGGGAGCTGGGCGACAACCGGCTGTCCATGGAGCAGCAGGACCTCGTGACCGTCACGCCGCTCGGCGACCTGCCCGACGCCGACGTCAAACGGTCGCAGCAGGACCTGACCATCGCCGTCCGCGACTTCCTCAACGAGGGCGGCAAGCTCCTCCACACCGGCGAGACGGCCGCGTACTACGGCGTTCTCGACACCATCATCGGCGGCATCTACTACGGCATCGACGGCGCCCCGGACGGCGACTGCGTGGTCACCACCGTGCAGGGCCTGTTCGACGAGTGCCTGCTGCTGGCCGACGACTTCACCCAGTACTACATGGGGCTCGCCGGCCGCGTCCCGCGGGAGAGCCCGGCCGGCTTCACCGGCGCGGGCCCGCTGGCCGGGACGGGCGGCACGTTCGGCGGCCCGGCCACGGCGGACAACCCGCTGGACGAGGCCGGCGTGCTGCGGCCCATGGGCGCTGACTTCCCGCGCTTCACCGGCACGCCGGCGGCGGACTACCGGCTCGGCACCCCCGGGCCGTTCGACCCGATCGAGGGCGCGTGGTACCTCAGCGGCGGGCACGCCGACAGCTCGTACATGCGGCTGACCAGGACGATCGATCTGGGCTCCGTGGCGGCGGCGCAGCAGCCGCGGCTGGGCTTCCAGCTGTCGTTCGACACCGAGCCCGGGTACGACAACGTCATCGTCGAGGCCCACACCGTCGGCCAGGACGACTGGACGACGCTGCCGGACCTCACCGGCGGCACCGACACGACCGTCCCGACCGAGTGCGAGGCCGGATACCTCCTGCAGGGCCACCCCTGGCTGCTCCGCTACCTGACCCCCGGCAACCCGTGCGCGCCGACCGGGACCACCGGATCCTGGAACCGGTTCACCGGCGACTCGGGCGGGTGGCGGCAGGCGGCCGTCGACCTGTCCGCGTACGCGGGGCGGCAGGTCGAGGTGTCGATCAGCTACGTGACCGACCCCGCCACCGGCGGCGTGGGCGCGTTCGTGGACGACACCAGGGTCACCACGACCGGCGGCACCCTCGACGCCGAGGGCTTCGAGTCGGGCCGCGGGCCGTGGGCGCTCCCCGGGCCTCCGGCGGGCACCCCGTCCGGCGGCGGCGACTTCGTCCGCGCCCAGGCCGACACGACGGCGGCCGTGGCCACCGAGGACACCGTGCTGCTCGGCTTCGGGCTTGAGCAGCTGGCGAACGACAACGAGCGGAACGCGACCGTGAGGAGGGCGATGA
>DASUCK010000593.1:0-7134 GCA_036276095.1 Nonomuraea sp. | reverse complement strand
GCGCGCCGAAGGCGAGGAAGATCAGTCCAAGGCTGACCCGCAGCACGTCGATGCTGTGGGCGGCGAGCCAGCGGGTCACGGCCGGGAGCGAGCGGTGCGTGAAATGCGTGAGCGTCGTCATGATGGGTCATCCCCTATGAGGTCGAGGTCGTTTCCGGCTCGACTTCAGCTTCTCGGGATCGGCCGTTCCGGGCGTCGCCCGCGGGGATGGACCGGGGCTACTCCGTCCCGCGTACCGGCCCGGGGGCGGGGGTCGGCGCGGGAGCGTAGCCGGTGTCCGCGCCCGTACACCGGGGCGGGGACGCACGCTGGCCGTGACTGGTTCCCGGCGCTGCGCACGCGGGTCCGGAGTAGGGCGTGTGGGGCCGATCGAGCCGCATCCGCTCGTCACCGAGACCGTCGCCATGCAGTCGGCCTCGGCCTGCTGACCACCGAGCCGCCGTGGGAGAACGAACCACTTGTGGCGACATCGTTGACGTTCTTCCTGCCTGGGTGCGACGCTCGGTTCGGCTCGGTCGTCGAGTTGGCGGTGGAGCGCTGGGATGTGAGTCACCGGTCCAGGGCCGGTGGTTGACACCGCATCGTTGCGCCGCTCGACCATTGCTGGGCCGTGTCCTGATGGCTCTTCGCGAAAGGTCGGCAAGCGATGAAGATCGCTTTCTTGGGTGATGTCCATGGTTGTGTGCTGCACGCGCTGGGTGCGGCCGTGGTGCTCCGGAGGCACCTGGGGGTTCAGCTGGACGCCGTGATCCAGGTCGGTGATCTGGGCGCGTTCCCGTCGTTCGATCGATGGGATGAGGCCAGCCGTCGTTTCGCCCGGGATCATCCCGCTCAGGGTGACTTCTTTCGCCTGCTCGATCCGTCACCGGCGCTCACCGCAGGGGTGCGTTCGGCTCTCGGACGGGTTCCCTCTGTGCTGTTCGTCAGCGGCAACCACGAGGATCACGACTGGCTGGCCTCCTTACACGACGCGGCGTCCGCCGAGGTCGTGCCGGTGGACCCGCTCGGCGCCTACCGCCATGTCGCCTGCGGGAACGTGGTCGAGGTCGCCGGGCAGCGCGTGGCGTTCCTCGGGCTGATCGAGGTTCCGGGGAAGATGGACCTGGACGAGAGCGCGTACGCGCGGTTGATGGCGGTCGCGCCGGGTGACGTTGATGTCCTGGTAACCCATGACGGCCCTTACGGCATGTCACGCGACCGGCGCGGAAACCTACAGGGCTCGGCGAAGCTGACGGCACTCATCGAGCAGCTGCAGCCGCGCCTGCATGTCAGCGGCCACTACCATCACCCCAACGGCCCGCGCCGCTACGGCCGCACGACCTCCTACGCGCTCGCCCAGTTGGTACGGCCCAGGTCCACCCGGTGGGAGCCGGAGCCGATCAACCAGGAGCAGCGGGTGACGGCCGGGAGCATCGGTCTGTTCGACACCGAAACCGGCGGCTTCGAGTACGTACCCGATGATTGGCTGGCCGGCGTCAGAGGAGACGCGTTGGACCTCGCCGCGCTCGTGGCGGCCCACTCCTGATCACCTCAATGCCATCGCGCTCGAACCCGCCGTACAGGTTCGGATGGGTCCGGAGGAATGCCGACGGGGCGCGCCGGCCGGCGGCGGTGCGCTCGGCTGCCATCGAGGCTTGGCCAGGACGAGCTGCCCGTCCAACCAGCTGTTCGCCGGCCCGCCGGCCCGCCGGCCTAATGTCCGGCCAACTTGGCCACGACCGGAGCGAGCGCGTCGGCGAAGTCGGCGCCGAAGACGAAGTAGGAGAAGCCGATCTCCTCCCGTCGCCGCTGGATCTCCTCGGCGGCCGCCGCGGGGTCATCCGGAAGCACCGCCAGCGAGTCCGCCGCGCGAAGCGCGGCAGGGTCGGTGTCGGGAGACGCCATGAACGGCGCGACAGCGTCGCCGATCACCGCCACGTGCTGCGCGAGTTCGACGTCTCGGGTAGCGCGGAAGTCGCGTACCACCCGGGTGATCTCGCCCCGATCGTCTCCCGGCATCAGTGCGAAGGCGACCGTGTCGGCGAGGTCTGCCGCCAAGGCCCGGGCCTTCGGCCCGCGTACCGCCATCACCACCGGTGTGTGCACGTCGGGGCCGTCGAGATCGCGCAGCGCCGTCACGGTCTCACGCACCTGGGCCAGCCGCTCGCCCGGTCGTAGGACGGGCATTCCCAGTTCGCGGAGCTCGTCTTCGATGCCAGGCCGGCCGACGCCGATGCCCATCTCGAAGCGACCGTCGGTGAGCACCGAGAGCGAGTGTGCTTCCCAGGCGGTGCTCCACGGCGGGCGCAGCGGGGAGGCATACACCCACGTGCCCACGCGCAGGTCGGCAAGAGTGGCCGCGACGGCCAGCATGGGGGCAGGCGCCGGCTGCCATCGCGGGACATCGGGCACCAGCAGCGTGGCGTAGCCGCTGTCGGCGATCCGGCGCACCCGGTCTCGCCAGGTCGGCAGGTCTGTTCCGAGCGGGGCGACGACCCCGAAGCGGAACTGCCTGGCTCCGCCGGCTGCCGTCGAGTCGGTCATCGTTCCTCTCCTACCCCGTAGGAGGAATGGGATTTCGGTTCGGCTATGTTACGTCCCTGTCAGGACTTCCTGGTGAGGCGGAGCTTCGACTGCTTGTGCGGCAGCCGCTCCCAGTCCTCCATGAACGTCGCCGCGAACCCGTACTTCCCGGCCAGGGCCACCAGCGTCTCGGTGCGGTAGTAGAAGTCCTCGCGGAGCACCTGGTGCTCCCTGCCCTCGGTGCGGTCGAAGGTGAAGTCGAACCAGGCGTTCGGCTTCATGATCCGGCCGACGTGCGCGAAGCACTCCTCGATGACGTGCAGCGGCGAGTGCGAGAAGACGCTGTGGGCGTGGACGACGTCGAAATGCCGGTCCGGCAGGAACGCGAAACGCAGATCTCGTACGGGAGTCAGATACGGCATTTTGTCGCGCAGGCCGTGATTGACCAGGGTGTCCTGGGCGGCCATGAGGATGTCGGGGGAGATGTCGATTCCGTAATAGTTGCCGGTGTGGAGGTAGTCGATGAACAAATGTCCGGCTCGTAGATTGCCGCAGCCGATTTCCAGCATGCGGCATTCAGGCTTGAGCCCGTGCTCGACGAGGTAGTCGAACTGCATGCGGCCTAGCGCCAGCCAGCGTTTGTGCGAGTGGGAGCCGACCGCGCCCTCCGGATCGCGGGAGGTGTCGGACTTCATGACGGCGCGGTAGTAGGCGACGTGGTCTCGCGTACGTAGGAGGTACCACGTGTCGCGAGCCAGCCGCCGCAGGTGGGGAACGATTTTGTGCGGGTTCTTCGCCGCGTAGGTCACCTGGTGGACGAGGCTGGAACGGGTGCGTTTCACGGTTCGGAATCTAGGCCAGGCACCGCCTCGCACCAAGACGCGATGTGAATCTCTTGGCCCCTCGTTTGCGCAGCCTTTCTCACCGACGTGTCCTTTCCGTCGAGCGGACCGCGTGCCGTTCCGCTTTCCTCCGCGAACGGGCTATCCCAGGTAGTCGCGCAGCGCCAGCGAGCGGGACGGATGGCGGAGCTTGGACATGGTCTTGGCCTCGATCTGCCTGATGCGCTCGCGGGTGACGCCGTAGACCTTGCCGATCTCGTCGAGGGTGCGCGGCTTGCCGTCGGCCAGGCCGTACCGGAGGCTGATCACCCCGGCCTCGCGCTCGGACAGTTGGTCGAGGAGGCTGCGCAACTGCTGCTGGAGCAGGGTGAACGAGACGGCGTCGGCCGGGGAGACGGCTTCGGTGTCCTCGATGAGGTCGCCGAACTCGCTGTCGCCCTCCTCCCCCAGCGGCGTGCTGAGCGAGATCGGCTCACGCCCGTAGCCCTGCACCTCGATGACGCGGTCGACGTCGATGTCGGTCTCGGCGGCGATCTCCTCGGGGCTCGGCTCGCGGCCGAGGTCGCTCTGCAGCCGGCGCTGCACCCGGGCCACCTTGTTGATCAGCTCGACCATGTGGACGGGGATCCGGATCGTACGGGCCTGGTCGGCCATCGCCCTGGTGATCGCCTGCTTGATCCACCAGGTCGCGTACGTCGAGAACTTGAACCCGAGCCGGTAGTCGAACTTCTCGATCGTCCGGATCAGCCCCAGGTTGCCCTCCTGGATCAGATCGAGGAACAGCATGCCCCGGCCGGTGTAGCGCTTGGCGATGGAGACCACCAGGCGCAGGTTGGCCTCCAGCATGCGGCGCTTGGCCTGGATGCCGTCCTCGGCGATCCACTCAAGGTCGGCCCGCAGGTCGGCGGGCAGCTCCGGCTCGGTCTCCAGCCGCTCCTGGGCGAACAGACCCGCCTCGATGCGCTTGGCCAGGTCGATCTCCTGCTCGGCGGTGAGCAGCGGCACGCGGCCGATCTCCTTGAGATACGCCCTGACCGAGTCGGCGCCGACGGCCGCACCGCCGCCGGCGATCTCGTCGTCCAGTTCGAGAACCTCTGCTGCTTCGGACAAAACTGACTCCTCGCTCGCGTTGGGGTGGACGCACGAAACTTGGGTCGCGCCTGACTTCAGGTGGAGTGATCGATCACATCAACCTAAATTTAGGCCGAGCCTAAAATTTGTGGAACGCTGTGGCCTATGAGCATCGACACCTTGGGCTTGAGGGAACAGAAGAAGCGAGAGACCAGGCAGGCCATCTCTGACCACGCTACCCAACTGTTCCTGGAACGTGGCTTCGACCGGACCACCATTGCCGACATCGCGGCGGCGGCCCGGGTGGCGAGGATGACCGTGACCAACTACTTCCCCCGTAAGGAAGACCTGGCCTTCGACCAGCACGTGGCCTTCGTGGCCGGCCTGGCCGAGGCGGTCGCCGGACGCGAGCCCGGGGAGTCGGCGCTGGAGGCGGTACGGCGGGCGTACCTGGCGGCGCTGGACCGGCGGGACCCGGTCATCGGCTTCGGGGGCCGTGACGTCGCCCGGATGGTCGCCGACAGCCCGACACTGGTCGCCCGCCTCCGCGACCTCCACGACCAACGCGAACAAGCCCTCGCCGCCCACCTCATCGCAGAACCACCCACCCCCCAAGAAGTACCCACCCCACAGGAAACCTCCACCTCCTCCCAGGAGGCCCCCACTGCGCGACCGGCCACCTCCCAGGAGCCCCGGCCGGCCGCCGGGGACGAACGCGACAGGATCGCCGCGGCAGCCGTGGCCGCGCAACTCGCGGCGGCCGACCGCCTGCTCCTCCGCGAGGCGCAGCGCCGCACCCTGGCCGGCGAGCCCGCAGACGCCGTCGCCACCGCCCTCGCCGAGACCGCCCGCCAGGTCTTCGCCCTGCTCGAACCGGCCATCGGCAACCACGCCCGCCGCTGACCTACAGGATCCCCGGGCCTTACCGCCGATGTTCGCGCTGACGGGGCGGTTCGGCGTGGGCCAGCTCGTCGAGGGCGTCCCGGAGGTGGACGGTCAGCTCCCAAGCGTCGGGGATCATCTCGCGGTCGGTGACGACGCCGATGTCGAGCGAGCCGTCGTAGGAGAACGCCGTGATGTTCAGCCCGCCGCTCACGTCCGAGATCACCGAGACCGGGTAGTGGGACAGGAGCCTCCTGCCGGACACGTACAGGGAGAACTGGGGCCCGGGCACGTTCGAGACGATCAGGTTGATCGGCGGCGCGGTCTCCCCCACCAGCGCGAACGCCGACCGCGACGCCAGCCCCATGAGCGCGGCCGGCATGGACTCGCTGAACTCGCGCAGCCAGCGCGCCGGCGCCAGCGAGAACCTGTCCTTGATCCGGTGCATGGCCTGCCGCACGTGCTGGAGCCGGGCGACGGGGTCGGCCACGTGCACGGCGAGCGGCGCGGTCATGATCGTCACCTGGTTGCCGGCCTCCTCCACCCCGGCCTCGCGCAGCGAGAACGGCACCCCGGCGACCAGCGGGCGGCCCGGCACGCCGCCGTGCGCGGCCAGCCACCGCCGCAGCGCCCCCGCGCACACGGTCATGACGACGTCGTTGACGGTGACCCCGAACGCCTTGCGCACCGCCTTGATCTCCTCCAGCGGCAGCGACACGAACGCGAACCGCCGGTGCTGCGACACCGGGCCGCTGAACGGCGTCCTGGGCGCGGGCAGCGTCGGCAGCTCGGGGGCCTGCCCGGCGCCGGCCAGCCGGCGGGCCACCCCGGACAGGAGGTGGCTGCCGGGGAGGCGGGACACGACCGGGATCTCGTCCAGGTGGGGCACGGCGCGGGCGGCGAACCGTACGGCGTGGGCGGGGTTGAGCGCGAGCCTGGCCAGCCCGCGGACGAGCATCTCGGCCGTGCCGGGCGGCGGCTCGTCGTGCCCGGGCGCCTGCGGGGGCGGCGGGGCGGGCTCCGGGCCGGTGTCGAGCAGCGCGGCCAGCACGTCGGCGCCCCCGACCCCGTCCACGGCCGCGTGGTGGATCTTGGTGTAGAGGCCCACGCGGCCGCCGGACATGCCGTGGATCAGGTAGATCTCCCACAGCGGGCGGCTCCGGTCGAGGCGGCGGGCGTGCAGGCGGGAGACCTGCTCGGCGAGCTGCCGGTCGTCGCCGGGCGGGGGCAGCCCGATCTCGCGTACGTGGTAGTCGAGGTCGAGATCGTCCTCCTGCTCCCAGTACGGGTGGTCCAGCCCGAGCGGCACGCCGGCCAGCTTGCGCCGCAGGGCGGGCACGTACGGGAGCCGCTGCTGGAGCAGGTTCTGCAGGTCGGTCCGGTTGAGGTCGCCGTCGAGCACGGCGAGGCCGGCGATGTTGGCGACGTTCGTGGCGGTCTCGAACTGGAGGAACTGTGCATCCAGTGCGGTGAGCTGCGGCATGGGTGACACCTCCGCCCCGAACCAATCAGAGTCCGCCGCCCACTTCAAGCAACGACCGCGTCGAACGACCTGGTGGCGGCGGCCACGCCTCCTGCGCCGGCGGCCCCGCGACCCCGAACCAGGACCTCCCGTACGTCCTCTTTGGGGCGTTCGAGAAGATACTGCCGTGCCAAGGTGGCGCGATTGAGGTCTCGAAGGGTGAGCATCTACATATCATGCCTTTCCCCATTAATTCGGTGCGCGCTTGCTACCCCGCCCTCAACGACGGCTACGCCTACCTCGACGGCGCGGCCGGGACCCAGATCCCCCAGTCGGTGATCGAGGCCATCTCCGACGCCTACCGCTGCGGGATCG
>DASUCK010000592.1:0-16724 GCA_036276095.1 Nonomuraea sp. | reverse complement strand
GACCAGCACGTCGCGGCCCTGCCCGAGCAGGCCGTCGGTCAGGTTGAGCAGGCGCGACAGGCCCTGCCCCGCCTGCGCCTTGGCGCCGGCGCTGATCAGCTCGTCGCAGTCCTCCAGGACGAGCAGCCGCCACCGCTGCGTCTCCTCGTCGTGGTCGTAGCCGACCGCGACCTCCATGAGGTAGCCGGGCTCGTTGAACAGCCGCTCGGGGTCGAGCACGCAGTCGACCTGGCACCACTCGCGCCACTGCTTGGCCAGGGCGCGCAGCAGCGTCGTCTTGCCGGTGCCGGGCTGGCCGTGGAGGAGGACGAGGCGGCCGGTCACGTCGTCGGGCGTGATGGACATCAGCCGGTCGAGGCCCGGGCGGACCTTGCCGGAGTAGTTGCCGCAGATCTCGGCCCACGGTTGCGCGGTGATCGGTTTTTCCGATCGGTTGCCGCCGTGGGTGCCCCGCCACCAGAAGCCCATCTCGACGTGGTCGGTCTCGGGCACGGCCTCCTCGGCGCCCTCGATGCTCTCCCGCAGCACCGACCGGGCGAGGTCCTCGTCCACCGCCGTCACGCTGACCACGGCGGTGCGGTTGCGGTGCCGCACCACCCGCAGGGTCCAGCCGTCGCCGCAGATGAGCCGCGACTCCGAGCCGTCCTCGACCCGCGCGGTGCGCACCACGCTCCCTGCGGCCGGCCGGAGCGGGGCGTCCGGGCGTACGCGCTCCAGGTTGGCCTGGCGGGACCACGGCTGGGCTCCCGTCGCGAACGGCGACAGAGCCAGGGCGTCGATCACATCGATGGCGGAGTCGCCGTCGTCGAGCCAGATGTTCATCGGGAGTTCGGGGGAGTCGGGGCTGGGAAACGGCACCTCCTTAATCACAGACATAACGTCAATGATCAGGGCCATGGGCTCCGATGTCGAAGGGTTTTGGCGGGAGATTCGGCAATATTCGGTGGGAATCTCGTCACTTCTTGGTGAGCGTACCGGTCTGAGTGACAAGGCCCGGGCCCGGTACGTCCCGCCACGTGTAGGCGACGGCGTCGCCCCGCAGCCGCAGCCAGATGGTGCCGGCGATGCAGTTGCCGTCGTTCTGGCCCAGCTGGAACGTCAGCTCGGTGTCCGCCACCTTGGTGAGGGTGATCGTGCCCGCGCAGTCGTCGTCGGCATCCTTCTCCGACCAGGACGCGGTGGACTCGCCCTCCTCCAACTCGACGGTGTTCTCGGCGCCGTCGGAGTCGAGGGGGTTGGTGCTGGTGGTGTGGCCGGCCCACTCGCCCGCGAACGCGGCCGGGATCTTCAGGTCGGAGGCGTCTCCCGGCCGCGTGGGCGTGCCGCCGTCCGACGGCCCGCCGGACGGCGAACGAATGGACGGCGACTCGGCCGAGGTCGGGGCGGTGGACGCGGGTCCGGCGGACGTCGGTCCGGGTGACGACTCGTCGGGCGCCGAGGTCCGCGTGGCGGGCGGGGCGGCCGACGCGGTCCGGTCGTCCAGCGGGGTCGCGGGCGCGCGGCCGAGCATGATCGCCGCGGCGGCTCCCGCGGCGAGGACGGCCACCGCGACCGCGGCCACCCCGGCCACCAGCCCGCGCGAGGGCGACCGCCGCACCGGCCCCGTGGTGACCGCCGGCCCCTGCGGCCCGGCGGGGGCGTTGCCGTCCCGCGCTGAGCCGGCGCCGGCGGTGGGAGGCGGGGGCGCCGGGCGGGGGAGGGGCGCGTTGGGGGTGACCAAGGAGACCATCAGCTGCCGGGCCGAGGGCCGGGCCGATGGGCTCTTCGCCAGGCAGGACGCGAGCAGCCCGCGCAGGCGCGGGGGCAGCGGCGCGAGGTCGGGTGTGGCGTGCAGGACGCGATGGAGCACCGCCGGAACGGTGTCCGCCCCGAACGGGCTGACCCCCGTGGCCGCGTACACCATCGACGCCGCCCACGCGAACACGTCGGACGCCGGGGAGGCCGGCGAGCCCCCGATCTGCTCGGGCGCCAGGTAAGCGGGCGTGCCGATCAGCCCGGACGTCATGGTCGCGGCCTCCTCGGCCCGCGCGATCCCGAAGTCCACCACCCGCGGTCCGTCGGGCCCGAGCAGCACGTTGGCGGGTTTGAAGTCGCGGTGCACGATGCCGGCGGCGTGGATGGCGGCCAGCGCGGTGGCGGTGCCGACGACCAGGCGTTCGAGCTCGCCGCCACGCAGCGGCCCGCGCTCGCGCACCCGGTCGGCCAGCGACGGCCCGTCGACGAACTCGCTCACCACGTACGGCCGCGGCCCGTCGGCCGCGACGTCGAGCACCCGCGCCGTGCAGAAGGACGCGATGCCTTCCAGAGCGGACAGCTCGCGGGCCAGCCGCGCCCGGGTGGCCTGGTCGCCGGCGCTCAGCAGCTTGATCGCGACCGGCTCGCCGTCGGCCCCGTGGGCGAGGTAGACGACGCCCTGCCCGCCTTCGCCGAGCCGTCCGGCCAGACGGTACGGGCCCAGCTCGGCCGGGTCGCCGGCTGTGAGGGGGCTCACCATGGGCGATACGTTACCGGTGGTCATGCGGAAGCGGTGATCGCCCGGTACCTTGGTCTGCTGGGGCAAATCACTCCTTTAGCGGAGGTATCGGGGAAGTGTCGAAGGTCACGTTCCGTGAACGTGTGCGGTACTGGTTCGACAACACGATGTCGCGGGGCACCGCGTCGCTGATCGGCTGGCTGGCGATGGTGTCGGCGGCGCTCGTCGTGATCGTGACGGCGCTCACGCTGTGGCTGGCGCCGGGCGAGCCGGAGGGCGCGAGCCATGCCGGCGAGGTGTTGTGGATCACCATCATGCACGCGCTGTCCCCGCTCAAGATCGCCAGTGATCAGGGCTCCGTCGCCTACCTCGCGGTGATGTTCGTCTGCTCCCTCGGCGGCCTGTTCATCGTCAGCATGCTCGTCGGCCTGCTCTCGAACGGCCTCAAGCAGAAGGTGGACCGCCTGCGCAGGGGCCGCTCGCGGATCGTGGAGTCGGGGCACACGGTGGTGCTCGGGTGGTCGGACCAGGTGTTCACGATCGTGGGCGAGCTGGTCAAGGCGCACGCCAGCCAGAAGGGCTCGGTCATCGCGGTGCTCGCCGACCACGACAAGCTGGAGATGGAGGAAGCCATCCGCGAGCACGTCGGCGACCTCGGCAGGACCCGCCTGGTGTGCCGTACGGGCCGGCCCACCGAGCCGCACGACCTCGCGCTGATGAACCTGGCCGCGGCCGCCTCCGTCGTCGTGCTCTCGCCCGAGGGCGAGGACCCGGACGCGCACGTCATCAAGATCCTTCTCGCCCTGGCCAAGCGCGACGGCGTCCACCCGCCCGTGGTGGCCGCGCTCGCCTCCAGCCGCAACCTCGCCGCCGCCCGCCTGGCCGGCGGCCCGGACGTGCACCTGGTCGACTCCGACGACACCGCCGCCCGGCTCATCGTGCAGTCCTCGCGCCAGTCGGGCATGTCCGTGGTCTGCATGGACCTGCTCAACTTCGACGGCGGCGAGATCTACATGCGCACCCCGAAGAAGCTCGTCGGCGTCACGTACGGGGACGCGCTGCACGCCTACCAGACCGCCTCCGTGATCGGCCTGCGCCGGCCCTCCGGGGTGGTGCTCAACCCGCCGTCCGACACCGTGATCGAGGCCGACGACCAGGTCATCGTCATCGCGCACGACGACTCGCACGTGCGCCTGGCCGCCGGCAGGCCGTCCGTGGACGAGTCCGCCATCGTCGAGGCCCCGCCGCAGCAGCCCGAGCCCGAGCGCACGCTGGTGCTCAACTGGAACGGCCGGGCCGAGCAGATCGTCCGCCTCCTCGACGCCTACGTCGCCCCTGGCTCGGTGCTGGACATCGCCGCCGACCACCCCAGGGCCGGGTCCGGCCTCGCCGGCCTGCACAACCTCACCGTCAACGTCAAGGACTGCGACACCACCGACCGGTACGCCCTGGAGTCGCTCGGCGTCGGCCTGTTCCAGCACGTCATCGTGCTGTCCGACGACCGCTTCGAACCCCGCCACGCCGACACGCGCACCCTCATGACCCTGCTCCAGCTCCGCGACATGCAGAGCACGCTCGGCGGGCAGCACTCGATCGTCAGCGAGATGCACGACGAGAACAACCGCGCGCTGGCCGAGGTCACCGAGGCCGACGACATCGTGATCAGCGACACCGTCATCGGCCTGCTGCTGGCCCAGCTCGCCGAGAACCGGCACCTCGCCGAGGTCTTCGGCTACCTGTTCGACTCGTGCGGGTCGGAGATCTACCCGCGTCCGGCGGGCGCGTACGTCAGGACGGGGACGCGCGTGACGTTCGCCACGGTCATCGAGTCGGCCCGCCGCCGCGGCGAGACCGCCATCGGCTACCGCAGCGCCGCCAACCGCAACGCCCCGCCGCACTACGGCATCGTTCTCAACCCGAGCAAGACCGACCCCATCGTGCTCGGCGAGCAGGACTCGGTGATCGTCCTGGCCGAACACTGACGCGGTACGTTGGCCCCGTGAGGACGATTGACTGGGTGGACGGCGCGGTCGAGCTCGTGGACCAGACGCTGCTGCCCGACAAGTGTGTGATGCTCCGCGTCCACACCGTGGATGAGCTGGTCGAGGCCATCCAGCGGCTGGCCGTGCGCGGCGCGCCCGCGCTCGGCGTGGCCGGAGCGCTCGGCGTCGTGCTGGCCGACGGCGACGCCGCCGAGATCGCCCGGCTCCGCGCCGCCCGGCCCACGGCCGTCAACCTGGCGTGGGGTGTCGACCAGGCCGTCGCCCACCTGCCCGGGGGCCGCGAGGCGGTGCTGGCGGCCGCGCTGCGGGTACGCGACGACGACATCGCCGCCTGCGTGGCGATGGGGGAGCGGGGCGCCGATCTGCTGGAGGGCGACCGGCTGCGCGTCATGACCGTGTGCAACAGCGGCGGGCTCGCCGCCGTCGAGCGCGGCACCGCGCTCGGTGTCGCGCGCACGCTCCACGAGCGCGGGCGGCTGGCCGAGGTGCTCGCACTGGAGACCCGGCCGCTGCTGCAGGGCGCCCGGCTCACGACCTGGGAGCTGGCCAGGATGGGCGCGCCGCACCGGCTCATCGCCGACTCGGCGGGGGCGTACCTGCTGGCCAGGGGCGAGGTGGACGCGGTGCTCATCGGCGCCGACCGCATCGCCGCCAACGGCGACACCGCAAACAAGATCGGCTCGTACGCGTTGGCGCTCGCCGCCGAGCGCGCCGGCGTGCCGTTCGTCGTGGTCGCGCCGGAGTCCACGATCGACCCGAGCACGCCCTCCGGCGAGCACATCGAGATCGAGGACCGCGGCGCCGACGAGATCGTGTCCATCAGGGGCGTACGGGTGGCGCCCGAGGGCACGCGGGCGCTGAACCCGGCCTTCGACGTGACCCCCCACGACCTGATCACCGCCATCGTGACCGAGAAGCGCGTGATCAGACCCTAGACCGTCGCCGCGGGGGCCTTCGTGACGTCAATGACCGCGTCGCCCGGTCGCCAGGGGCCCGTCAGGGGCGTTTGAAGGCGGACAGGAGGCGGTCGGCGGCGAGTGCCGGGGTCAGCGCCCCGGCCAGCACCTCCCGCTCGACCTCCTCCTTGATCGCCGCCACCTCGGGATCGTTCCGCAACTCCGCCAGGAGCCGCTCGCGCACCAGCGTCCACGTCCAGCCCACCTGCTGGGCGCGGCGCTTGGCGGCCAGGTCGAGCGCGTCCTGGTGCGCGAGGATCTGCCGCCACAGCTTCTCCAGGCCGTCGCCGGTGAGTCCGCTGCAGGTCAGCACGGGCGGCGGCGTGGTGTCCGACCGCAGCATGCGCAGCGCCCCGGCCAGTTCCCGGGCGGCCTTCCTGGCCGGCAGCTGGTGCTCGCCGTCGGCCTTGTTGACCGCGATCACGTCCGCCAGCTCCAGCACGCCCTTCTTGATGCCCTGCAGCTGGTCGCCGGTACGGGCCAGGGTGAGCAGCAGGAACGTGTCCACCATGTCGGCCACGGCGGTCTCCGACTGCCCCACGCCGACGGTCTCGACCAGCACCACGTCGAACCCGCCCGCCTCCACCACGACCATGGCCTCCCTGGTCGCCTTCGCGACGCCGCCGAGCGTGCCGGACGTGGGCGACGGCCTGATGAACGCGGCGGGGTCGGCCGCCAGCCGGGACATGCGGGTCTTGTCGCCCAGGATGCTGCCCCCCGTACGGGTGGAGGACGGGTCGACCGCGAGGACCGCGACCTTGTGCCCCTGCCCGGTGAGCAGCGTGCCGAAGGCGTCGATGAACGTGGACTTGCCCACCCCCGGCACGCCGGAGACGCCGATCCGGCGGGCGTGTCCCGTGTGCGGGGTGAGTGCGACGAGCAGCCGCTGGGCGAGGGCCATGTGGTCGGACCTGGTCGACTCGACCAGCGTGATGGCGCGGGCGATCCACGTACGCGAGCCCGCGCGTACGCCCTCGGCGTAGTCCTCCAGCGAGTGCACCCGGCTTACTCCTTTCTTCCCGACTGATCAGCGTAACTTCTGACATGTTTTGACTTATGCCAGTAGGGTGCTGGAGTTCTGTTCTCAGCCGTCACAGGAGTCACTCCCCTCATGCCCAACGTCGAACCCCTCCGCGAGGGCGACCCGGCAGCGGTGGGACCCTACCGGCTGGTCGGGAGGCTCGGCGCGGGCGGCCACGGTGTGGCTTACCTCGGCCAGGCGCGCAACGGCACCCCCGTCGCCGTCAAGGTGCTGCGCGAGGGGCTCGCCGAGAGCGATCGTCTCGCCGCCTCCTTCGACGCCGCGCGCCGGGTGGAGCCGTTCTGCCTCGCGCCGGTACTCGACGCCTCGACCAGCGGCAGGGCGTACATCGTCTTCGCGTACGTCGACGGGCCCTCCCTGCAGGAGACCGGCCCGGTCGGCGGGACGGAACTGACGCGGCTCGCCGTGGCGACCGCCACCGCGCTGGACGCTCTGCACCAGGCGGGCGTGCTCCACCTGGATCTCCGGCCGGCGAACGTGCTCCTCGCGCCGGACGGTGCGCGGGTGGTCGACTACGGCATCGCCGGGGCGTTCACGGCCGGGGTGAGCGCGATGGGCAACCTCGCGGGGACGCCCGCGTACCTGGCGCCTGAGCAGCTCACGGGGCAGGAGGCCGGAGCCCCGGCGGACGTCTTCGCCTGGGCCGGCGTGATCACCTTCGCCGCCACCGGCGCCCCGCCCTTCGGCACCGCCCCCCTGCCCGCCGTCATCAACCGCATCCGCCACGAGCCGCCGGGAATCGCCGGCGTCCCCGGTCCGCTACGCGACATCGTGGCCGCCTGCCTGTCCAAGGACCCCGCCGCCCGCCCGGCGATGCGCGACGTCCTCCTCGGCCTCTTCCGCACCGAACGGCCCCAGCCCCTCGCCTCGCCACCCCACCTCGCCCCCGACGACTACACCACGCCACCGGCCCCCACCCGATCCCGGGCAGCCGGCGAGCCCCCGCCCCGCGGTCCCGCTCGCGCGCCCTACCACGACACGCCGGAGACGGACCACCACCGCGACGCGGCACCGGGCCGGCAACACGGCGCGGAACCGAGCCCGCGGTACGGCGCCGAAGCGGGCCGGCAGCACGGCGCGGAACCGAGCCCGCGATACGGCGCGGAAGCGGGCCGGCAGCACGGCGCGGAGCCGCGTCGGCCGCCACTGCCTCGCCGGACCTCCACCCGCTTCCCGATGCCGGAAGAGCCCCTGACGCCCGCCGCCCACGCCGCTCCACCCGCGTCCTCCAGCCCGCGATCGGACGCCGCCGCGCCACCGGAGCGGCAGAGCCGGGCACCTGCTGCGCCCACGGCCTCCGCCGGGCACCCCGGCTCTGGCGGGCACCCTGGCGCCGGTGGGCATACCGGCTCTGGCGGGCACGTCGCCTGCGGCGGCCCCGCGTTCACCGCCTCCCCGGGCCACGGCGAGGGGCCGGGGGAGGAGCGGCGGTCGGCGTTCGTGGACATCCTCGTCGCGGGCGAGCCGGGCACCGGCGGGAAGGCGCCGACCCGGCGGAGCGGGCGGAGGCGGGTGAAGACGGTGCTGATCGCCGGCATCTCCGGCGTGTCCGTGCTGGCCCTCGCCGCCGCCATCATGTGGCTCACCCCCACCACGCCGACCCCCAAGGCGGAGAACGTCGCGACCACGGACGCCGCGAGCACCCCGGCCACGACCCGGAGCCCGCAGAGGACCAGGACGGGCACCGCACGACCGACACCGCAATTCGACGGCACGCCGGAACCGGTCCCGACCACGACCGCCACCACCGGCACGACCCCGGCCGCCGCCACAGGCTCGCTCCGCCTCGTCACCTTCCGCCTGGACGGCACGCGCAACGGCGACTGCTGGGCCGGCCCGCAGGTGACGCCGCGGGCGGTCGTGGCGCGCACCGGCGGGCCGCTGACGCTCCGCTACACCTGGCTCGTCAACGGGTCCGTCGTGGGCCGCCACACCGCCGCCGTCCCCGAGAACGGCCGGCGATACCTGGCCTCGCCGCCCAGGCTCACCGGCACGGGGAGCACCCACCGGGTCACCCTGCGCATCACGTCCCCCGTGTCCATCGAGCGGTCCGTCGACATCACCCTGTGTGCCGGCGTGTGAGCTGCTCCAGCAGGTCGAGGGCGGCGTCGGCGATCACGGTGCCGGGCGGGAAGATCGCCGCGGCGCCCGCCGCCCGCAGCTCGGCGTGATCCCCCGGCGGGATGACCCCGCCGACGACGATCATGATGTCGGCGGCGTCCAGCTCGGCCAGCGCCGTGCGCAGCGCGGGCACCAGCGTCAGGTGCCCCGCCGCCAGCGACGACACGCCGACGATGTGGACGTCGGCCTCGACCGCCTGCCGGGCGACCTCCTCCGGCGTCTGGAACAGCGGCCCGACGTCGACGTCGAAGCCGAGGTCGGCGAAGGCGGTGGCGATCACCTTCTGGCCGCGGTCGTGGCCGTCCTGCCCCATCTTGGCCACCAGGATGCGGGGACGTCGGCCCTCGGCGCGCTCGAAGTCGGCGCACGCCTGCCGGACGCGTTCGATGGTGGCCGACCGGCCCGATTCGTCGCGGTACACCCCTGAGATCGTACGGACCTGCTCGGCGTGCCGGCCGAACACCCGCTCCAGCGCCTCGGAGATCTCACCCACCGTGGCCTTGGCGCGGGCGGCGTCCACCGACAGCTTGAGCAGGTTGTTCTCCAGGCCGGGCGCGGGGTTGGCGGCGGCCTTGGCGAGCGCGTCGAGCGCCCGCCGCGCCGCGTCGCCGTCGCGTTCGGCCCTGAGCCGGGCCAGCTTGTCGAGCTGCTGGGCGCGTACGGCGCTGTTGTCGACCTTCAGCACCTCGACGGCCTCGTCGCCCTCGGCCCGGTACGTGTTGACCCCGATCACCGGCTGCCGCCCCGAGTCGATGCGCGCCTGCGTACGTGCCGCCGCCTCCTCGATGCGGAGCTTGGGCAGCCCCGCCTCGATGGCCTTGGCCATGCCGCCGGCCGCCTCCACCTCCTGGATGTGCGCCCAGGCCCGCCCGGCGAGGTCGTGGGTGAGGCGCTCGACGTAGTAGGAGCCCCCCCAGGGGTCGATGACCCGGGTCGTGCCCGACTCCTGCTGGAGGAGGAGCTGGGTGTTGCGGGCGATGCGGGCGGAGAAGTCGGTGGGCAGGGCGAGGGCCTCGTCGAGGGCGTTGGTGTGGAGCGACTGGGTGTGGCCCTGGGTGGCGGCCATGGCCTCGACGCAGGTGCGTACGACGTTGTTGAACACGTCCTGGGCGGTCAGCGACCACCCGGAGGTCTGGCTGTGCGTACGCAGGCTCAGCGACTTGGGGTTCCTGGCCCCGAAGCCCTTGACCAGCTTGGCCCACAGCAGGCGGGCGGCGCGCAGCTTGGCGACCTCCATGAAGAAGTTCATGCCGATGCACCAGAAGAACGACAGCCGGGGTGCGAAGGCGTCGACGTCGAGCCCGGCGCCCGTGCCCGCCCGCAGGTATTCCAGTCCGTCGGCCAGCGTGTACGCCAGCTCAAGATCGCAGGTGGCGCCGGCTTCCTGGATGTGGTAGCCGGAGATGCTGATGGAGTTGAACTTCGGCATCCTCGCGCTGGTGTAGGCGAAGATGTCGGAGATGATCCGCATGGAGGGTCCGGGCGGGTAGATGTAGGTGTTGCGGACCATGAACTCCTTGAGGATGTCGTTCTGGATGGTGCCGGCCAGCTGCTCCGGGGCCACGCCCTGCTCCTCCGCGGCCACGATGTAGAGGGCGAGGACGGGCAGCACGGCGCCGTTCATGGTCATCGACACCGACATCCGGTCGAGCGGGATGCCGTCGAACAGCCGGCGCATGTCGTAGATGGAGTCGATGGCCACGCCGGCCATGCCGACGTCGCCGGCCACGCGCGGGTGGTCGGAGTCGTAGCCGCGGTGGGTGGCCAGGTCGAAGGCGACTGACAGCCCCTTCTGCCCGGCGGCCAGGTTGCGCCGGTAGAAGGCGTTGGAGTCCTCGGCGGTGGAGAACCCCGCGTACTGGCGGATCGTCCACGGCTGGTTGACGTACATCGTCGGGTACGGGCCCCGCAGGTACGGCGCCACGCCCGGGTACGTCCGCAGGAAGTCCAGCCCGTCGAGGTCGCGGGCGGTGTAGAGCGGCTTGACGCCGATGCCCTCCGGGGTCTCCCAGACCTCTCCCGCGGGCGCGGGGCGTTCGTCGGCCTCCTTCGGCAGGCTGCTGAGCGGGATGCCGGAGAAGTCGGGGATCATCGGGTTACCTCCAGGTCCTCGAAGGTCGTGCGGAGCACGTGCAGCGCGTCGCAGCCGGCGTGGAGGGTGGCGTCCACGCCGTCGTACTGCCCCTTCCCCGCCAGCCACACCTTCTTCGCGCCCGCTTTGCGCAGGGCGGCGGCGACGGCGGCGGCGTGCTGGGCGTACAGCTTGTCGCTGGAGCACAGGCAGGCGACGGTCGTGCCGCTCACGGCGAACGCGGTGGCGATCTGCTCGGGGTCCGTGCCCGGCCCTGCGGTCTCGGTGGCCAGCCCGCCCGCCTGGAACAGGTTCGCGGCGAACGCGGCCCGCGCGGTGTACGCGGCGAGGGGCCCGATGGTCGCCAGGAACACCCTGGGCCGCTCCGCCCGCGCCTCCGCCAGATCCCGCAGCGCCTCGAACTCCGCGGCGTACCGCACCTTCGGCAACCCCGCCTCCACCGCCACCCCGGCCCCTTCCGCGGCCGACGCCGGTGGCGTCGCCGTCTCACCTCCGGGCTGCCCGGCCGCCGCCGGTGGCGTCGCCGTCGCGTCGCGGGGCATGTCCGCCTCGCCCGCTGGCAGCCCTTCCCCCTTCTGCGGTGACGGGCGGCGGAGGGGCTTCTCGTGGAGGTCGGGGAACTCGCTGACGCCGGTGATCGGGAAGCGGCGGTGGGCGATGTCGGCGGCGCGGCGGGCGCGGGTGGCGGCGAGCCGTTCGCGGACCAGGCCGGCGGCCGCGTCGATCCCGCCCGCGGCCTCGATCTCCTGGAACCAGTCCCACGCCCGCTCGGCCAGGTCGGCGGTGCGGCGCTCGACGTACCACGAGCCGCCGGCCGGGTCGATCACCCGGCCGATCCCGGCCTCCTCCAGCAGCAGCGACTGCGTGTTGCGGGCGATGCGCCGCGCGAACGCGTCCGGCAGCCCCAGGCAGGCGTCGAACGGCTGCACGGTCACCGCCTCGGCCCCGCCCACCCCGGCGGCGAAGCAGGCGAGCGTCGTACGGAGCATGTTCACCCATGGGTCGCGGGCGGTCATCATGGCCGAGCCGGTGACGGCGTGCTGCCGCTGGCCGCCGTGCGTGGGCTCGCCGCAGACCTCGGCGACCCTGGCCCACAGCCGCCGGGCGGCCCGCAGCTTGGCGATCGTGGCGAACTGGTCGGCGGTGGCGGCGTACCGGAACTCGACCTGCCCCAGCGCCTCCCGGACGGAGAGCCCCGCTCCGGTGAGCGTCCGCAGCTCCGCGACGCCCCGCGCGATCGAGCACCCCAGCTCCTCGGCGTCGCCGCCGCCCGCGTCGTGGAAGGGTGTGGCGTCGACGGTGACGGCCCGCAGCCCGGGGTGCCCGGCCAGGCACCGCGCCGCCAGCTCGGCCCCGCCCGCGCCGGAGGCGCCCAGGTTGCCGCTCAGCCCGGCGCCGCGGGCCTCGGCCAGCCGGAACAGCGCCTCGGCGGCCTCGCCCGCCAGCGCCCCCGCCTCCAGCACCACGGGCGCCAGGTCGAGAGGGACGTCCTTGAGCACGCTCTCCAGCGCGCCCACCGGGATCGCGCCGTCGCCGACCACGAGCCACAGCGAGGTGACGCCGTTCTCCAGGTCGGCCAGCACCGCCTCCGGATCGGGCACGGCGTGCCGCTGCCGCACGTCCCAGCCGGACAAGGCGCGCGACCCGCGCACGTACGGCGGCGCCCCCGGAGGCCCCGGCTCGCCCGGCAGGTCGTCGATGTCGTACAAGGGCGCCACTGTGAGCCCGTCATAGGTGGCGCTGGACAGCGCCTCCTCCGGCGAGACCGCCTCGACGCCGGACTTGCGCAGAACCTCCAGGGCCAGCGCCCGCCAGTCGTCCCGGGTCGCCGGCTCGAAACCCGCTGCCAGTTCCATGTTCGGATAGTAGGCGGCGCCCCGATGGGCGGGTGACCCCGGGGTCGATCAAGCGTCCGCCGCCTCCGTGATCGGGCGCCGCCCTCGGCCGGACGCCGCCTTCCTGATCGGCCGCCGCGGTCAGGTGATCGGCGCCTCCCACGTCAGCCGCCACGTCATCGGCCCGACGATGCCGTCGGCGGCGATGCCCTGCTGACGCTGGAACCGGCGGCACACCTCCTGCGACTCGGGCCCGTACGCGCCGTCCACGGCCAGCTGCCAGCTCCGTGTCCGCATCTGCCGCTGCCAGGTGCGGACGTCCTCGCCCCGCGTGACCGGCGGGTACGTCAGCAGCCGGCCGGGGAAGGGCGGCGCGTCCGGTCCGGGGGCCGGCGGAGGGCCGTCGGGGCGGGGCGCGCCCCTGCGCACCCAGGCGTAGAGGGCGTCGCCTGGGCAGTCGGTGGCGTAGCCGTCGCGGTGGCCCTTGATCTCGCGGCCGGCGTGGCCGTGGTCGCGGAGGTACTGGATCGCGTCCAGGATCGCGTGCAGCACCCCGTCGGGCGGCTGCACCAGGCCCGAGTTGCCGACCAGCCCGAGCACCGCGTAATGGCCGGCGTTGAGCCCGGGACCGTTGGCGGCGGGCAGGTGGTGGAGCCCGCGCCCCTCGAACACCTTCCGGTGCGGACACGCTATGTAGGAGTAGCCGATGTCGATCCAGCCGTTGCCGTCCATGTGGTAGCCCTGGATGGACCGGACCAGCTCGGCGCACTGGTCGTGGTCGTCCACGAGACTGGGGGCGACCCTGCCGCCCGTGTAGTGCACTTTCACCCCTTTGGTGGACTCAAGCTGTGTGTACGTGCCGCGCGGCGCCCGCGCCTGCCACTCGCGCCGCCTTACCAGATCGATGGCCACGGTGCTCTCCGGGAGTCGAGAACATGAGCACTGAGCGTAACCCGCGCCCGATGATCACCGCGGGAAGATTCCCGATTTCGGGTTCGCGGGACGCGCGCGAGGCTTGCCGCCGACGGACGTGAAAGCGCGGTCGCGCGCCCGGCCGCTCGCGCCTGAAGTCCTTGGCCGGGCCCGCGCCCGGAGATCCGATCGTGCCGGGGTCAGCCGGGGAAGTCGTCCGGGTCGACGGGGGCCGTGCGGGCGTTGCCTCCCGAGATGGCGTGCAACGTGATCCGCCAGTCGTGCCAGCGGATCTGCGTGGCGGTGAACGTCGTCTTGAACGTCACCGACCGCTGGAACCGTTCGAAGCTGCACTCCCGCGTGAACGCGCGGCTCTTGCCGTCCCAGTCCACCCCGTGCGTGAAGAAGATCTTGTAGTTGCCGTCGCGTACGCCGCGCACCTTGTACTTGGTCTTCTTGCGCACGTACACGCTGAACGCCTTGCTGCCGCCGCGCACCACGGTGACCACGGCGTCCCGCGGCGCGCCGTTGTCGATCTCCAGCGAGCTGCGGCCGTTGAGCGTGCCCCGCCGGATGAACGAGCCGTTGCTCAGCCGCCGCGTCTGCTTCTTCCCCGCCTTCACGGCCACGACGTCGGCCGGGTAGTCGCCGGCCTCCTCCAGCGCCTCGCCCGCCTCGTCCAGCGCGGCCAGCTTGTCGTCGAGGTCGGCGAGGACCGCCGAGGACGTGCACAGGTCCCGCGCGCCGACCTTGCCCCCGGCGTCGCCCAGCTCGGCGGCGAAGTCGCGCAGGCCGGCGACGTACGCCTCGTGCTGGGCGCTCACCGCCGCGGGCGGACTGACGGCGCCCAGCGCCTCGGCGGCGCCGCTCAGCGCCTCCTCGGCCTTGGCCACCCGCTGGTCGAGCGCCTTGACCCCGCGGGCCCTGGCCATGGCGCCGATCGCCGCCGTCAGGGACTTGTGCCTGCTGCCCAGCTCCGCCTTGTACGCCTCCGGGGTGAGCGCGGCCGGGCTCGGACTCCCGGAGGACGGGCCGCCGCCGTCGACCGGGGCGGCGCCCTTGCCGCCGGCGACGCCGCCGACCCTGGGCTCGCCGCCCTCCGGCGTGGGGGCGGTCGAGGAGCACGCGGTGAGCGTCGCTAACGCGAGAACACACGAGATCAACCGGGGTGCAGCCACCTGCCACACTATTGCCCGGTTGCTCCCAGTCCGTCAATGTGCGTGGTCAATCACGGCTCCGTCAGCCCCTCCTCGCGGTCCTGCCGCAGCCAGCGGGTGATCCCGAGCGTCTCCAGGAACGGCAGGTCGTGCGAGGCCACGACGAGCGCCCCCCGGTAGGCCGACAGCGCCTGCGCGAGCTGGCGGACGCTCGGCAGGTCCAGGTTGTTGGTCGGCTCGTCGAGCAGGAGCAGCTGCGGCGGCGGGTCGGCCGACAACAGCGCGGCCAGGGTCGCGCGGAAGCGCTCGCCGCCCGACAGCGTGCCGACCGACTGCTCGGCCCGCGCGCCGCGGAACAGGAACCGCGCCAGCCGCGCCCGCACCTCGTTGACCGGCGCCGCCGGCGCCACCGCCCGCACGTTGTCGACCACGCTCAGCGCGTCGTCCAGCAGGTCGAGCCGCTGCGGCAGGTAGCCGACCGGGACGTGCGCGCCCCGCTCGACGATCCGCTTGAGCAGCGTGGTCTTGCCGGACCCGTTCGGCCCCAGCAACGCGATCCGCTCCGGCCCCCGGATGACCAGCGCCTCCAGCGCCCGCGCGGCGGCTTCGCGGGCGCCGTCCTCCGCGCCGCCCTCCGCGCGGTCCCCGTCCGGGTGGGTACCCTCCACCGGCCCGCGCTCCGCCGGACGGCCCGGTGGAGGGTCGAGGGGGAGGGTGAGGACCGTGCGCCCGGCCGGGACGGCGGTGCCCGGCAGCTCGATGCGGATCTCGGCGTCGTCCCGCACCGCCTGCTCCACCTCGGCCAGCCGCTCGCGCGCCTCCTCCAGCTTCTCCTGATGGAGGTTGATCGTCCGGCCGGCGGTCACCTGGGCCTTGCGCTTGAGCCCGTTCGCGACGATCTTCGGCGCCCTCTTGGTCGCGGCCGCCTTCTTGCCGGCCCGGATGCCCCGGTCGACCCGGGTCCTGGCCTCGATCAGCTCGCGCTGCTGCCGCCGCACCTCCCCCTCGGCGGTGCGGACCATGCGCTCGGCGGCCTCCTGTTCGGCCGCGACCTGCGCCTCGTAGTCGCCCAGGTTGCCGCCGTAGCACCGCACGACGCCCTCGCGCAGCTCGGCGACCTGGTCGACGAGCTCCAGCAGCGCCCGGTCGTGGCTGACCACGACGAGCACGCCCGCCCACGCCGACACGGCGGCGTAGAGCCGCTCGCGGGCGTCGAGGTCGAGGTTGTTGGTGGGCTCGTCGAGCAGCAGCACGTCGGGCCGCTTCAGCAGCTGCGCGGCCAGCGCGACCATGACGGTCTCGCCGCCGGACAGCGTGCCGACCGTGCGGTCCAGCCCGACGTGGGCCAGTCCGACCCGGTCCAGCTCGGCCCGGGCCCGCTCCTCGACGTCCCAGTCGTCCCCGATCGCGGAGAAGTGCTCCTCGGCGACGTCGCCGCTCTCGATGGCGTGCAGCGCCGCCCGCTTCCCGCTGATCTCCAGCAGGTCGGCCACGGTACGGGCGGCCGCCAGCGGGACGTTCTGCGGCAGGTACGCGACCACGCCGGACACCGTCACCGACCCGGACCGAGGGGCCAGCCCACCGGCGATGATCTTCAACAGGGTGGACTTGCCCGACCCGTTGACCCCGATGAGGCCGGTGCGTCCGGCGGGGAAGGCGGCGTCGAGCCCGTCGAGCACCGTGGTGCCGTCCGGCCAGGTGAAGGACACGTGGTCGACGACAATGGAAAAAGACATAAGGCGGCTCCCATCACAAAAGTCGAAATTTCGTGACTTGGCGGGAATCACCGCTGATGTAACGCGACACGAGGAGCCATGACGCCGGGGTTCGCGACGGAGGCTGGCGAAACGGGGTCGCCGGAGGTCCAGGTGTGCGCGCACATGCCCACGACAGGGCGGAACGGCGCGGTGCCCGCGACCTCAGATCCTCACGTAGCAGCCCTCACGGGTCGGGAACAGGACGCCTGCAGCCTACGCGACCCGACGATCGACGGGCAACTAGTACTCCAGTGACACTTCGCGATCATCGGTCGGATCTGCGCTGGTAGTGGCAGTGCCGGGCCGTGGCTTGGTGGCGTCGGCGCCAGTATGACCAGCGCAGGATGTCGGTGATGGAGTGGTGCCGGGTCAGGAC
>DASUCK010000591.1:0-12628 GCA_036276095.1 Nonomuraea sp. | reverse complement strand
CTGGTCCTGGTCACCGAGCAGCCGCCGGCCACCGTCCTGCGCACCCTGATCGGCGACCGGGCGGGCGTGCTGCGCGAGCGCCCCGACGGGTGGATCGCCGACTCCTCGGCGTGGATCAGGCTCGCCCGGCAGCAGGGCGCCAGCGCGCTGCCGGCGGGGGAGAGCGTGGTGGCCACGTCGCCGCTGGTGTTCGCCACCCGGTCGTCGCTGGCGCAGCGGTTCTCCGTGGGCAGGACCGAGATGAACTGGCGCATGGTCTTCCCCTCGACCGTGCGCGGGCGGCTGACGCCCACCGACGACGAGCCCGACGTCGTACGCGTCCCGGACCCGTCCCTGGCCGGAGCCGGCATCGCCACCGTGGCCGCGGCCCGCGACGTCGTCGGCACCGGGCCGGAGGCGGACAAGGCGCTCACCGCGTTCGTCCGGTGGGCGCAGGCCGGCTCCGCGCCCGACTACCGCAGCATGCTCACGGCGGTGGACGACCGGACGTTCTGGCAGCGTCCCGTCGTGATCGTCCCCGAGCAGTCGGTCTGGAACCACAACCTGCGCCCGTCGGCCGACCCCGTCGTCGCACTGCACCCGCGCGAGGGCACGATCAACCTGGACTACCCATACGTGGTCACCGCCACCGACCCCGCCGTGGCCGAGGCGTCCACCGTCTTCGCCGGCTGGCTGCGGGGGCCGACCGCGCAGGAGATCGTCCGGCGGGCCGGCTTCCGGTCCGGCGACGGCGCCCAGGGGCCGATCTCGCCCGGCCCGCAGATCCCCGCCGCCGCCCCGAGAACCCGCTCGTCGGTGTCGCCACAGGACATCGACGAGGCCCTGCGCGCGTGGAGCCGGCTCGCCCCGCCCACCAACATCCTCGTCCTGGCCGACACCTCCAAGCACATGGCCGAGCCGCTGAACGGCAGCACCCGCGTCACGGTGGCCCTGGACGCCGCCAGGATCGGGCTCCGGCTCTTCCCGGCCTCCACGCGCATGGGCCTGTGGGAGTTCGCCGGAGGGCTCGGCCGGATCAAGGGCTATCGGGAACGCGTCGGTCTCGGGCCCATCAACGAACCCGAGACCGGGCAGGTGGTCCGCCGCAGCCGCCTGGACGAGATGACCACCACCATCACCGCCCACCCGCGCCGCGACAGCTCACTGTACGACGCCATCCTCAGCGGGTTCCGGGAGGTGACGGGGGAATACCGGGAGGAGATGAACAACTCCCTGCTGGTGATCACCGCCGGCAAGGACGACGGCGGCGGCGTGGGGCTCGCACAACTCCTCGACACGCTGCGGCGCGAGTGGAGGCCCGACCGGCCGGTACAGATCATCGTCATCGCCTTCGGCGGCGGCGCCGACCGTACGGCCCTGACCCAGATCACCTCCGCCACGAACGGCTCCCTGCACGAGGCCCGCGAGGCCGGCGAGATCATCGACGTCTTCCTCGCCGCCCTCGCCCGCCGCCTCTGCCACCCCACCTGCAGACCCACCCCGTAACCCGCCCCCACCGTCAGCGAAGGCCGTGTCCCGTACGGGTGGTCGCGTCTCGTACGGGTGCCGGGGTGCGGGGCGCCCGCCGGGTGGCGCCCCTGTGCGTCCGGTCAGACGCGTTGCCACAGGGCCGGGACGTTCGGGGGTTCCCAGCCGGTCAGGGAGGTGTGGGGCTGGAGGCAGCGGTACGTCCCGCCGTTGTACGTGACCGTGTTGCCGGCCGCGTACGCGACACCGGCGCGCCACGTCCCGGACGGGCTGGTGGTCGGGGTCGGCGTGGGGGTGGGTGTGGGGGTCGGGGTGGCGGTCGGGGTGGGTGTCGGGGTCGGGCCGGGGCCGCCGCCGCCGATCTGGAGGTCGATGCAGGAGTAGAACGCGTTCGCGGTGTCGGCGATGTTCCAGATGGCGAGTACCTTCTGGCGGCCGGAGAAGCCGGACAGGTTGACCGAGTGCGAGATCGTCGCCGGCGGCTGCTGTCCGTTGCCGTTGAACACGGCCACCCGCGTGTTGCCGATGTAGTACTCGTAGTTGAGCGTGGCGTGCCGGGCGGTGAAGGTCCAGGTGAAGGTGACCGTGCTGCCCACGGACGCGACCGGCCACGGCTTGCTCTCGTCGCTCAGCTGGGCGAACTGCGACAGGTTGGCGTGGCAGTTGCGCAGCCCCTTGGGCCCTTCGACGCTCTGCGGCTCGTAGATGATGGTGCCGCAGTTGGGCACCCGTCCCTGCGCGCAGTTGGCCTGCCGGCTCGGGGGCGAGTTGACGTATCCGTGGGCTGAGGCGGGGGTGGTGTTGACGACCGCGGTGGTGGCGGCGACCGCCACCACCGCGATCCACGTGAGCATCCTTCGCATGAAAGCGGCTCCTTTACATGGGGGGATGGACCAAATGTAAAGGAAACTTTCCTAACGGTAAATGCTCTGTCGAGGTGGGAGTCAGCGGGTCGCGATGAAGTCCGCCGGGTCGCGGGGCGCGCGATCGCGCGGCGGGGCCGCCGCGTGACCCACGGCCACGCAGCCCATCGGGTCCCATGAGTCGGGCAGGTCCAGCACCTCGCGCACGACCGGCCGGCAGAACATCGTGGACGACACCCACGCCGACCCGAGCCCTTCGACGGCGAGCTGGATCAGGAAGTTCTCCACCCCCGCGCCCATCGCCACCACGAACATCTCGCGCTCGGAGGCGTTGCGCCGCGCGTCGCGGTACGTGTGGGACCCCTCCATCGTCAGGCACGGCACCACCAGGTACGGCGCGTTGCGCAGCACGTCGCCGCGCCGGACCCGCCTGGCGATCGACTGCTCGCCGAACCCGTCGCCGCGCAGGTCGGCGATCCACGCCGCGCGCATCGCGTCGAGCAGCTTGACGCGCGTCTCCGGCGACTCGACCAGCACGAACCGCCACGGCGTCGTGTGGTGCGGCGCGGGCGCCGCGATGCCCGCGGCCACCGCCCGGCGCACCGCCTCAGGATCGACCGGCCGGTCGGCGAACTCCCTGATCGTACGGCGCGCGAACACGACGTCGCCCGACCCGTACCGGAACAGGTCGTCCTCGGCCGCCCGCACCAGCGGCCGCACCCCGGGCCCGTCGTCGTCGGTGACCAGGTGGGCCAGCCCGCGCACGATCGCCACCGGGATGCCGTCGAGCTTGCCCTTGACCAGCTCGGCCGCGCTCGCGATCTCGTCGGCCAGCGCCGTCACGGTGACGCTCAGCTCGTTGCCGTAGCCGTCGGAGACCCCGCGGAAGTCGTCGAGCACCCGCACGCCCGCCGCCCCGATGGCCACGTCGGTGAGGCCGTTGCGCCAGGGCCGGCCGGACGTGTCGGAGACGATCACGCCCGCCCGCGCGCCCAGGCCCGCCCTGATGCGCCTGGCCGACGCGTCGGGATCTTCGGGCAGCAGCAGGACGGTGCCGGGCTCGGTGTTGGAGGCGTCGACCCCGGCGGCCGCCATGACGAAGCCGTGGCGGGTCTGGGAGATCACGGTGTCGCCGCGCCGGGCGACCACGCGCTCGGTCTCCTCCTCGACGGCCTGGCGGCGGTCGGGCGCCCGGCGGACGCGTCCCTCGGCCTTGCTCACGATCTTGGACGTGACCACCACGATGTCGCCGTCACGCACGCCGGCGCCCGCGAGCAGGGCCGCCACGTCGTCGCCGGGCCGCACCTCGCCCACGCCCTCGACGGGAATCACTTCGAATCGGGTCATCGTGCGAGCTCCATAGCCAGGTCGAGGGCGGTACGGGCGATGTCGGCGGCGGCGTCGGCGTCGTGCATGAGCAGCGGACGGGCCACGACGCGGACGCCGTCGAGCGCCACCCCGTCGTCCTCCTCGGCCACGAGCCAGCCGTCGATCAGCTCGGCGCCGTACAGCTCAAGGACGGCCTGGGCGGTGGTCTCCACGCCGACCGCGGTCAGGCAGGCGTCGGCCATGCCGCGCACCGACGCGCCGCCGACGATCGGCGAGACCCCGACCACGGTCTTGGGCAGCAGCGCGTCGCGGATGCCGGGGACCTGGAGGATCGTGCCGATGCTCACGACCGGGTTGGACGGCGGCAGGATCACCACGTCGGCCTGCTCGATCGCCTCCATGACACCCGGCGCCGGCTTGGCGGTGTCGGCCCCGACCAGCGCGAACGACCGCGCCGGCACGGAGGCGCGCAGGCGTACCCACCACTCCTGGAAGTGCACGGCGCGCCTGCCGCGTTCGTCCTCGATCACCACGTGGGTCTCGCAGCGGTCGTCGCTCATGGGCAGCAGGCGCACGCCCGGCCGCCAGCGCGCGCACAGCGCCTCGGTGATCTGCGAGAGCGGGTAGCCGGCCTCCAGCATCTGCGAGCGGAGGATGTGGGTGGCGAAGTCGCGGTCGCCGAGCCCGAACCACTGCGGCTCGGCGCCGTACGCGGCCAGCTCCTCCTTGACGACGTGGGACTCCTTGGCCCGGCCCCAGCCCTGCTGCTCGTCGATGCCGTCGCCCAGCGTGTACATCACGGTGTCGAGGTCGGGGCAGACGCGCAGGCCGAACAGGGTGATGTCGTCACCCGTGTTGCCGATGACGGTGATCGTGGCCTCGGGCGCGGTCGCGCGCAGGCCGCGCAGGAAGCGGGCGCCGCCGATGCCGCCCGCCAGTGACACGATGTGCATGGCGACCAGTCTCGCATCGGCCCCCGACAGGCTGGGCGGCGGTGTGCTCCTGCCCGTGGCGGGCGGCCTGGGTCCTGTCCGATGCGGGTGGCGTGATGCTGCTCGATGCCGGTGATGTGGTTCCGGCCGATGTGGAAGGCGTCCTTGCTGGTATAGGCCGAATTGAGATGTAAGGGGTTACTGGGACACCCGTCCTCTTCCGTGACGATGTGGCAAACTCCCTTCGGGCCAAAGGGTCCGATGGGGGTTCTTGTGAGCAAATTTGACGTTGCCCGGCTGAGGGAGCCGGCCGCCTGGATCATGTGTGTCGCCGGGCTGACGCAGGTGCTCGTCGCGATCGGCCACATCCTGATCGCCTCGACGCCCACCCTGACCTTCGCCAACCGCGCGGCCGCGGCCGTGGCCGAGCTGACCAGCCCGGTCGTGACGGCGTTGCTGCTCGGCGCGGTGCTGCTGGTGACGAAGATCGGCGAGCCGTCGTCCAAGGCGAAGCCGATCGCGTCCGTGGCGGCGGCCGGGCTGCTGCTGGGGTCGGCGTTCGGCATGCTGTCGCTGCTGGCCGGCCTCTTCGCCGGGAACGGGATCCGCCCCGCCCTGGAGCTCGTGCTGGTGGGCGTGCCCACGCTGGCGCTGATGGCCGTCGCGCTGGTGTACCTCATCCCGCAGGTCCTGCCGGAGCGGCCGGTGGCGCAGGTCTACCACCATCCCCAGTTCGTCGCGCAGCAGCCGCCGTACGCCGCCGCCCCCCAGGACCAGGCCCCGCCCGCCCACGTCCAGCAGCCCCCGTACGGACCCGGGTACGCCCCGCAGCCACCCTCCGGCCAGCAGCCGGGCCAGCAGCCCGGTTACGCTCCCCAGCCGCCGTCCGGCCAGCAGCCCGGTTACGGCCAGCAGCCGCCGAGCTTCGGCGGCGGCCAGCCCGAGCAGCCCCCCTACGTCCCACCGGCCGAGCCCCAGCCTCAGCCCCAGCCCCAGCAGCAGTTCGCCCAGCCGCAGCAGCCCGAGTCCTACCCGCCGGTGCGCGGTGCCCTCCCCGCGGCCCCGTCCGACCAGCCGCAGAGCTTCGGCACGCCCCAGCCCGAGCAGCCCCAGGGCTTCGGTCAGCCGCAGGCCGAGCCGGTCCACCAGCCGCAGGGCTTCGGGCAGGACCCCGGGTTCGGCCAGTCACCGGGCTTCGGGCAGGACTCCGGGTTCGGGCAGTCACCGGGCTTCGGCCCGGATGCCGGCTTCGGCGCGGCCCAGTCGCCCTACGCGCCCGCCGACACCACCCCGAACGCCGACCGCCCCGCCGTCCCCGACTACCACACGCCGCCGGCCCAGGACTTCACGCCCCCGCCGGCCCAGGACTACGCCACCCCGCCGGCCCCCGACTACTCCACGCCGCCACCCCAGCCCCAGCTCCAGGACTACGCCACCCCGCCGGCTCCGGAGTACAGCACCCCGCCCGCCCAGGATTACCAGCCCGCCCCGTATGTCCCGGCGGACAGCCAGCCAAGCGTGTACAGCCAGCCCAGCCCGAACCCGTACGCGCCCCCACCGGCCACCCCCGAGCCGCAGCCGCAGCCGCAGAGCCCGTACGCGCCGACGCCGGAGTCGTACTCCACCCCCGCCCCGGCGGCCGACACCCCGCCGAACGCGAGCGCGCCCTACTACGGCCAGAACGCGTTCGACCAGCAGCAGCCGGCTCAGCAGGGCGGCTCGCCGTTCACCGGCTACTCGGGCGCCGAGTTCGCCACGCCGGCCTACCAGGAGCCCGACCCGCCCGTGGACCCGCGTTCCCAGCAGCTCCTGGACGCCTACCAGCAGGCGGAGACGTACCAGACGGCGACCGCAGGCACCGCTCCCGACCTGCGCGTCCCCGACTACGCGAGCCAGCCCAGGCCGTACGACGACCCGTTCGGCCACTCTCAGCAGCCCCACCCCCAGCAGCAGAACGCGTACGAGCCGCGCCCCTACCGGCCGACCCACCAGGCCCCGCAGAGCCGGCAGGACGCGCCGGCGGAGTCGACCGCGCGGCTGGACCCGTCCTCGACCGGCGGGGACCCTCGCCGCCCGGGAGACGAGCCGATCGACCCGACCGCCATATACACCCCCAACGAGCCACGCAGGTAACGGACCGGCAATGAACGATGAGAGAGAAGGTGGGCCACGGGCGGGCGTCTATCCCGCCCTGGTACGGTTCCGACCGCTGACAGCGTGAACGCGCCCTGACCGAAAACCCCCTGCCGGCCGGGCGAGAACAGCACACTGCCGCACACACCGGGGCGAGACCTGGTCTTTCCCCGGATACCCGCATGCCGCTTGACGTCGGCTACGGCACACGCGTGTAATTACAACCATGTTGTTACGCCTTCCCGTGGGTGGGTAATAAGGAAGGCGTCCATGGGGGGCTCCATTGCGGGCGGGCGGCAGGGAGGTGTGCAGTGACCGATCCGGTCATCGCACAGGATCAGCTTGACGCTGAAGAACTCGGCTGGCAGGAGCGCGCGTTGTGCGCTCAGACTGATCCGGAGGCGTTCTTCCCGGAAAAGGGCGGCTCCACCCGAGAGGCCAAGAAGGTCTGCCGATCGTGTGAAGTCCGTGCCGAGTGCCTGGAATACGCACTCGAGCACGATGAGCGCTTCGGCATCTGGGGTGGTCTGTCCGAGCGGGAGCGCAGACGGATCAAGCGCCAGGCCGTTTGAGTCATAGCGGACATGGGGTCGCCCGGTCAGCCGGGTGACCCCTTTTCGCATCTCCCGAGAGCGCGGGCGGGCGTTCGCCGGTATGGTGGGCGCGCCTGATCATCCCCCTCAGGAGTCGTCCACAGATGTCACGTCCCTACGTCACCGTGATCGTCGTCGCTCACGACGGCGCGCGCTGGCTCGGGGAGACGCTGCGTGCCCTGGTCAGCCAGAGCCGCAGGCCCGACCGCGTGGCCGGGGTCGACAACGGCAGCAGGGACGGCTCGGCCGACCTGCTCGTCCAGACGCTCGGCCCGGCCAATGTGATCTCCCTGCCGCGTTCGACGGCGTTCGCGGAGTCTGTCGCCGAGGCGCTCGACCGGCTGCCCGCACGCGGGCGCGACGAGTGGATCTGGCTGCTCCACGACGACTGCGCCCCCGACCGGCGGGCGCTGGAGTTCCTGCTCGCCGCGGCGGAGTACGATCCCAAGGCGGCCGTGGTCGGCCCCAAGCTGCGCGACTGGCTCGACCGCAGGCGGCTGCTCGAAGTGGGCGTGACCGTGGGGCGCACCGGGCGCAGGGACACCGGGCTGGAGCCGCGCGAGTTCGACCAGGGGCAGCACGACGGCACCCGCGAGGTGATGTCGGTGTCCACGGCCGGCATGCTGATCCGGCGCGAGGTGTGGGAGGAGTCGGGCGGGCTCGACCCGTTCTTCCCGCTGTTCCGCGACGACCTCGACCTGTGCTGGCGGATCCGCAACGCCGGTCACAAGGTGCTGGTGGAGACCTCGGCGGTGGCCTGGCACGCCGAGGCGGCCGCGCGCCGGCGGCGGCGCATCACGGTCAGCGGCGACCATCCGCGCCGGCTCGACCGGCGGAACGCCATCTTCGCGGTGATGGTCAACCTGCCGTTCGGCGCGATGCTGTGGGCGCTGCTGCGGAACGTGCTCGGCTCGGCCTTCCGGACGCTGATGTTCGTGCTCGGCAAGCAGCCCGCGAACGCGCTGGACGAGATGGTGGCCATGGGGTCGATCCTGGTGCACCCGTTCCGGCTGATGCGGGCGCGGCGGGCACGTCGCCACGGCCGAAAGAGGGGATATATCCGCATAAAGCGGTTGATGACCCCGCGAGGCGCGGCCTACCGGCGGCTCGTCGACATGATCCAGAGCTTCCTCTCCGGCCAATCCCCGGTCGACTCCGCCGGCCGCCACCACCACACCGCCGCCTCCGAGGAGGACGACGACGTCGTCGCGCCGGCCGACCCCGGCGCCGTCAAACGCTTCCTGGCCCGGCCCGGCGTCGTGCTCATGCTCGCGCTGACCGCCATCTCGCTGGCCGCCGAGCGGTCGCTGCTCGGCGGCGAACGGCTCGGCGGGGGCGCGCTGGTGCCGGTGATCGGCGGGGCCGGCGACCTCTGGGCCTTCTACACCCAGGGGTTCCACGACATCGGGCTCGGCTCGGACGCCTGGGCGCCACCGTACGTCGCGGTCGTGGCCGCCCTGTCCACGCCGGTGCTCGGCAAGACCTGGCTGGTGGTGTCGGTGCTGCTGCTCGGGTCGGTGCCGCTGGCGGGGGCGGCGGCGTACCTCGCGACCCGGCACGTGATCCCCGCGGTGCCGGCGCGGGCGTGGGCGGCGGCCACGTACGCGCTGCTGCCCGTCGCCACCGGTGCCGTCGCGGCCGGGCGGCTGGGCACGGCCGTGGTGTTCGCGCTGCTGCCGGTCTACGCCTCGCTCGGCACGACCCTGCTGAGAGCCGACCGCCGCCGCGCCCGCCGCACCGCCTGGGCGCTCGGGCTGCTGCTGGCGATGGGAACGGCGTTCGTGCCGCTGGTGTACCCGATGGTGGCGGTGCTCGGGGCGCTGGCGGTGGTCACGTTCGGCCGTGACGGCGGCCTGCGGCGGCGGCGCCGCGCGCCCCTGCGGGACGGCGTCGTGGTGTCCATGGCCGTCGCCCTGCTCCTCCCGGTGGCGCTGCTGGCCCCGTGGCTGGCTGGGCTCGCCGCGGACCCCGGCCGGCTGCTGCTGGAGGCGGGACTGCACGATCCGGCGCTGGTCAACGCCGCCCTGCCGCCCGAGTCGCTGCTCGCGCTCAGCCCCGGCGGGCCGGGGCTGCCGCCGTTCTGGGTGACCGCGGGCCTGGTGGCGGCGGCGCTCGGCGCGCTGCTGCTGCGCCGGCAGCGGACAGTCGTCGCCGTCGGCTGGGCCGTCACCCTGTACGGCCTGCTCGTCGCGATCCTGGTCAGCCGGATCAGCGTCGGCGGGACGCGGGCCTGGCCGGGGGTGCCGATGGCGTTCGCCGGCATGGGCCTGGTGGTCCTCGTGGGCCTGACCGCCCACCGCCTGGCCGCGCTGCGCGCCGGCGGCGGGCTGCGCCGGGCGGGGGCGACGGCGCTGGTGGCGGTGGCGTTCAGCACGCCGCTGCTGGCCGCCGGCCATTGGGTGCTCACCGGCGTGCGCGGGCCGCTCGTGGGCGACGCGCCCGAGGTGCTGCCCGCGCTGGCGGCCGCGCGTACCACGCAGGGGGAGCGGACCTTGGTGATCAAGGGGTCGGCGTTCACCGTGCTGCACGGGCGCGGGCCGCTGCTCGGCGAGTCGGAGCTGCCGGTCACGTCCGAGGCCCGCGCCAGGATCGGCGTGGCCGCGCAGGGGCTGGTCGGCGGGCGCGGTGGCGACGCGGCCACGCTGGCTCAGCACGGCGTCGCGATGGTGGCCGTCGCGCCCCCGGTGACGCCGCAGCTGGCCAGGACGCTCGACTCGCAGCCGTCGCTGCAGCGCCTCAGCCTGTCGGAGGCCGGCGGGCTGTGGCGGCTCGCCGAGCCGGTGAGCCGCGTGCCCGCGCTGCCGGAGAGCGCGTTCCACCAGCCGTGGTTATGGGCGCAGGGGCTCATGGTGCTGGTGGCCGTGGTGCTGGCCGCGCCGGGTCGGCGCGAGAGCCACGAGGAGGCGGCGGAGCCGTCGGGCGTGGTGCTGGCGGGTGCGTCGTGAGGGCGTTCGTGGAGAACCGGTTCGGGCTGCTCGCGGTGGTGATCGTGGCGCTGGCCGCCATGTACGGCGCCGCGTACGTCACCCGTCCGGCCCCCGCCGCCCCGCCGCCGTCCGGGCCCGTGAAGGTGCCGGTCGAGTCGGTCACCGCCGTCTGCCCGGGGACGAAAGGGGAGAAGGTCGGCGTCCACCTCCCCGGCGCCCTGTCCCACGAGACGATGGAGAGCGACGACCCGTACGTGACGAAGGGCCCCGCCGCGCTGGAGGCCGGCTACCTCACCAGGGACGCCAAGCGCGGCGTGGCCGGCGTGCGCTGCACCGAGCCCGCCGCCACCACCTGGCTGGTCGGCCCCGGGCCGGCGAACGCCGGCGTGATCCTGCACCTCACGAACGCCGACAAGGCGCCCGCCCTGGCCGACGTCCAGGTCCACGCGGCCGAGGGCCCGGTCTCCGGCGACAAGGGCTCGGGCCTGGAGCTCGCGCCCGGCGAGCACCGCGCGATCGACCTGAGAACGCTCGCCCCGTCGGCCGACATCATGGCCGTGGGCGTCACCACCGTCTTCGGCCGCGTCGCCGTCGCCGCCCGCGCGAGCCTGGAGACCGGCGGCGTCGACTGGCTGCCGTCCGCGGGCCCGCCGGCCACCCGCGTGGTCCTGCCCGGCATCACGGGCGGGGGCGGCCGCCGCGAGCTGCTCGTCGCCGCCCCCGGCGAGGCCGACGCGATCGTCCAGGTCAGGGCGGTGACCGACGACGCCGAGTACGCCATGCGCGGCCGCGAGACCATGGACGTGCCGGCCGGGAGCGTCGTCCCGATGGACGTGACCACCGGCGTGGGCGGCTCGCCGGCGGCGATCGTCCTCACCTCGCCCACCCCGATCGTGGCCGGACTGGTCATGACCGGCACCGGCGAGCGCCAGGACGTCGCCTTCACCGCCGGCACCCCGCCACTCGACCTGGGCAGCACGGTGGCCCGCAACGGCGCCGGCTCCCGCCTGGTCCTGACCGCGCTCGGGAGCGCGCCGGGGAAGGTGCGGGTGCAGGTGGTGCCCGCCGAGGGCGCGGCCCGGCCGCCGGTCGACGTGGACGTGCCGCCCGGCCGCACCCGCGACGTCCCGCTGAAGGCCAGGGGCGACTTCGCGGTCGTCGTCACACCCGTCGCCGGCGAGGTCTACGGGGCGCGGATGCTGGAGGAGCGCCGCAGGGCGGGCGTGCTCCTCACGGTCCAGCCGCTCGCGCCCGCCCGCATGTGGACGCTGCTCCCGCCGCTGACGGACACCCCGCGCGTGGTCCTGCCCTGACCGCGGGCCCGGCCGCGCCGGTCACGCCTCCTCCTGGACGGGCTCGCCCGGCATCAGCCCCAGCTCGTACGCCACGGCGAGCGATTCCGCCCGGTTGCGTACCGCCAGCTTGGCGAACAGCCGGGCCTGGATGTTCTCCACGGTCTTGACGCTGATGCCGAGCACCTTGGCGGTCTGGCGCACCGAGTGGCCGCGGGCGATGGAGTCGAGGATCTGCATCTCCCGCTGGGTGAGCTTGGACCTGACGGACGGCGACCGGGCCGGCGCGGGCGGCGCGGGCTCCGACCGGGCGGCCATGGCCAGGGCGGACACCAGCCCGTTCTCCCAGCCGCCCGGCTCGTCGGCGAGCACGGCCACGACGGCCCGGCGGATCTGCAGCGCCTCGTCGGCCTCCGCCCACCGCTCGCCCGCGACGAGCACCGGGAGACCCTTCCTGATCAGGCTCTCCATCACGAGGTCCCGTCGCTGTCCCGGCGGCCCGAACAGCACTACCAGGTTGGCGGCGGAAGGGGCCGGCTCGGGCCGCAGCAGGCCCAGCCGCGCGGCGTGGGAGACGACCTGGAGGCTGCTGTGCCCGTTCAGCTTGGCGTAGAAGCGGCGCTTGTGGCTCTCGACGGTGGACGGGGCGATCCGGAGCATCCCGGCGATCTCCTTGACGCTGTAGCCGCTGCCGATCAGCCGGAGGATCTCCAGGTCGCGGTCGGTGAGCGGGGGCGGGTTGGCCTCCGGCGGGCGCGGGCCCTCCTCCACGGCCCTCACCACCGCGGACACCCCTCGCGAGTACGGGATGAGGCTCGTCACGCCCGCGCCCACCGCGACGACGACGTCGCCGGCGCTCAAGGTGGAGTAGGTCAGGACGATCCCGCGATCCGGCCGGGACGTCCGCAGCGTGCGCACCCCCTCGACCACGGCGGCGAAGTCGTCGTGGACGTCGATGAGCGCGACGTCCACGGGACGCAGCCCGCTCAGGCGGAGAAGGTCGGCGAGGTCGTGTGTGAGACCGGCCAGGCGCACGGCAGGGCGCTGGGTCAGGGTGGACCCCAGCGCTTCGCGCAGCAGTCGGTTGGCAGA
>DASUCK010000590.1:0-4594 GCA_036276095.1 Nonomuraea sp. | reverse complement strand
GACCTGGCGGGAGCCGGTCGACGACCTCGGCATCCGCGAGTACCGCGTGTACGGCTCGACGTCCGCGACCGGGCGGGGAACCCTCCTCGGCACCACCCGCGCCCCGGCCTTCACCCACGGGCCGCTGGCGGCCGGCGTCATTTGGCACTACCGCGTGGTGGCGGTGGACCTGTCCGGGCGCGCGGCCGAGGTCGGCGCGTCCGTGTCCGGGCGCACCGGCACGCCGACCCGTACCGACCTCGACGGGGACGGCCGCGACGACGCGCTCGCCTTCACCCGCGGCGCCGCCGCCGACGTGTACGCCTCCCTGTCGGACGGGACGACGTTCGTCCAGACCGGCTGGAAATGGCACGACCTGTTCGCCGCCGGCGAGGAGATCGCCCTGACCGGCGACTTCGACGGCGACGGCCGCGACGACGCGGTCACGTTCACCCGTGGCCCGGCCGCCGACGTGTACGTGACCCTGTCCGACGGCACCCGGTTCGCGCAGCAGGCGCGCAGGTGGCACGACCACTTCGCCGCCGGCGACGAGATCCCGGCCGTCGGCGACTTCGACGGCGACGGGCGGGACGACATCGTCACCTTCACGCGGGGCGACGCGGGCGACGTGTGGGTGGCGCTGTCCACCGGGTACGGGTTCGCGGGGTCCCGCAAGTGGCACGACCGCTTCGCCCTCGGCCGGGAGTTCCCGGCGGTGGGCGATTTCGACGGCGACGGGCGGGACGACATCGTCACCTTCACCAGGGGTGACGGGGGCGACGTGTTCGTGGCGCTGTCCAGCGGCAGCGTCTTCCGCCAGGACGGTTGGCGCTGGCACGACCACTTCGCCCTCGGCGCGGAGACCCCGGCGGTCGGCGACTTCGACGGCGACGGCCGCGACGACATCGCCACCTTCACGGGCGGCACGGGGGGCACGGGCGGATCGCGAGGCGCGGGCGGCACCGGTAACGCGGGCGGCACAGGTAGCGCGGGCGGCACCGGTAGCGCGGGCGCCGACGTGTACGTGTCGCTGTCGGACGGCGGCGCGTTCGCCCGGCGGTCGTGGAAGTGGCACGACGACTTCGCGCCCGGCGACCAGGTGCCCGGCGTCGGCGACGTCAACGGCGACGGCCGGGCCGACGTGATCGCCTTCACCCGGGGCGACGCCGCGGACGTGCACGTCGCCACCTCCGACGGCGGCCGCTTCGAGCCGGACGCGGCCAAGTGGCACGACTCCTTCGCCGCCGGCGCCGAGTGGCCCCAACCCAGCCAACTCCGCTGACCTCCCGCACGACCCCGAGCTATCGCGAATGCGAGCACGATCAGCTCCGTCGCTTCGCTACTGCCCACCTGGCCGTGTCTTCACGCTGGCAAGCGCGGCCAGTAGGGTGGGGGTTGTGGCGGCGTTCCGGATCAGTGAGGCGGCGGCGTTGCTCGGGGTCAGCTCCGACACCGTGCGGCGGTGGGTCGATTCCGGGCGGCTGGCCGCAGAGCGTGACGAGCACGGTCATCGGATGGTCGGCGGGGCCGAGCTGGCCGCGTTCGCGCGGGAGCGCGTCGAGGCCGTCGCCGGTGGCCGGTCCTCGGCTCGCAACCGGCTGCGCGGCATCGTCACCGAGGTGATCAAGGACGCGGTGATGGCCCAGGTGGAGATCGCCGCCGGTCCTTATCGGGTGGTGTCGCTGATGAGCCGGCAGGCCGCCGACGAGCTGGGGCTGAAGCCAGGAGTGGTCGCGGTCGCGGTGATCAAGTCCACCAATGTCGTCGTCGAGATCCCCGGACACGAGCGGGAGTGAGGGAGGGACGTGGTGCTCAGGCGGCTCGCGCGACGGGCGGTCGCGCCCCCGGTCGCGCCACCGGTGTCGGTCCTGATGTCGCTCCTGATGGCGCTCCTGATGGCGGTGGCCGTGGCCGGCCTGGCCGGCTGCGGCGGCGGCCGGCCGGCGACGGGCGGAGCGGCGGATGGCACGGCGGAGAGTGCGGAAGGCGCGGCGAAGGAGGTGACGGTGTTCGCCGCGGCGTCGCTGACCGGCTCGTTCACCGAGCTCGGCAGGGCGTTCGAGGCCGCGCATCCCGGCACGTCGGTGCGGTTCAACTTCGGGTCCAGCGCGACCCTCGCCCAGCAGATCGTCCAAGGGGCGCCGGCGGACGTGTTCGCCGCCGCCAGCCCCGCCACCATGGAGACCGTCACCGACGCCGGGCGGGCGGGCCCGCCGGTCACGTTCGCGCGTAACACGTTGCGGATCGCGGTCCCCGCCGGCAACCCGGCCGGGGTCGAGGAGCTGAAGGATCTCGCCGACCCCGCCGTCAAGGTCGCGCTCTGCGCCGAGCAGGTGCCGTGCGGCGCCGCCGCGGCCAAGGCGCTCGACGCGGCCGGCCTCGCCGTCCGGCCGGTGACGCTGGAGCAGGACGTCAAGGCCACCCTGACCAAGGTGGAGCTGGGCGAGGTCGACGCCGCCCTCGTCTACCGGACCGACGTCATCGCCTCGGCCGGCAAGGTCGAGGGCATCGCCTTCCCCGAGGCCGACCAAGCCGTCAACGACTACCCGATCGCGGCCCTCACCGGCGCCCCCGCCGGCCCGCTGGCCCGGCGGTTCGTCGACCTGGTGCTGTCGCAGCCGGGCAAGGACGCGCTGACCAAGGCCGGGTTCGAGACGCCGTGACCGCGGCGCGCGGCGACGGGCCGGTACGGGGGCGGCTGCCGTGGGTGCTCGTGGCGCCCGCGCTGCTGGGGCTGGCCTTCCTCGTGCTGCCGCTGGCCGGGCTGCTGGTCCGGGCGCCGTGGGGCACGCTGCCTGAGCGGCTGGCCGAGCCGCAGGTGCTGGAGGCGTTGCGGCTGTCGCTGGTGACGGCCTCCGCCGCCACCGTGGTGTGCCTCGTGCTCGGCGTGCCGCTGGCGTGGCTGCTGGCGCGGGTCGACCTGCCGGGGCGGCGGGTGGTGCGGGCGCTGGTGACCGTGCCGCTGGTCCTGCCGCCCGTGGTCGGCGGGGTCGCGCTGCTGCTCGTGCTGGGGCGGCGCGGGCTGGCCGGGCAGTGGCTGGAGTCGGCGTTCGGGGTCACGCTGCCGTTCACGACCGCGGGGGTGGTGGTCGCGGAGGCGTTCGTGGCGATGCCGTTCCTGGTGATCAGCGTGGAGGGGGCGCTGCGGGCCGCCGACCAGCGGTACGAAGAGGCCGCCGCCACGCTGGGGGCGTCCCGGTGGACGGTCTTCCGCCGCGTCACCCTGCCGCTCGTCGCGCCCGGCGTGCTGGCGGGGGCGGTGCTGTGCTGGGCCAGGGCGCTCGGCGAGTTCGGCGCCACGATCACGTTCGCGGGCAACTTCCCCGGCACCACCCGCACCATGCCGCTGGCGGTCTACCTCGCCCTGGAGACCGAGCCGGAGGCGGCCATCGTGCTCAGTCTCGTCCTGCTCGCCGTGTCGGTGGTCATCCTGGCGGGGCTGCGCGACCGGTGGGTGAGCGGCCCGTGACGCTCGACGCCCGCCTGATCGTCACCCGGCCCGCGTTCGCGCTCGATCTCGCCCTGCGGGTCGCGCCCGGCGAGGTCGTCGCGCTGCTCGGCCCCAACGGCGCGGGCAAGACCACCGCGCTGCGCGCCCTGGCCGGGCTCACCGCGCTGTCCGGCGGCCACATCACGCTCGACGGCGACCCCCTGCACACCCGGCCCGCCGAGCGGCGTCCGATCGGCATGGTCTTCCAGGACTACCTGCTCTTCCCCCACCTGTCCGCGCTCGACAACGTCGCCTTCGGCCCCCGCTGCCGGGGCGCGTCCAAGAGCGAGGCGCGCCGCGTCGCCGCCGCCCTCCTCGACCGTGTCGGACTGGCCGGCCACGCCGGCGCCAAGCCCCGCCGGCTGTCCGGCGGCCAAGCCCAGCGCGTCGCCCTGGCCCGGGCGCTGGCCGGGCGGCCGCGGCTGCTGCTGCTGGACGAGCCCCTGGCCGCGCTCGACGCCCACACCCGGCTGGAGGTCCGCTCCGGGCTGCGCCGCCACCTGGCCGACTTCGACGGCGCGACCGTCCTGGTCACGCACGACCCGCTGGACGCGATGGTGCTCGCCGACCGGCTGGTCGTGGTCGAGAACGGCGCCGTCGTCCAGGAGGGCCCGCCGGGGGAGGTCGCGCGCCGGCCGCGCACCGACTACGTCGCCCGCCTGGTCGGGCTCAACCTCTACCGGGGGCTCGGCGACGGCGGGCGCGGGGTGAAGGTCGGCGAGCTGCTGTTCAGCACGATCGAGCAGCCGGCGGGGCCGGCGTTCGTGGCGTTCTCCCCGTCCGCCGTCGCCCTCTACCGCACCCGGCCCGACGGCAGCCCGCGGAACCTGTGGGAAGCCGTGATCGACGGCATCGAACGACACGGCGACAACGTCCGCGTCCACCTCGACGGCCCCGTCGCCGCGTTCGTCGACATCACCCCGGCCGCTCTCGCCGACCTCGACCTGAGCCCCGGCCGGCACGTCTGGGCCTCGGTCAAGGCGACCGAGACCCACGCCTACCCCGCCTGAGCGGGAGACGGCGTCAGGTCCTCGTCGACGGGCGCGAAGGCCGTCATGGCGTCTCCGCCTACCACTGGACGGGGGTGTGGACGTTCCGCGGCGGCTCGCCGGCGCCGTCGTCCAG
>DASUCK010000589.1:0-3992 GCA_036276095.1 Nonomuraea sp. | reverse complement strand
CACGCCCTGGATGGGGAGGCGCAGGAGCACGCCCGTGCCGGACATGCCCGCGGCGAGCACCCAGACCAGCGTGTTGATGCGCTTGACCGGGATGCCGAGGAGCGCGGCGCGGTTGGCCGACTCGGCGGCGGCGCGGATGGCGATGCCGACGCGCGAGCGACGGAAGAACAGGACCAGGCCGGCGGCGACGAGCGGGACGACGATGACGATCAGCAGGTGCCCGCCGCGGAACACGACGGGGAACCACCGGAACGTGAAGTCGAACGGCACCGGCGGCTGCGGCGCGGTGTCGAAGTTGAACAGCTGCGGCAGGCCGAGCTGGATCGCGGCCAGCAGCTGGGAGATGCCGATAGTGGCGACCGTGAGCACGAGGCGCGGCGCGTTCTTGAAGCGGCGGATCAAGCCGACCTCGACGGCGACGCCGGTCGCCAGCGCGGCGACGAGGCCGACGGCCACGCACACGAAGAACGGCCACTTCGGTCCGACGTAGAGCGACGCGGCCAGCACGCTCGCCATGGCCCCCATGTCGCCCTGGGCGAAGTTGACGATGCGATTGGCGCGGTAGATGAGCACCAGGCCCATCGCCACGAGGGCCGACAGCGACCCCAGCACCAGCCCGAGGAACAAGATGGCCGACGGCGCCGGGTACAGGATGGTGATGAAGACCAACATCGCCAGCGCGCCTACGCCCGTGGTCGCCGCCCGCCCCAGATCAGCGCGATCCATGTTCCCCCTCGTTTGCTGACACGGATGTCATTGATAGAGGATTCGACTCGGGCAGAGTCGAACCTGCCTGGAGTCACGATCGCAAGTTCGGGGGGAACGCGTGGAGCTGCGCCAGTTCATCGAGCGGTACGGCATCGCCCTCGGCGTCGTCGTCGCCCTCGTCGCGGTCATCGCCATCCTGCCCGGCAACGCCGACGACCGGCTGACGGCGGGGGCCGGCGGGGCGGGCGACATCGACCTGGGCACCACCGGCGATCCCTCCGCGGTGGGCGGCGACGGCGCCACGGGTGACTTCGCGGCCGGCGGCGACGGCGGCGCCGGCGGCTCGACGGCGGGCGGCGGCGGTTCGGGGGCCGGCGGTGGCGGTGCTGGTGCCAACGGTGGCGGCGGCGGGGGCGGGACCCAGAGCGGCGGTTCGGCGGTCAAGTTCGGCACCGGGCCCGACTGCCGCGAGGACGGGCGCCAGAAGGGCATCTCCTACGCGATGCCGCCGTGCGCGAACTGGAAGCCCGGCACCGCCAACGGCGGCGCGACGGCGCGGGGCGTCAGCGCGGACAAGATCATCATCACCAGGTTCAAGGGCCAGGTCGATCCGGCGACGGAGGCCGCGCTCGTCGGTGCAGGAGCGAACGACACCGACGAGACCACCGACCGAGTCATCGAGTCGTTGCGCCGCTACTACAACCACCACTACGAGACCTACGGGCGCGAGGTCGTGATCGTGCCCGTCGAGGCGTCGGGCGAGAGCGACAACGACGAGGCGATGCGGGCCGACGCCGTCAAGATCGCGAACGAGATCAAGGCGTTCGCGAACATCAGCGGTCCGACGGTCCTCGCGCAGGAGCTCGCTGCACGCGGCGTGCCGTGCATGTGCACGGTCTCGCTCTCGCAGCAGTTCTACGCGGACAACCCGCCGCTGATCTTCAGCGACCTGCCCACCGGTGAGGAGTACGGCAGCCACATCGCCGAGTACATGCAGAAGCGCCTGTGGGGCAAGCCTGCCAAGTGGGCGGGCGACGCCACGATGCAGGCCCAGCCCCGCAAGTTCGGCTCGATCTACTTCGAGGGCTCCGGCAAGGCCGACCCCTACTACCAGGTGTCGCACAAGCACTTCCTGAAGGAGCTCTCCGAGCGGGGCATGAGCCTCGTGGCCGACGTCGGCTACGTGCTCGAGGTGTCCAAGGCGCCCGACCAGAGCGCATCGATCATCGCCAAGATGAAGAGCTCGGGCGCGAGCCACGTCATCTTCACCGGCGACCCGCTGATGCCCATCTTCCTGACCAAGGAGGCGACGCGGCAGGCGTACTTCCCCGAGTGGATGATCACCGGCACCGCGCTCGTCGACACGACGTTCTTCGGGCGCACCTACGACCAGGCCCAGTGGACCCACGCGTTCGGCATCTCGCCCCTCCCGGTGTTCTGGGAGCAGGAGCAGGGCTCACCCGGCTACCGCGAGGTCCACCACGGCATGGAGATGGCTCATGGCGACGAGGGTGTGGCCCACAACGTGGTTCGATCGCCGTACAACCTGCTGTTCCGCGGCATCCACATGGCCGGACCCAACCTGACCGCGGAGACCTTCTCCAAGGGGTTCTTCTCGTACCCGCGGACCGGTGGCTCGCCGGCGAACCCGCTCCTCTACTACACCCGCCAGTCACCGACGTCGTACAAGGACATGACCGAGGTCTGGTGGGACGCGCAGCGCGCGAGCGTCGACGAGACGGGCAAGACGGCGCCGGGGTCGCTGATGAAGGCGAACCAGGGTGCGCGATACGAGCTCGGGAAGTGGCCGGTCGGGGACGCGCAGGTCTTCGGCGACGATCCCAACCCGATCTACACGTCTGACAACCCGCCGGGCGGACGCGATCCGGCGCACGAGCAGGACGGCCACAAGCACCCGTACGACAGGCAGGGCTGTCGCAGCTGCGCGCCGAAGGGATGAACTGACCTCTCGTCGAGAGATCAGCGAGCCAAGCAAGGGGGACGGCTCAGGTGACGTTGAAGGACTTCTTCGATCGCTACGGGCCCACGCTCGCGGTGATCGCGGTGCTGGGCCTGCTCATCGTGGTGATCCCCGATGGGGGTACCGGCGCGGGAGGTCCCACCAGCATCGACGCGGGCGTGAACGCGCCGAGCGGACTGGCGTCGACCGACCCGTCGGCGGCCGGCACGGCCGGCGACCCGGCGCTCACGGGCGGCACCGGCGGGGCCGTTTCCGCCACGGGTGGAGGTGCGACGAACACGGGTGGCGCCGCTGGCGGCGGTACCGCGTCGAACACTCAGGCGTCAGGTGGCTCGCAACAGGCGGCGCCCCCTCCACCCGGCGGTGGTTCGGTGAAGTTCGGCAGCGGTCCCAACTGCCGGCCCGACGGTCGCCAGGACCAGATCTGGCTGTACGCGCCGGTGTGCGTCGAGCCGTGGCAGAAGGGCGCGGACAACGGTGGGGCCACGGCCCCCGGCGTCACGAAGGACAAGATCGTCATCGTCCGCTTCCTTCCCCAGGTCGACGCCGCCACCCAGGCAGCGCTTCGGGGCATCGGCGCCGAGGACACGCGCGAAGACCAGAAGCGGATCTACGAGGTCCTCCGGAAGTACATGAACACCCACACCGAGACCTACGGGCGCGAGGTGGTGTTCCAGGACATCGACGCGAGCGGCGAGAGCGACAACGACGAGGCGATGAAGTCCGACGCGATCAAGATCGCGAACGAGGTCAAGCCCTTCGCCGTGTTCGGTCAGACCCTGCCCTCGGTGTTCGCCGAGGAGCTCGCCCAGCGCGGTGTTCCGTGCACGTGCATCCGGTCGGAGTCACGCGGTTACTACAAGCGCAACCCCCCGTTGATCTTCGGTGACCTGCCGACGATCGAGGACTACTACGTCTCGATCGCGGAGTACATGGGCAAGCGCCTCGCCAACCGTCCCGCAAAGTGGTCGGGCGATCCCACGATGCAGGCCCAGCCGCGCAAGTTCGGGCTCATCTACGTGGAGGGGACGGGCACGAAGGCCAACCCGAACCTCAAGGAGGCGCGGGACTTCTACGTCCAGGAGCTCAAGAAGTACAACGTCACGTTGTCGGCCGACGTCGGCTACTTGTACGACGTGGCACGCGCGCCCGACCAGGCGGCGTCGACGATCTCGAAGATGCGCTCGGCGGGCGTCAGCAACATCCTCTTCATGGGTGACCCGCTGTACCCGATCTTCCTCACCCAGGAGGCGACCCGCCAGGCGTACTTCCCTGAGTGGTTCATCAGCGGCACGCTGCTGTC
>DASUCK010000588.1:0-7317 GCA_036276095.1 Nonomuraea sp. | reverse complement strand
GCGGCGGCCGAGCGCAACCACCAGGCCGACTGCGAGCAGTGGCCGGAGTGCCCCGGCCAGCACCAGCACCGGCACCAGGTCGTGGCATAGGTAGTAGACGAGCGCGGCCAGGCCGCCGGTGGCGGCGACGATGACTATCTGGCGAGCGGTGAGTCCGTAGGCGATCTTGTCCGGTTGGCTGATATCGGCGGGAATGTGCGCGATCAACGGCTCGGGCTCGTTCACTGTTCTCGGCTCCCGCGGGCGCGGCGGGGCGGTGGATCAAGCCGCAGTTGCAGCTGGCGGGGCCGGGCGGCGCGGGTCGGCATACCGGGCAGCATCGGCTGAACCCAGGGTGGCTTCGGCCGGATCCACGGCTTGTTCGTCGGCGGCGGGGCGGTGTTCGTGGGTGGGCGGGATACCCGGGTGACCGGAAACGGCAACGCCAGCTGCCGCCAGCTTCGGCGGGAGGTACGGGAGGTAGAGGCCGACCTGGGTGTGGGCGGCAGGTCGAGTGGCAGCTCAAGTTGCCGCGCCGCGCCCCCGCTGAATGTCGACGCGGATGCTGAGGCCGAGGTCGAGGTGTGCACCGGTCGTGGTCCTCCCTTGGAGGTCGTCGACGGGCCGCCGCGTGGTCGTGGCCCGGCGGGATGGGGCCGCCCACCCGCGCCGGGCCGAGGCCGAGGCGGCGGGCGGCGGTGCTGCACGGCCGACCGGGACTTCGCCCCGGCGCGGGCGGTCCTGCCGGCCGCAACGGCCTTGGCCGCGCCCAGGAGTTTGTAGAGCAGCACCGCCTTGACCAGGCGTGTGAGCAGCTGGGGCTGGGCGGGCTGCCAGACGGAGCGGGCGACCCAGCCTGGGATCTTGATCAGGATGAACAGCAGCCCGATCAGCACCAGCGCATCCAGCGCTCTGCTGACGATCGGTTTCACCGCCGCCAGGACCGGCTCGTCGGGACCGGTGGCGAAGGCATCGGCGGCGTCGGTGAAGTACACCTTGAACGCCAGGATGAGGACCAGGGCCTGGAGTACCTGCATGACGAGGACGCCGGTGATGGCGCGCCACCACAGCCGGGCGATGTACTCGGTCTGCGGCAGCGCGTGGCACAACAGGGCGAGCGGCGCTGCGATGATCAGAAACAGCAGCAGCGCGATCCGCAGGATCGCGATGAACGCCAGAATGAGCCCCATCACCACGGCCAGGCCGATCATCCAGATCAGAAACATCTGCGGGGCCTGGAGCTGGCCGATCGGATTGGTCAGCTTGTTGGCCAGAAGGTCGCCCGCCCGCCGTCCATCCACGCCGTCCCCGAGCAGCGCGGCGACGAGGCCGTTGGCCAGCTCGATGGCGTGCTGGCACACGGTGAGCGAGGTGTTGACCGCGATGACCGCGACCACCAGGCGCGGCGCGATGTCGCGGGCCGTGGTGGCGGTGTGCACGCTGCCATGCGCCATCACGATGAGTCCGCCGGCCAGCACGAACAAGGCCAGCAAGGCGTTGGCCACCAACCGCACGTGATCCGACAACTCGCGAACCCGCTCCACCATGGAGGGCGGCGGTGAGGACAACAGCAGTCCACCGACCAGCGCGAAGGTGGGATGGATCGCCTCGGTCACGACCAGCCCGAACCAGCCGTTCACCGCACGGTTGAACTTGCAGCCGACATCCAGCCAGCCGCACTCCTCCACCCCCGCGCCTTGGTCCGGTACCGGGGTGCTCGGCCGGATCTCTGGCGGCGGCGTCAGCATCGGCCCGGTGGGCCGCCGAGGTATCGAGGTCGGAGTCGGCGTGGGCGAGGGTGCGGGTGACGGCTGTGGGTTGGCGGTAGGCGACGGCTCCCGCTGCGGTGTCGGTGCTGGCGCTGGGGCAGGGACGGGAGATACGGCGGTTGCGGTGCTGGTTACTGTCAGCGTGATGGCGACCAGCGTGATCAGCAGGGCCGCGAGACGACCCACGGCGGCCACCGGCGAGGGGCACGGTGGGCGAGCGGGCGGGTGGCGGTTCACAGTCAGGCTCCGACGATGCCCTTGAGAATGCTGACCAGCAGCGGCGCGAGTACGGCGGTGCCGTAGCCGATGGCGGCGTAGCGCAGCGTCTTCTTGGCCGCTTCGACCTCGCCGGGGTCGCCGCCGGCCAGGATGTAGCGGACTCCGCCCACGGTCAGAAAGAGCGTGGCCAGGCCGACCAGCAGGCCGACGATCACGTTGCGCAGGTTGTCGATCACCTGGTTGAGCGAGGCCGCCGGCTTCGCCTCCTGCGGCTTGGCCGCCGACATGCCGGCAGCCTCCTGGCCGACGGCGTGGGCGAGGTGCGCAAGAGCGAGTTCGACGAGGGTACCGAAGGCGACGGCGGCGAGGACGAACACGGCGATGAGCAGGGCTTTGCGGGAGGTGAAGCGGGAACGTGGGATCACGACGGGCCTCCTGGCAGGGTGTCGAGGATGCGCGGGTCAGGGTGTGCGAGGCGGCGCGGACGCCCGGGGTCCGGCAGGCCGGGTGGGCGTCCTCCTCTGGTGCGGTGCGGTGGCGGATCCGGTGGTGACAGGAACCGGGTGGCCGGGTGCGGCCCGGCCGGACCGGTGGGCGTCCGCGCTGCCTTTCACCTGTGAAAAGACCTGGTCGAAGGGCCGAGATCGGACATCGAGGCCAGCGGATTTTGCGCGTTCATGACCGGCAAGCCGTCGACAAGGTGATCGCCTGGTGTGCGCTCTATGGCTCGTCGGACAGCTGGCCCGCGGCGAGCGCCTGCGCCAGACGGGCCTCGGCGCGCTGGCGCTGCTTGAGCGCGGTGCAGTAGAGCAGGCCGCGCTCGCGGCAGTAGACGCTGAGCGGCATGTCCTCCAGCCGCGTCAGCTCGATCATCTCGGCCGCCGGGGCGGTGATGATGCCGTGGGCGACCGCGCGGGCCAGCAGCAGGTCGGCATGGCCGGCCGGGTACCGCAACGCCGGCTGGTCGCCGGTCGTATCGGGCTCGGTGAGCAGGTCGGGCTGGGCGGCGGCGTAAGCGCGCAGGACGCCGAACTGGGTCAGCCGGGACAACCGCAAGACCGGATGCGTCCAGGACAGCTCCACCCGCAGCAGCGCCTCCATGAAGCAGGTCAGCAGCTCGGCCTCCAGCTCCTCCCGCTCCACGGGAAGCGTCTCGGCCAGGGTCTTGAGCAGGCGCCGCAGCATCGGCGCCGCCAACGCGACGGCGGCCACCATCCACGCCCCGCGATGGGTACGCGCCTGCTCGATCAGGTATCGCCACACGCCATCGCGGGTGGCTCGGTCGCAGCAGGGATGCAGCAGAATCGCGCCGAGCTCGTCCAGGGGAATCGGCCGGGCGGGCAGACCCGGCCCTAGCGTGGCCCCATCGACCGCCAGCGGCTGTGGCCCTTGCATCAGCAGCCTGAAGGAGCGCTCGGCCAGATCCAGCGGACGCGCCTGGTGAGTTGGCGAGGTGTCCCGGGCGGACGCCGGGGCCCCGCTCCCGGCACGGGATGTCTGCGAGGGGGTGTCGGCGGCCGTAGCGGTGGACGCGGTCTGGGATGGGGTGTGGAACATGGCAGCTCCCGAAGGGAATCGAGCGATGTCGGACGCTGCTCATGGCGCCAGAGGCGACGTACAGGAACCGGACGACTTCCGGACAGACATCGGATCACATAAAGATCAGGCCAAGGTGAGGCGATGCGGCGCAACCGGGTTCGACCTGGGGCAACACAGCGGATCGGCTGATTTCCGAACTCAGAGAGCGGCTGGTCCGGCTGGTGTTCGGACTGTCATCGGAAACGTGCTGACCTGCGAAGACGGCCTCATGCCGGATTACGCAGGTCAAAGATTGAGCAGGTTGGTGGGCATGTCATGCGGTCCTGCTAGAAACCCGAGGAGCTCACCCGTGTGAGGCGTTCACCTCCGCACGCGGTGAGGAACCGGCCGCCGGGCGCGCATGAACCCGGTGCTGGTGCCGGGGAGGGAGTTCCCTACCTGCGGTTCAGGTGCGTACAGGATGGGTCCGAGGCCCGCGCTTACTCAGGGAAGCGATCTTCTAACCAGCTGTTTCCATTCCAAGGCTCAACACTGAGGCCGCGATCGCCGAGCCGGATGCCGACTCCGATGAGATCTTGCTCGTCTCCTTCGGAGTGGCTGCCATGACGCAATGTCGTGGGGTGAGCGGCCGGGCTTTGCGGCGGTGAGCAGGATGCCCCAGCATCACCTGCGTCACCGACGGGATAGTCGGCGCCGGGATGCGACTGCTCGACGCCGATCCCGACCCTGCTGGCAAGGAGGCCATTGAATTGGCGACGACCAGGGTCGTGCACACCCCGCACCTGCGGTACACGTCAACGGTCGCGCGGCGCTCCCGCTCGACGATGGCGGAAGCGGTGCGGGGGAACCAGTGACCGCGGGTCAGGACGAGGGATAATCGCGTCTGCGCGTTGCCGGGAAACGCTCGCCGTCTCGGGAAGCGTTCTTCGAGCCCACGATTCATCGCAGGCCGGGGCGCCGTGTGAACACCCCAAGGGACATCGTGATCGCCCCCGCCGACACCGGTGGAGGTCCTCCATCGTTGATTGCCGTCGCGGCGGTGTCCGGAGACCAGGAGTCACCGGCCTCGTTCAGCCCAAGAGACGATGGCACGCGGTGTTGCGCAGCCGAAACTCCCGCTTATGCGGCGGGAACAACTCATCGCACTTCATACCGATCAGCGATCGGTTCCCCTCGCGCCGGGTGGTGTCCCACCAGGTCGGACGCGGGCTGCCCGGTGTGCGCTTCGCGTGAGGACTCGGTCGGAGAGCGGGACGGTCAGGCGCAGGTTCCGCCAGCGGCCGTGATCGCGGGGGTTCGTGCCCACCGTGCGACTGGTGGACGTGCGCATGGTTGCTGGCCGCGTCGACATGCCTGGCACCGCTACCGTGATCGTCTCTTTTACCGGTCTTCCGGCGGGGCATGGCCGGTGATGTCCGGGTGTGGGAGGCGGAGGAGGCGTTCGGTTGACTCCGCAGTCGGGCAGACAGGGGAGCATCATCTCCAGTGGTGGCCCGGTGTGTGTCCACCGCCTGAGGTACGGGGCTCGGTTGGCCGGTCGACTTGACCGACCCAGCTCCGTCCAGCATCATCGCGGCGGCCACGGTGGCGGCCGCTCCGCCCACCAGCAGCAGCTTTCTGGCGCGCACCCGCCTACGCAGTCTCTTAATTTTTTGGCGCATTCTCCGCTCCCGACCACTTGATCGCTACGGTGCGCAGCTTATTCGTGACTCTTCGGCTGTGCTTCGGGCTTTGATCTTCCCTTGGCCATCCATGGCCAGAGGGTGATCCTGCTGTCCGAGAACTGTCCCGAACGTGCACGAAAATGCTCTGACCTGCGAGAACTCTTCTGATGGTGGTGATGATGCCACCCATGTAGGAGGCATGGGCGCGGACAGTTTCTGCGCTCAGCCTGCGTCCGGGAACGGGGCCGTCCCCTCCCGAACCTGAGCCCGTTTAGGCCACGCACCCTTCACCATCCGCCCGAGCCTGGACGGTGAAGGCCCCGATCAGGGCACCCTTACTTGAGGTGGACTAGCTTGATCAGCAAGGGTGACTGCCACGGCTGGAGGCACCTTGTGCTTGGCTGAGATCGCCGGGTTGGTACAGGAGGAACGCTCGGCTGAGCCCCTGCAAGGGAGCAGGCATGACCGACCGTTTGCCTACCGTCATGTCCGAACCTGGCCTCGGGCCCAGGTATTTAGATCAGTGACAGGGATCAGTCGGCCTGGGTGATCGGGCCACACCATCGTGACGCCACCCGCTCATTCCCACCGCTCTCACACCATCGCCCACGCCGTCGGCCGTCAGCGCACACGCGATGTTCAGCAGGGGCATCTGCCGTTGAGTGTCTGGCTGGCCGCCGCCGACACAGGATCCGTGCCCGCCTGCCCCAGTGGCTGCTGCCTTCCGGTGAGCGGGCCGCTGGCCCGCCAGATGGTGACCGCGTGCACCCGGCTCGGCGATCTGGTGATCGATCTGGATGCCGCCGACCACCATGTGGTCTCCGCCGCGCTGACGCTGGGCTGCCACGCCACCGCCATCATCACCAGCCCCGGCCTGGCCGGCGTCATCGGCAAGATGCTGGCCACCGCGCATCCCGACCACGACCTGGAGGTGGCCGACCTGCGCCTCACCGGCCCCGATACTGCGCTCACCGCCGTCGAAGACTTGGCCGGTCTCGCCGCGCTGGTGGTGGCCAAGCACACCTGCCCGCAGGAAAGACGGCAGCCGACACGGTCGTCGGCTGATCCCCTCCAGCACAACCAGCCGATCGCGCTCGACGTGGCCAAAGTGACGGCGCTGCTGAAGCCGGGTGGTCACCTCGCGGTCGTGACTGCTCTACGCCGCAGCGGACGACACGCCGTCGACCCCGTCCCGAACCTGATCATCGAGGCGCGCCGGGCAGGGCTGGTGTACCTGCAGCACATCGTCGCCCTGCGGGTACCGGCCCGCGGCGCGCCCATCGAGCCCACGCTGTTCTGCGGCGTCCGCTCGAGAACGCACGGGCAGGAGCCTGCGGGAATGCCCGCCAGCACCCGCGTGCACTCGGACCTGCTGATCTTCACCAAACCTCGCACGGAACCCTCAGCCACGTCCCACGCCAGCACTGCCAGCACGCAAACAGACGATCCGGTGCTGGGCGAGCAGACGTGGGTGGAAGGAAAGCAGGCATGACCACGGTGACGACATCGGTGTGGACTACTGGCCAGCAACCGTCCCGCACCCAGCGCCGGGGCCGCTACCTGCCGGAATCGATGAAACACCCCGGCAAGATGCTGCCCGCGATCGCCACCCGGGTGATCGACACCTACACCGAGCCCGGCGATCTAGTGATCGATCCGATGTGCGGCATCGGTACCACCCTGGTGGAGGCCGTGCACCTGGGCCGGCACGCGGCCGGGGTGGAGTACGAGGAGGGCTGGGCCAAGCTCGCGGTGGCCAACCTCGCCCACGCCCGCCGCCAGGGTGCCACCGGATTCGGCACTGTGCTCGCCGGTGACGCACGCGGCATCGCCCGGTTGCTGCCAGATCTGGCCGGGCAGGCGGCGCTGGTGCTGACGTCCCCGCCGTACGGGGCTGCCACCCACGGCCACATCCGGGCCAGCCGCGACAGCGGCGAGCCGGGCATCCGCAAGTGGAACCAGCGTTACTCCCGCGACCGCGCCAACCTGGCCCACCAGCGCCTGCCCGTGTTGCTGGACGGCTTCGCCCAGATCCTGACCGGGTGTGCTGAGCTCCTGCGGCCGGGCGGGATGGTCGCGGTGACGGTGCGGCCGTACCGGGAGCGCGGGGAACTGGTCGACTTGCCCGGCCATGTGCAGAAGGTGGC
>DASUCK010000587.1:0-8730 GCA_036276095.1 Nonomuraea sp. | reverse complement strand
CGACCCCGCGGAGGAGGGGAAGGCGGATCCCGCCGACCTGCGCGGCGGATCCCGCGCGCCCCGCAGGTTCGTCGACTGGCAGACGTTCTTCGACTTCGGCGACGGCGAGGTGCGGCCGAACAAGCGCATCGACACCCGGCTGTCCACGCCGCTGCTCAACCTGCCGCTGCAGACGATCCCGTCCGGGGACGCGCCCACGTCGCTGCCCCAGCGCAACCTGCTGCGGCACATCACCTGGTCGCTTCCCTCCGGCCAGAACATCGCCCGCGCCATCGGCGTGCAGTCCCTGGAGGCGCAGCACTTCCCCGAACTGCAGCAGTTCTCGCACGGCCTGCCCGCCAGCACGCCCCTGTGGTACTACGTCCTCAAGGAGGCCGAGGTCCTGGCCGGAGGTCTCCGGCTCGCCGGGGTCGGCGCGCGGATCGTGGGCGAGGTGTTCATCGGGCTGCTCCAGCTCGACCCGGCGTCCTTCCTCAGCACCAACCCGGGGTGGCGGCCCACGCTGCCGCGGCGGTCCGGGCCCACCGGTGACTTCAGAATGGTGGATCTGCTGACGTTCGCCCGGGTTGATCCGGCCAGTCGAGGTCAGTAGGCGGCTCCTCCGGGAGCAGCCCGGCCCGATAGGCGTTCACGAGCGCCTCCGCCCGGTTGCGCGCGCCGAGCTTCCAGAACAGGCGGGCCCGCGTGCTCTCCACCGTCTTGCCGGCGATGCCGAGCATGCGGGCGGTCTGCCTGATCGTCCGCCCCAGGGCGATCGAGACCAGCACCTCGCGTTCGCGGGGGGTGAGGCGCGGCTCGGGCGCGCGCCGCCGGAACATCTCCGCGCCTGCTACGACGTACTCGCTGGACACCAGGTCCAGAACGGCGCACAGGTGGTCGGGCACGTCCTCCAGGCACAACACGGCGTACGCGCCCCGGGCGACGGCGTCGGCCACCGCGGTCTGCCCCGGCGGCTCGGACGGCACGGCCACGGTGCGGGCGCCGAGGCGCACCGGCAGCAGCCAGTCGGCCGGGGCGGGGTCGATCAGGACGGCCGTGAACCTGAGCACCCCGTCCCAGCCGGCGACGTCCTCGCCGGCGAGCCGGTCGGTGACGATGACGAGGGCCCGGCCGCACGCGATGAGCGTGCGCGCCACGACCTCCGCCGCCACCAGGCACCTGGTGTGCACCACCACCAGCTCGCGCCCGGGCCGGGCGGGCCGGCGGGGCGGGCTCGGCCGGCCGTCGAGCAGGTTGAGCGCGATCCCGCGGGACACGGCCTGCCCCTGGGAGGTCACGCCGAGCTTGCGGTAGATGCGCCGCTTGTGGTTCTCCACGGTGCAGCGGGCGATACGGAGCCGGTCCGCGATCTCCTGCGCGTTGTGGCCCGAGCAGGTCAACGACAGGACCTCGAGCTCTCTGGTGGTGAGCACCCCGGCATCGTCCACTGGCCCATCACGCTCCTGGTCGGAAGGTGAGAGCAAAATCGCGTTCTGTCAAGCTCTCGCCCGCCGCGGGGCCGCCGGCCTGGGATCATGCGTGAAACTTTCATGGGGTCTCATAATCCGGACTTCGTGCGAGCCATTCCGCGCCGGTCGGTAGGCTCGATCGCGTGGCTGACATCGTGATTCCCACTGACATCAAGCCCGCCGACGGCCGCTTCGGCTGCGGGCCCTCGAAGGTGCGCACCGAGCAACTGGCCGCGCTCGCCGCCTCCGGCGCGAGCCTGATGGGCACCTCCCACCGCCAGAAGCCGGTCAAGAACCTCGTCGGCCGCGTGCGTTCCGGGCTCGCCGACCTGTTCTCGCTGCCCGAGGGCCACCAGGTCGTGCTGGGCAACGGCGGCACCACCGCGTTCTGGGACATCGCGGCGTTCGGGCTGGTCCGGGAGAAGGCGCAGCACCTGTCGTTCGGCGAGTTCTCCTCGAAGTTCGCCGCGGTCACCAGGAAGGCGCCGTGGCTGGCCGAGCCGAGCGTCATCACATCCGAGGTCGGCACCCACCCCAGGCCGGTCGCCGAGGAGGGCGTCGACGTCTACGCCCTCACCCACAACGAGACCTCGACCGGCGTCGCCATGCCGATCGAGCGGGTGGGCGGTGACGACGACCTCGTGCTGGTCGACGCCACGTCCGGGGCCGGCGGCCTGCCCGTCGACATCACCGAGAGCGACGTCTACTACTTCGCGCCGCAGAAGAGCTTCGCCTCCGACGGCGGCCTGTGGATCGCGATCATGTCGCCGCGCGCCCTCGCCCGGGTCGAGGAGATCGCCGCGACCGGTCGTTACGTGCCGGAGTTCTTCAGCCTGCCGATCGCGATCGACAACTCCGCGAAGGACCAGACCTACAACACCCCGGCCGTGGCCACGCTGTTCCTGCTGGCCGACCAGCTCGACTGGATGAACGCGAGCGGCGGCCTGGCCTGGACCACCGCCCGCACCGCCGACTCCGCCGCGCGCCTCTACACGTGGGCCGAGAAGTCGTCGTACGCCACGCCGTTCGCCGCCCCCGAGTTCCGCTCGCAGGTGGTCGGCACGATCGACTTCGACGACGACGTCGACGCGGCCGCCGTGGCCAAGGTGCTGCGCGCCAACGGCATCGTCGACACCGAGCCCTACCGCAAGCTGGGCCGCAACCAGCTGCGCATCGCGATGTTCCCGGCCATCGACCCGGCCGACATCGAGGCGCTCACCACCTGCGTCGACTACGTCGTCGAGCGCCTCTGACCGGCCCGGCGGGCCAGTTCCTCCAAGAGGGCGAGCGCGTCGGCCTCCTCGACGCTCCGCGCGAACCTGGCCAGCACCGGCAGCCGGTCGGTGCTGACGGAGAGCGCCTCCAGCATGAGGTCGCTGACGTGCTCCTCACGTGACGTGGCCGCCGCGTACCTGAAAGCGTTGCGGTACGGCGTACGCGCCAGCAGGCCCTTCTTCACCAGGCGTTCGGCGACGGTCTGGACGGTGGTGTAGGCGAGGGCGCGGTTCTCCTCGGCGCGGTCGTCGTTGAGGTGGTTGAGCAGTTCCCTGACGCGCATCGGTTTTCCGGCGTCCCAGAGCACGTTCATGATCGCGCGTTCCAGGGGGCCCAGGTTCGCCAACTGATCGACCCTTCGGCTCAAGCAGTAGAAAACATTCTTGCTTGGATGCTCCGGTTCGACCGGAAAACCGGCGAGTAGGCCGGGATTCCTCTAATTATGGTCACTACGCCGGGATCTGCGGCTGCTTCCTGAGGCGCAGGACCCACCCGGCCACGACCCCGCCGATCAGGCCGAACAGATGGCCCTGCCAGGAGATGCCGGGCTGGTTGGGCAGCAGGCCGGCCAGGATGCCGTAGTAGGCGATGCCCACGCCGACGGCGATCACGATGTCGACCAGTCGCCGGTCGAACAGACCCCTGGCCATGATGTAGCCGAAATATCCGAACACCAGCCCGCTCGCGCCCACCGTGTAGACCATGGGGCTGGTCGCCCACGTGCCGATGCCGCCGATCAGGATGATGATCAGGCTGGCCCACAGGAACTTGCGGACGTCGCGCAGCCCCGCCAGGAAGCCCAGCACCAGCAACGGCAGCGAGTTGGCCATGAGATGGCCGAAGCCGCCGTGCAGGAACGGCGCGAACAGGATGCCGACCAGGCCGTCGGGATCCCAGCCGAGGATGCCGAACCGGTCGAGCGCGCCGCCCAGGAAGTAGTCGACGCCCTCGACGAGCCACATCACGACGATCATGGCGACCACGACGACCAGCGCGCTCAGCGCACCCGAGAACAGGGCTCCGGCGCCGCGCCTGGCGTACTCGAACCTGGAACCCGAATAGTCGCTGCGCTCGCTCATGCGATCTCCCGGTCATCCGACTCCTCTTCCTTTACCGTACGCAGGAGGCGGCGCGCACGCGTGGAAAAGTCCCCTCCCGTCCTGTTCCGGCCGGAAGGGGACCCGGTTATTCGCCCTTCCACCGGGGGGCGCGCTTCTCGGCGAAGGCGGCGGCGCCCTCCATGGCGTCCTTGGAGCCGAACACCGGGTTGATGATCGGCCCCTGCTTCTTGAACATCTCCTCCAGCGGCCAGTCCTGCGACTCGATGACCACCTTCTTGGTCGCGGCCAGCGCCAGCGGGGCGTTGGCGGCGATCTTGCGGGCCAGTTCCAGGGCGCCTTCCAGGGCCTTGCCCGGCTCGGTGATGCGGTTGACCAGGCCGAGTTCGTACAGGCGGGAGGCCGGGTAGTGGTCGCCGGTGAGGGCGATCTCCATGGCCACGTGGTACGGGATGCGGCGGGGCAGCCGCATGATCCCGCCGGCGCCGGCCACCAGGCCGCGCCTGGGCTCCGGAAGCCCGAACGTGGACTCGGCGGAGGCGACGATGAGATCGCAGGCCAGGGCGAGCTCGAAGCCGCCGGCCAGCGCGTACCCCTCGACCGCGGCCACCAGCGGCTTCTTCGGCGGTGACTCGGTGAGCCCGCCGAAGCCCCGGCCCTCCACCACCGGGAAGTCGCCGGACAGGAAGCCCTTGAGGTCCATCCCCGCGCAGAACGTTCCGCTCGCGCCGGTCAGGACATACGCGGAAATTTCCGGCCGGGCGTCCAGATCGTCCAGCGCGCCCGCGATCCCCCGCGCCACCGCCCCGTTCACCGCGTTACGCGCCTTGGGCCGGTTGATCGTGATGACCGCGACGTTCCCGGCCTCCTCGACAAGCACTTCGTCAGACACAACAACCCTTTCGTCTCGCCCGCAGGTTCCCTCCCCACGGGATGGGAGTTGACAAAGCCCTCCACCACACCACGCTCCCCGCCCCGCGACCTGCGACTTCCGGCCTGCGGACACAGCCCGTGGTCTCGATCCGCGGACGCCGCCCCAGACCCGGGCAGCATGGGGAGGCGGGTCATGCCCCGCCGCCCTGGAGAAGGTCATGCCCCCCGCGCCCCCGCCCATGGCCCGTGGATTCGGGTCAGGACGGTGCTGGAGGGCGCGGGGAGTCGGTTGCCGGGTTCGGGGAGGAGGGATGGTTTGGGTTACTTGGGTTGGAAGCGGATGCCGCCGTCGAAGCGGATCACCTCGGCGTTCATGTAGTCGTTCTCGATCAGGGAGCGGACCAGGTGGGCGAACTCGTCGGCGCGGCCCATGCGCTTGGGGAACACCACCGGCGCCACCAGCTTGGCCTTGAACTCCTCCGCGTTCGGGGAGAAGCCGTAGATGGGGGTGTCGATGATGCCGGGGCAGATCGTGTTCACCCGTACGCCGATCGCCGCCAGGTCGCGCGCCGCGGGGACCGTCATGCCCACGATGCCGCCCTTCGAGGCCGAGTACGCCAGTTGCCCGGTCTGCCCCTCCAACGCGGCCACGGACGCGGTGTTGATCACCACGCCGCGCTGCCCGTCGGCGTCGGCCGGCTCGGTCCTGGCGATCGCGGCCGCCGCGATGCGCATGAGGTTGAACGTGCCGATCAGGTTGACCTCGATGACCTTGCGGTAGGTGGCCGGGTTGTGCGGCTGCCCGTCGCGGTTGACCGTACGTTCGGCCCAGCCGATGCCGGCGCTGTTGACGACCACGCGCAGCGGTTTGCCGGTGGCCACGGCGGCGTCCACCGCGGCCTGCACGTGCGTGTCGTCGGAGACGTCCGTCTTGACGAACACGCCGCCGATCTCGTCGGCGACGGTCTTGCCGCGTTCCTCGTTGAGGTCGGCGACGACCACGGTCGCTCCGTGGCGGGCCAGGTCGCGGGCCGTGGCCTCGCCGAGGCCGCTGGCGCCGCCGGAGATGATTGCTGCAGATCCGTTCACGTCCATATCCCGGACCTTAACGCGCCAACCGAATGAAGTTCTACTCGGGTGCGGTCAAATCTCGCCCACCGCGCTGTCGACGTCGGAGTACACCTTGATCCGGCGGTCGAGCCCCGTGGTGCGGAGGATGCGCGCGACCGGCGCCTGCGGCGCGGCCAGGGACACGCACCCGCCCTCTCCCGTCGCCAGCCGCCAGGCCTCGATCAGCACCGACAGGCCGCTGGAATCCATGAACGACAGCTGCTGCAGGTCGAGCACGAGCCTGGCGCCGTCCTGCTTGATGGCATCGCGCACCTCGTCGCGGAGGAACGGTGCGGTGAACAGGTCGAGCTCTCCCTCAACGGCCACCACCACGGCGTCTCCCAGGGCATGTCGCGCAAGCCGCAGCTTCATTTGGCCCCTCCTCGATGAGCCACTGTACTTCGACATCCCCGGATACCGGGCATCCACAGACTACGAAGAGCCGGATAAATGCCGCCAAGTAGGTTTGAACGGTTCACACTGCTGGGATGGCGAAGCCGTACGGGAGCTCCAGGCGGTGTCTGGCCAGGAGTTCCGCGTCGGAGAGCAGCTCCCGCGTGCGGCCGTCGGCGGCGATCACGCCGCCGGACAGGATGAGCGCGCGTTCGCACAGCTCCAGCGCGTACGGCAGGTCGTGCGTGACCATGAGCACCGTCACGTCGAGGGAGCGCAGGATCTCGGCGAGCTCCCTGCGGGCGGCCGGGTCGAGGTTGGAGGAGGGCTCGTCGAGCACCAGGATCTCCGGCTCCATGGCCAGCACCGTCGCGACCGCGACCCGGCGGCGCTGGCCGAAGGAGAGGTGGTGGGGCGGCCGGTCGACGGCCTCCAGCATGCCGACCCGCTCCAGGGCGCGCGTGACCACCCGGTCGAGCTCCTCTCCGCGCAGGCCGGCGTTGGCCGGGCCGAAGGCCACGTCGTCGCGGACGGTGGGCATGAAGAGCTGGTCGTCGGGGTCCTGGAAGACCAGGCCGACGCGTTGCCTGATCTCCTTGAGGGTGTCTTTCCGCACGGGGGTGCCGGCGACGGTGACAGTGCCGTGCCCTGGGGTGAGTATCCCGTTGAGATGCATGACGAGGGTGGTCTTGCCGGCGCCGTTGGGGCCGAGGAGCGCCACCCGTTCGCCGCGGGCGATCGCCAGGTCGACGCCGAAGAGCGCCTGCGTGCCGTCAGGGTAGGCGTAGGCGAGCTGCCGGACTTCGAGCGAGTTCACCAGGCGACTCCCAGCACGGCGAGGGCGGCGGCGGGCAGGGCGAGGGCGGCGCCCCATTGGTGCACAGATGCCGACATGTCATGGATCATCGGCATCTGGCCGGAGTAGCCGCGGCTCAGCATCGCCAGATGCACCCGCTCGCCCCGCTCGTACGACCGGATGAACAGCGCACCGGCCGCCCGCGCGACCACCGGGACGTGCCGGAAGTTCCTGGCCTGGAACCCGCGCGACTCCCGCGCCACCCGCATCCGCCGCATCTCGTCCAGGATCACGTCCATGTACCTCAGCATGAACATGGCGATCTGCACCAGCAGGCCCGGCAGCCGCAGCCGCTGGGCGCCGGCGAGGATCACGCGCGGCTCCGTGGTGGCCGCCAGCAGGACGGAGGCGGCCACTCCCAGCGTGGCCTTGGCCAGGATGTTCCAGGCCGCCCAGAGGCCGGGCACGCTGAGCGAGACCCCCAGCACGGTGACCCGCTCCCCCAGCCCGATGACCGGGATCAGGAACGCGAACAGCACGAAGGGCACCTCGATCACCATCCGCCGCCCGACGTGGGCGGCCGGCACCCGCGCCACCGCCGCCACCACGCCGAGCAGCACCGCGTACGCCGCGAAGGCCCAGAACCGCTCGCGCGGCGTGGCCACGACGACCACGGCGAAGGCGAAGACCGCCAGCAGCTTGCACTGCGGCGGCAGCCGGTGGACGACGGAGTCGCCCGGCAGGTAGAGCTGGTGGTGATGCCCGGTGGCCACGCGTCACACCTTGAGCTGGTCTCGGCCCCTGGCGGCGTGGGCGACCGCCCCGGCGGCGAGCAGCACGATGCCGACGCCGACGATCCCGGCCACGCCGATCGGGATCCCGCCCACCTCGCCGTAGTCGGCCAGCGCCCATCCGCCGAACAGGTGGTCGGCCTGCCGGCCGAGGAAGCCCTTGTCCTCGGCGACCGCCTCCAGCCCGTCGGGGTCGCCGGAGGCGAAGAAGGACACCACCCCGGCCAGCACCAGCGTCAGGCCGACGCCGCCGAGCAGGAACGGCCGGACGCCCCCGCGGGCCGGCGCCGGCTCCTCGCCAGCCACGGTCGCCGGCTCCCTGCCGCCCACGGTCGTGGTGCCCTCGCCGACGCGCAGGACGAGGGGCTTGGCCAGGCCGCGGGCGCCGTACACGAGGTCGGGGCGGACGGCGAGCACGGCGCCGACGGTCACCGCCGTGATCGCCCCCTCGCCGACGCCGATCAGCAGGTGCACGCCGCCCATCGCGGCCGCCACCGACCCCACCTCGACGGGGGCCGTGCCGCCGATCCAGAACAGCAGCGTGAACACCAGCGCGGAGGCCGGCACGGACACCAGCGCGGCCAGGAACGCCGCCACCGTGACTCCGCCCCTGCCTCTGGCGACCGCGGTGACCGCCCGGAAGGCGCCCCACCCGACGAGCACGGTGACCAGGCCCATGAGCGTGATGTTGACGCCCAGGGCGGTCAGCCCGCCGTCGGCGAAGAACACCGCCTGCACCAGCAGCACCACGGCCATGCAGAGCACGCCGGTATGGGGACCGACGAGTATCGCCGCCAGGGCGCCGCCGAGCAGGTGACCGCTGGTGCCCGCGGCGACGGGGAAGTTGAGCATCTGGACCGCGAAGACGAAGGCCGCGACGAGGCCGGCCATGGGCGCCGTGCGGTCGTCCAGCTCGCGGCGGGCCCCGCGCAGGCAGACCGCTACCCCGGCGGCGGCCACCGCCCCGGCTGATACGGACGTCGCCA
>DASUCK010000586.1:0-12586 GCA_036276095.1 Nonomuraea sp. | reverse complement strand
GCCTCGGTGACCAGCTCGGGGTGGCGCAGCTCGGCCTCGGCGGTGCTGAACACCTCCAGGGTGACGCCGTCGAGCTTGAGCGCCTCGCGTACGGCCTGGGGGCCCTCGGCCAGGAACTTGCGGTCCTGCTCGCGGAAGGCGCGCTTGGTGAGCCGCCGGGCGGCCTTCACCCGCGGCGACCGCACGTTCGTCAGCTCGGACCCGGCCATGCTCTCCCCCAGAATCCCGTGCTCATGGGAAAGGGCCCACCGCCATGGTGGGCCCTCCTCGGTCGAACCGAAATGCCTCAGCTCGCGGCCGGCGCGTTCACGTTCGCCGGGAGCGCCTTCTTGGCGGCCTCGACGAGCGTGGCGAAAGTCTGGCTGTCATTGACCGCCAGGTCGGCGAGGATCTTGCGGTCGACCTCGATCTTGGCCAGCCGAAGACCCTGGATCAGCCGGTTGTACGTCATGCCGTTCTGGCGGGCCGCAGCGTTGATGCGCTGGATCCACAGGCGGCGGAAGGCGCCCTTGCGGTCCTTGCGGTCCCGGTAGGCGTACGTCATCGAGTGGAGCATCTGCTCCTTGGCCTTGCGGTACAGACGCGACCGCTGGCCGCGGTAACCGCTTGCCCTCTCGAGGACGACCCTGCGCTTCTTCTTGGCGTTGAGCGCCCGCTTCACGCGTGCCATGTTTCTTCTCCCCGGGGAATCGCGCTACTTGGCGAGCAGCTTCTTGATCTTCTTGGTGTCGGCGTCGGAAAGGACGACCTCGTTCTTGAGACGGCGCGTCAGCGTGGACGACTTCCACTCGTTGTAGTGCGCGCGATTGGCACGGCGACGCTTGATCTTGCCGGTGCCGGTGAGCCGGAACCGCTTCTTCGCACCACTGTGCGTCTTCATCTTCGGCATGTCGCCGTCTCTCCTCGTTTCGGTCGTGCCGGTGGCCGGGCCGGTGCTGGCCGACCCGGTCGCGGCGTCTTGCGTCTGCCGGTGGCTGCTGGGGGCGATGTAAGGCTAACCCCAACCGCGGGTCACGTTTCCTGTACGGAAGACCCTTCGGTGCCACGCTGCGCCTTGGCGGCGGCCTTCTCGGCCTTGGCCTCGGCCTTCTTCTTGTGCGGACCGATCACCATGATCATGTTACGGCCGTCCTGCTTGGCGTGGGACTCCACGAAGCCGAGCTCCTGGACATCGTCCGCCAGCTTCTGCAGCAGCCGGAAGCCCAGCTCGGGCCGCGACTGCTCGCGCCCGCGGAACATGATCGTGACTTTGACCTTGTCTCCCGCCTTGAGGAACCGCACCACGTGACCCTTCTTGGTCTCGTAGTCGTGCGGGTCGATCTTCGGCCGGAGCTTGATCTCCTTGATGATCGTGTGCGCCTGATTCTTGCGCGCCTCGCGCGCCTTCATCGCGGACTCGTACTTGAACTTGCCGTAGTCCATGAGCTTGCACACGGGCGGTCGAGCCGTGGCCGCGACCTCGACGAGGTCGAGATCGGCTTCCTGGGCGAGCTTGAGTGCGTCGTGAATCGAGACGATGCCTACCTGCTCGCCGTTCGGGCCCACGAGGCGAACCTCGGGAACTCGGATACGCTCGTTGATGCGGGGCTCAGTGCTGATGGGGCCTCCTAGGTTTGCGATCCCTACGTGCTCGTCGTGCCGGAGGCCTTCCGCGTTACCCCAACGCGAAAAGCCCCGCACGTCGCGCATGCGGGGCCACTGAGCTCTTCGGCTTTCGTGGCCTCGAGCTCCCCGGAGTAGTCCGGCGTGATCCTGGACCCGGCCACCTTTCGGCGACCCGGGTGGGAGGGAGACCTCCGCTTGCGCGTCCAGCAAGGCATGCCGGACCGATCAGAGAGCTACACTACCACAACCACGCGGGCCCCTCGAATCATCCCACCCGGCGCCAATTTCGCGAATATTGTCCCGATATAGCCCGAACCTTGGGAGACCGCGGACCGTCAGACCGGCTCGTTCGCGGCGCGCAGGCCGGCCCGTCTGCGGAGTTCGGCCGCGCCGGCCGCCCGCATCGCCTCCACCGGCACATCAGCCCGGCCCGTCATCAGCTCCACCTGGCGTACCGCCTGGTGCAGGAGCATCGCGAACCCGCCGACCACCGTGCCGCCCGCCGCCGCCACCGCCGCCGCCGCGCCCGTCGGCCACGGCGAGTAGACCACGTCGAAGAACGCGGGCACCCGGGCCAGCCGCTCGGCGAACGCGTCGGCCGCCCCGCCCGGCAGCGTGGACACCACCAGGTCCACCCGGGTCAGCGCGTCGAGCTTGTCGAACGTCTCGACCGCCAGCGCCACGCCGAGCCGCTCGGCCACCTCGACCGTCTCCCCCGCCCGGACCGGGTCGCGGACCAGGAGGTTCGCCGAGAACAGCCCCAGGTTGCGCAACGCCGCCAGCGTGGAGGCCGCCGTGGCCCCTCCGCCCAGCACCGTGGCCGACCGCGGCACCGGCACGCCCGCCTCGGCCAGCGCCTGCTCGATGCCGTGGACGTCGGTGTTGTCGCCGTGGCGCCGCCCGTCGCCGAACACCACCGTGTTGGCCCCGCCGACCTCGACCGCCGCCTCTGACACGGTGTCGAGCAACGGCAGCACCGCCCGCTTGAGCGGCATGGTCAGCGACAACCCCGCCCAGGCGTCACCGTCGCCCTGCCCGCGAACCGGCGCCAGCTCCTCCAGCAACCCCGGCAGCCGGCCCTCATCGCACTCGAACGCCTCATACCTCCACCCGTCGAGCCCCATCGCCCTGTAGGCGGCCCTGTGGAGGTAAGGCGACAACGAATGAGCGATGGGCGAGCCCAACACGGCAGCCCGCATCCGCACCCCTTCCCGATGACCACGACGACCTTACCGCCTGCGCCCGCGAACAGCCGTCAGCGGACCGGGCGCCGCCCCCGAGCCGCACGCGGGCCTTCGTCTCCCGCGGCACGCCAGCCGCACGCGGGGGCTTCGGCTCGCGTCCGTGGTTCGGTGAGCCGGAGCCCCTGCCGGTGGTGCTGGTCAGCCGAGATGGTGCCGGGTCAGCCGCCGTTCTTGCGGTATTCGGCCAGAAGGGCCTGGCGTTCGGCCTCGGTGGTGGCGAACTTGGTCACGTTGCTCTTGGGGTCGGTGGCGACGAAGAACAGCCAGGGCCCCTTCGCGGGGTTCAGCGCGGCCTCGATGGCGTGATCGCCCGGGTTGGTGATCGGGCCGGGCGGCAGGCCGAGATACCGGTACGTGTTGTACGGGTTCTTGACCTTGGTCTCCTCGAAGGTGGCGGCCGTGCCGTACTTGTTGAGCGCGTACATCACGGTGCTGTCCATCGCCAGCTTCATCTGCGGCTTGTGCTCCAGCCGGTTGTAGATGACGCGGGCGATCTTCCCCATGTCCTCGACGCGTCCGGCCTCGGCCTGCACGATGCTGGCGATGACGACGATCTCGTGGGGCGTGTAGCCGAGCTCCTTGGCGCCGCCTTCGAGATCGATCTGCTCGGCCGTCTGGTTGAACCGCTGGACCATGGTCCCCAGCATCTGCGACGGCGTGGTCTTGGGCTGGAACTCGTACGTGGCCGGGAAGGCGTACCCTTCCAGCTTGCCCTTCGCGTACGGCGGCAGTTCCAGGTCGCCGGCGCCCTTGGCGGCGGCGGCGAACTCCTTGACGGGCCTGCCGGTCGCCTTGGAGAGCGTGGTGAAGGTGTCGGACAGCCGCAGGCCCTCCTTGACCGTCACCTTGGCCAGCAGCCGGTTCTCGGGAAGCAGCATCGCCACGGCCGCCTTCGCCGACATCTGCTTGCGCAGCTTGTACGACCCCGGCTGGAGCTTGTCGCTCATGTTCGCGTTGCCGATCGCGTTGGTGAACGCCCTGGCGCTGGCCACGACCCCCTGCCGCTCCAGCTCCTGGGCCACCTCCGAGGCGCTCTGGCCGTCCTTGATCTCGATGACGACCTCGCCGGTGCCCTGACCTGTGTAGTCGTCGGGCACGAGGGCGTCGCTCAGCCAGAGGTAGCCGTAGTAGCCGCCGCCTCCGAAGATGCCCGCCAGGACGACGAAGGCGAGCAGCGGCGCTATGAATCGGCCCCGGTTGCGGCGCCTGCGCCGCCTGCGGCTGGCACGCCTGCCGGAGCCTCGGGCCCGGCGCCTGGGCTGACCTTCGTCGTCCTCGGCGCCGAGCAGCGTGTTCAGATCGAGATCGTTCATAGGTTCGCTGGCCAATCTCCCGGTACGGCCGGTCGGGAGTCAAGCCGAAGTACCCAACCGGCAGGGGTTACCGAGGGGAACGGGGGGATCCGCCGGCCATGCGTCCACGACCAGCGGCAGCAACTCTGTGTAGCCATGCTAAGGGACGGAAAGAGGACGCATGCCCCGGTTTGGGGCTTTTGCGCGGAGCCGCGTCGGGTCCCGTCGGACATCAGCTCGCCCCGAGGTTCTTGTTCAGCTCTTCCCGGTATCTCACGAACTCGCTCTCTTTGTCGGTGAATTTGGTGATTCTATGCGCCGGATCTGTCGTCACAAACCAGTGCCAATCACCCTTAGCCGGGTGCAAGGCCGCTATCAGCGCCTTCTCCCCGGGATTGGCGATGGGCCCCGGCGGGAGTCCCTTGTGGCGATAGGTGTTGTAAGGAGAGTCGACCTTGGTGTCCTTCTCGGTCACTCTCAGCGTTCGCCGGTTCTGCGCGTACAGGACCGTGCTGTCGATCTCAAGCTTGGTGCCGGCCTTGAGGCGGTTGTAGACCACTCTGGCGATCTTGGGATAGTCGGCGTCGGTGCCGCCCTCGGCCTGGATCAGGCTGGCCACCGTGACGGCCTCCAGCGGCGTCAGGTGTACGCGGGCCGCCTGCTCGGCCAGCCGCACCTTCCTGGCCGCCTCGCCGAAGCGCTCCACCATCGCCGCCAGCATGTCCACCGGGGTGTCGCCGGGCTCGACCTCGTACGTGGCCGGGAACAGGAACCCTTCCAGACCCGGCGCGTACTTCGGCAGGCCGACCAGGGCCTTGTCGACGCCCTGGAAATCCTTGAGCGGCCGGCCGGTGTGCTTGGCCAGGCGGCTCAGCACCTCGCTGACACGCAGACCCTCCGGGATCGTGACGCGCCGGACCACCCTGGAGGCCGGGTTCAGCAGCAGGTCGAGCGCGGCGCTGGCGGCCATGCCCCTGCGCAGGCGGTAGTGACCGGGGCGGAGGCGGTCGGCCACCGCGCGGTCCTCGGTCGCCCGTACGAAGGAGCGCGTGCTCGCCACCACGCCCGCATCGGCAAGCGCCGCCCCGATGGCCTCCGCCGAAGAACCCGGCGGGATCCGTACGGTGACCGATCCGCTGCCCTTCCCGTCGAAGTCCTCGGGACTGAGGTACGGCTTGACCACCGCGATCATCCCCGCGCCGACGACCACCACCGCCGCGACCAGCCCACCCGACAACAACAAAGCCTTGCGCACGGCCCCCCACCGCCCCGCGCCCTCACTTCCCCCACTCCCCGCCCCCTCACGACCAGGGTTCATCCCGCCGAGGCTCCCACGGCGAGGGCCCCCAGCGTGCGGGTCCTCGGCATGTGGGCTGCCAGCGTGCGGGACCTCAGCCTGCGGGACCTCAGCCTGCGGGACCTCGGCGTGCGGGCTCCCAGCGTGCGGGACCTCAGCCTGCGGGACCTCAGCGAGCGGGACCTCAGCCTGCGGGTGGCTCTCAGGGTGCGGGTGGCTCTCAGGGTGCGGGCCATCGCCGCGGGGACCTGACCCTCCGGCTTCGACTTCCGGCTCCAGGCTCCCGACCTGATCCTCCGCCCCGGCACCAGAGGCTTGGGCGTCGGGCTCCACGGCCGCAACGCGGATCTCGGCCTGCCCAACACCGGCGTGCCCAACACCGGCGTGCCCAACATCGGCCGGCCCTTCCCGCCCCTGGAGCCCGGCCTGGCCCCCCGGCGAAGAGCCGCCGCCGGCCTGAGGCGGCGATACCGGGTCGCCGGACCGATCACGACCACTGGGGCCGCCCTCCGGGGCACCGAAGCCACCAGCCCCGGAAGCCGAACCGCCAGACCGGCCCTCCGGTTCCCCTTCACCGACCTGCGCCGCAGACGGCGAATCACCAGTCCGGCCGCGCACCCCGCCGTCGCCCTCCGGGGCGTCACCGCCAGGAGCTCCGGGAGTCGCGTCGGTGGACCGCGCTTCCCCCTCCGATGCTTGCGCCGCAGAGGCGGCGCCGGCGGGCCCGTGGGGTGCCGACGCCCCTGGCCGGGCCGATGCCGGGTCCGCGGCAGGGTCGTCTTCCTGGAACGGGATCAGGTCGTCGAGGTCGTCCTCGTCTGGCGGCAGGCCGGGCGTCGGGTCCTGGGGTGTCATGAGGTCACCCCCCTGGACGCCGCCGCCGGGCTGAGCCCCCGTCCCGTGCGCCGGGGGGTCATCGGGCAGGTCCGTCGGCCGCGGGTGGCGGTTCGACGGGCCTGCCTGGTGGTCTTTCCGTGACGCGTTCGGAGTCGAGCGCGTCCTGCAGCAGCACGACCGCGGCCGCCTGGTCGACGACCCCGCGCTGCTTCCTGGCGCGTACGCCGCTGGCGCGCAGCCCGTGCTGGGCGGCGACCGTGGTCAGCCGCTCGTCGAACAGGCGTACGGGCGTGGGCGCGACCCGGGCCGCCAGGTCGGCGGCGAACCGGCGGGCCAGCTCGGCGGCCGGCCCCTCGCGCCCCGACATCAACGTGGGCAGCCCCACCACGACCTCGATCGCCTCGTGCTCCGCGGCGATCGCGGCGATGCGGTCGAGGTCGCCCTTGCCTCGTTTGACTGTCTCGACCGGCGTGGCCAGCAGCCCCGACGGGTCACTGCGGGCCACGCCGACGCGTACGGACCCGACGTCCACGCCGATCCGCGTGCCGAACCTCATGTCAGCCGAGCTGCCCAGCGATGGCCTCGTCAACCAGGCGCAGCGCGTCGCCGATCGCCTCCGGTCGTGAGCCTCCGCCTTGCGCGACATCGTCCTTGCCGCCACCGCCACCCCCAAGCGCCTTGGCGGCGACGCCGACCAGCCGTCCGGCCTTGAGCCCCCGCTCGCGCCCCGCCTCGTTGACCGCGGCAACCACCACGGGCCGGTCGGAGGGGACGCCGGCGATCACGATGACCGCCGGCCGGTCGGCCGGGAACCTGCCACGCACATCAAGCGCGAGCTTACGCAGATCGTCGGCGCCGGTGCCATCAGGCGCGCGGTGTGTCACCACGGAGACTCCCTGCTGGTCACGGGCCTGTGCCACCAGGTCGCCGGCCACCTGGAGCACCTGCGCGGAGCGGAGCTTCTCCAGCTCCTTCTCCGCCGCACGCAGCCGGCTGACGATGCCGTCGATGCGCTCGGGCAGCTCCTCGCGGCGCGCCTTGAGCTGATCGGTCAGCTGCGCCACCAGCACGCTCTCGCGGGCCAGGAAGCGGAAGGCGTCGAGGCCGACGAGCGCCTCGACCCGGCGCACGCCCGCGCCGACCGACTGCTCGCCGAGCACCTTGACCAGGCCGAGCTGGCCGGAGCTGTGGACGTGGGTGCCGCCGCACAGCTCGCGGGAGTAGTCGCCGATCTCGACCACGCGGACCTCGTCGCCGTACTTCTCGCCGAACATCGCCAGCGCGCCCATCGCCCGCGCCTCGGTCTGCGTGGTGTAGAACGCGTTGACCCTAAGGTCGTTGATGAGCACCGCGTTGACCTCGTCTTCGACGTCGCGCAGGACGCTCGGGGGCACCGCGCCGGCCGCGGTGAAGTCGAAGCGGAAGCGGCCGGGCGAGTTCTCAGAACCGGCCTGGGCCGCAGTCTCGCCGAGCGCGTTCTTGAAGCCGCGGTGGACGAGGTGGGTCGCGCTGTGGCTGCGCGAGATCGCGCGGCGGCGTTCGATGTCGATCTCCGCCTGCGCCTCGTCGCCGACCCGCAGCTCGCCGGTGCGGACCTTGCCGCGGTGGACGACGAGCCCGGACAGCGGCGACTGAACGTCGACGACCTCGACCTCGGCCCCGCCGGTACGGATCACGCCCTGGTCGGCGAGCTGGCCGCCCCCCTCGGCGTAGAACGGGGTGCGCCCGAGCACGACCTCGACCGTGGTGCCCGCGCCAGCCGCCGGCACGGACGCGCCGTCGACGAGGATGCCGACCACGCTGGTGTCGGCCTCGGTCTCGTCGTAGCCGAGGAACTCGACCCGGCCCGCGCGCTCCAGCAGCTGGCCGAAGACGGAGATGTCGGCGTTGCCGGTCTTCTTCGCCGCCGCGTCGGCCTTCGCCCGCGCCCGCTGCTCCTTCATCAGGCGGCGGAAGCCCTCTTCGTCGACATCGAGCCCCTGCTCGGCCGCCATCTCCAGGGTGAGGTCGATCGGGAAGCCGTAGGTGTCGTGGAGCTGGAACGCCTGCTCGCCCGACAGGGTGGTGCCGGACTTGCGCTTGGTCTCCTCGACGGCGACGTCGAAGATCGCCGTGCCGGTGCGGAGCGTGCCGAGGAAGCTCGCCTCCTCCGCGTCGATGACCGCGTGGATCTGCGGCGCGTCGGTCTTGAGCTCGGGGTATTGCTCGCCCATGACGTTGATCGCGACGTCGGTCAGCTCGTGCATGTAGCGCTCGTCGCCGGAGCCGAGCAGGCGCAGGTTGCGTACGCTGCGGCGCAGGATGCGGCGCAGGACGTAGCCGCGGCCCTCGTTGCTGGGCAGCACCCCGTCGGCGACCAGCATGGTGCCGGTGCGGACGTGGTCGGCGACCACCCGCAGGCTGACGTCGGCGCGGTGGTCGCGGCCGTAGCGGGTCTTGGTGAGCTCGGCCGCCCGGTCGAGGATCTTGTAGGTGGTGTCGATCTCGTAGATGTTGTCGACGCCCTGCAGGATCGCCGCCATGCGTTCCAGGCCCATGCCGGTGTCGATGTTACGCGCCGGCAGCTCGCCCGCCACGTCGAAGTCGGTCTTCGAGCGGACCGCGCTGAGCTGGTACTGCATGAAGACGAGGTTCCAGACCTCGAGGTAGCGGTCTTCGTCGGCGACCGGGCCGCCTTCCTTGCCGTATTCGGGGCCGCGGTCGTAGTAGATCTCCGAGCAGGGGCCGCCGGGGCCGGGCACGCCCATGTGCCAGTAGTTGTCCTCCAGGCCGCGCCGCTGGATGCGGTCGGCGGGCAGGCCGACCTTGTTGCGCCAGATGTCGTATGCCTCGTCGTCCTCGACGAAGACGGTCGCCCACAGCTTGTCTTCGGGGAAGCCGAAGCCGCCGTCGGACTCGGACCTGGTGAGCAGCTCCCACGCGTAGGGGATCACCTCGGCCTTGAAGTAGTCGCCGATGGAGAAGTTGCCCAGCATCTGGAAGAAGGTGGCGTGGCGGGTGGTCTTGCCGACCTCGTCGATGTCGGGCGTGCGGACGCACTTCTGCGCGGTGGCCAGCCGGGGCGCCGGAGGCTTCCGCTGCCCCAGGAAGTACGGCTTGAACGGCGCCATACCGGCATTGACCAGGAGTAGCGTGGGGTCCTCAGCGATCAGGCTGGCCGAGGGCACGACCTTGTGCCCACGCTCCTCGAAGAAGCGCAGGAAGCGGCGGGCGATCTCTGCCGACTCCATGGTGGCCATCCTTTGCGTTTAGTCAGTCGTTGTCTTCAGCGGTCTTGTTCAGGGTTGTCGAGCTCGAAGCGGGCCCGCAACTCGGTTTCCCGCTCGGCGGCCTCGCCGAGCGCGTCCGAGGTAAAGTCTCTCACCCGCCGGAGCATGCCCGCGGCACCGCCGGCTGTCCTGTGGATGACGTGGTTGGGGTGGAGAGCCTGCAGGCGGCGCATCACCCAGAGGGCCAGGAACGCGCCGAGCGACAGGTAGAACAGCCTCCTGACCATCGAGATGATCATGACGTCCGCCTCGTCCGCGCCGGTCTGGGCCGGGCCGGGCGGCGGGCCTCGATGGCGCGCCGCACGCCGTAGCCGAGCGACGACACCTTGATCAGGGGCCCGGTGAAGATGGTCTGGGTCACCGCGCTGAGCTTGGCCACGTGGCCGCTGACCTGCTTGACGTCCTTGGCGATGGCCTCCACGGCGACGAGCTGCCGGTTGGCTTCGCTGACCGTGACCGTGATGTCCTCCAGCAGCGGCGTCAGCCGGTCGTTGAGCTGCGAGACGGCCTTGGTCGTCTCCGTGAGCAGCCGGGCGAGCTTGACGAGCACCATGGCGAGAACGCAGACCAGGACTATCCAGCCCGTGGCGGCGATCAGCCCGGCGACCTCTCCAGCGGTAAGCATCCGCTCATCTCCCTCGTACGCTGGGCCGGAACGGCAAGACCCTATCGCGTCCCGGCGACAACATCGGTGACGTGTCAGGCCGCCATGTCGGCCCCGCGCCGGCCGGGGCGAGGCGGGGGTTTCGGGGTGTGCGGGGGCAGGCCGGTGCGCGCGCACAGCGCTGCGGGAGACGCCCGCAGGCGCGGGGGCCGGTCATGGCGCGGTCACGACGCCGGGCCGCGCAGGAAGTCGCGGATCTTGGCCCAGCGGGCGGCGACGGGGGCCTCGGCGCCGTGCCGGGTGGGCTCGTAGTAGCGGCGGTCGCGGAGCTGCTCGGGCGCGTAGTCCTGGCGGACGAGGCCGTGCTCGAAGTCGTGGGGGTACTTGTAGCCCTCGCCGTGGCCGAGCTTGGCGGCGCCGGGGTAGTGGGCGTCGCGCAGGTGGCCGGGCACCTGGCCGATCAGCCCCTTGCGCACGTCGCCGACCGCCGCCCCGATGGCCTTGACGACGGCGTTGGACTTGGGGGCCAGCGCGCAGTGGATGACCGCGTGGGCGAGGGTGATCTGCCCCTCGGGCAGGCCGATGAGCTGCACGGCCTGGGCGGCAGCCACGGCCGTCTGCAGGCAGGCGGGGTCGGCCATGCCGACGTCCTCGGAGGCGAAGATGACGATGCGGCGGGCGATGAAGCGCGGGTCTTCGCCGGCCTCGATCATGCGGGCCAGGTAGTGGAGCGCGGCGTCGGCGTCGGATCCGCGCATCGACTTGATGAAGGCGCTGATCACGTCGTAGTGCTGGTCGCCCTGCCGGTCGTAGCGGACGGCGGCCTTGTCGACGGCCTTCTCGACGACCTCCACGGTGATGTCGTCGCCGAGCAGCGCGGCCGCCTCCAGGTACGTCAGCGACCGGCGGGCGTCGCCGCCGGCGAGGCGTACGAGATGGTCGAGCGCCTCGGGCGCGAGCCGGGCGCGGCCGGCCAGCCCGCGCCCGTCGGTCACCGCGCGCTCCAGCACGGCGCGGATGTCGTCGTCGGACAGCGACTCCAGGGTGAGCAGCAGCGAGCGGGACAGCAGCGGCGAGATGACCGAGAAGAACGGGTTTTCCGTGGTGGCGCCGATGAAGGTGACCCAGCGGTTCTCCACCGCGGGCAGCAGGGCGTCCTGCTGGGCCTTGTTGAAGCGGTGGACCTCGTCGACGAACAGCACCGTCTGGCGGCCGGTCATGCCCAGCTCGCGCCGGGCGTTGTCGATGGCCGCCCGCACGTCCTTGACGCCGGCCGACACGGCGGAGATCTCGACGAAGCGGCGCGCGGTGACATTGGAGACGACGTAGGCCAGCGTGGTCTTGCCGGTGCCCGGCGGCCCCCACAGGAACAGCGACATGGGAGCCTCGCTCTCGACCAGGCGCCGCAGCGGCGTGCCGGGGCCGAGCAGGTGTCGCTGGCCGATGACCTCGTCGAGGGTGCGCGGGCGCATGCGTACCGCGAGGGGCTGCGGGGTGGCCTCCTCCGCCGCTGAATCGAACAGGCTATCCACAACGCGAGATTACCCGCCCCACACCGCTCTCGCTCCGGAGTCGCCGGCCTGGAACACGTAGTAGCCGGCCACCGCGGCCACCGCGAGGGTCACCGCGGACAGGGCCAGCGTGACGCCCTTGCCGAACCGGTCGCGGGCCACGGAGGCGCGTACGGGGCTGGTGGCGAACACCAGCAGCAGCGCCGCGGCGCCGAGGCCGAGCGCCGAGAACAGCAGCGGGGCGGCGAAGCTCTCGTGGGTGGCGATGCGGGCGCCGAGCTCGCCGTCGGCCTCGGCGAAGCGGGCGGACTTGAGGCTCTCGCCGCTCTCCTTGGCCGCGTACACGGAGGTGGGGGCGGCCAGCGCGAGCAGGACGACGGCCCAGGACGTGTGCGCCCGCCAGCGCGGAACGACGGCGTACGCGGCCGCCACGGCGACCAGCAGCGGGGTCAGGACGACGGCGAAGTGAATGATCAGTGCGTGGGCCGGGAGGCCCAGGATCTGGTCGAACATCGTGACTCCTTTGGTGCTTCCTTCAACTACGTGCGGGAGCGCCAGATGGTTCGCGACCTCAGAAACCGCACGTTACGGCTTTTGCCACTTACGTCCGGCACATACCAAGGGCCGGTAGCATGCGCGGAGTTGTTTGGTCATATGTCGGCAAAGATGAAGGAGACAAGCGGTGAGCGGCGAAGACCGCAAGAGCGAGCTCGCGCGGGAGCACAAGGAGCGGCAGGAGAAGCGCGCGGCCGAGCAGTCCCCCAAGGGCAGGCGGAACACCTTCATCGGCGCAGGCGTGGCGGTCGTCGTGGTCGCGGGGGGCATCTTCGCCGCGACCACGCTGAGCAAGGACAGCGGCGAGACCGCCTCGGCGGCGAGCACGCCCTCGGCGTCCGCCTCCGCCTCGGCCTCCGCCTCGGCGAGCAC
>DASUCK010000585.1:0-9632 GCA_036276095.1 Nonomuraea sp. | reverse complement strand
TGCGCCCGGCCGCGGGCGGGCCCGCCGACGAGCCCGAGCTCGGCTACCGGCTGCACAGGCGGGCCTGGGGCAAGGGGTACGCGACCGAGGGCTCGCGCGCCCTGATCGACAAGGCGTTCGGCGAACTGGGCGCGCGCCGGGTGTTCGCCCAGACCATGGCGGTGAACCTGAGGTCGCGCCGGGTCATGGAGAAGTGCGGCCTGCGGCACGTGCGCACGTTCTTCGCCGACTGGCCCGAGGTCATCGACGGCTCGGAGCACGGCGAGGTCGAGTACGAGCTGCTGCGCGCCGACTGGCGGTCCCGCCGCCGGGCGTGACGGTCACCCTCCGTGACCGTCGTCGGGCGTGACCGCCGCCGGGCCGGTCAGCCGATCGCGAGGTCGCCCGTGAACGCGGAGCCGCGCACCTCGGCCGCCTCCTCGCGGTTCACGGCGGCGCACCGCCCGTTGCCGCCCACCAGCCCCGTACGGAGCCGCGCGGTGAGCCGCCGCCCGCCGAACGGCCCCTCGCGGACGACGCCGGTCACGGTCGCGGTGTCGCCCGAGGTCCTCTCGACCTCCACGTCGGCCACGCTGGTGAGCTCGACGCCGCCCGCCTTCCAGGTGACGGTGGCCGTTCCCCTGCCGCCGCCCACGTCCCTGGCCCGGCAGCTCAGGCGCACGTCCTCGAAGGCGGCGTCGAGGCGGGCGGAGTCGATGCCGATGCCGCTGTGGTCGACGCAGTCGCGCTCGTCGCCGAGGTAGCCGACCCGATGCTCCTGCCCGACCGCCTGGACTCCCGGGCTGAACACGGCCTCGCCGGCGACGTGGCAGGAGATCGACGGGGCGGCCGCGTACGCGCCGGGCCCGCCCACCGGCGCGGCCGGGGCCAGGGCCGCAAGGACCAGGACGGGCAGGGTGAATGTGGTGCGAGAGGGCATGCTGCTCCTTCCGAGGCAGGCGATGATCCACACTGGGTCACGACCTTCGCCGATCACCCAGAGTCACGTCAACGCCACACACCGGAGAGCCACGGTCCGGCCCGGCCGCTAGGGTGCGTCCATGGGATATGAGTCGCTGTTCCGCCTGGACGGGCGGCGGGCCGTGGTGATCGGCTCGGGGAGCGGGATCGGGAGGGAGGCCGCGCTGGCCCTGGCCGCCCACGGGGCGTCCGTCGTGTGCGCCGACCGCGACCTCGCCGCCGCCGAGAGGACGGCCGCCGCGTGCGGCGGCGCCGCGCTGCTGCTGGACGTCCTCGACGCCGCCGCCGTACACCGGACGGCCGCCGAGGAGCCGGCCGACGTGCTGGTGTTCACCGCCGCCACGAATGTGCGCAAACGCCTGCTCGACTACACCGGCGAGGAGTTCGACCGGGTGGTGGGGCTGAACCTGCGGGCGTCGTTCGACGTGGTGCGGGCGTTCGGCGCCGGCATGGTGGAGCGGCGGCGCGGCTCGATCATCGGGTTCGCCTCGATCCGCGCGTCCGTCACCGAGCCGGGGCAGAGCGCCTACTCGGCCACGAAGGCGGGGCTCGTGCAGCTGCTGCGCACGGCCGCCGCCGAGTTCGGCCCGTACGGGGTGCGTGTCAACGCCGTCGCGCCCGGCGTCGTCGAGACGCCGCTGACCCGGCAGATCAAGGACCATCCCGGCTGGTACGCCGCGTACGCCGCCAAGAGCGCGCTCGGCCGGTGGGCGTCCGCGGCGGAGCTGGCCGGGGCGGTGGTCTACCTGGCCGGCGACGCGGCCAGCTTCGTGACCGGCTCCGTGCTGTACGTGGACGGCGGCTGGACCGCCGTGGACGGCCGCTTCGACCCCCCGAACTGACCAGAGACCCTCTGCCTCGACCCCCGAACCGCCCAGAAATGCCGACTCCGCCGCCGTACGGCGTGGTCGAGCACGAGCGGGCGCGCTCGACCTCGGCGCGGTGGCCGGCCAGGGCGTCGTGGGCCCGCGTGCGCGCGGCGCGGCGGGTGCAAGGCCACGTCCGCGGTGTCATTCGTCGGCACCCACGCGTCGCCGACGGCCAGGCCGTCCGGCTGTGCCCGACCCGCGGCCGGCCGCGTCGACCGGCGAGTTCGTCGGCCCGGGTGGCGCCGTCAGTGGTCACCCGTGAGGAAGCGCCGGGCCGCCTCGGCGAAGACGCGGGTGCAGCGGACGATCTCCTCCACCTCGACGTACTCGTCGGCCTGGTGGGCGATCCACTTGCCGCCGGGGCCGTACACGACGGACGGGATGCCGCCCCAGTGGGTGAGCACGGTGCCGTCGGTGGTGCCGGGCACCCCGCCGTACACGGGTTCCTCTCCGGTGACGGCGCGGTGCGCGGCGGCGAGCGCGGCCACCACGGGGTCGGTCACGGGGACGTCCACCGGCGGCCGGTCCACCAGCACCGACACCTCGGCGGTGACGCCGTCGCCGGTCGCGAGCGCGGCCACCCGGTCGGCGATCTCCTTGTGCTCGACGCCGGGGATCGTCCGCACGTCCACGAACACGGAGGCGGCCGCGGGGATGACGTTGACCTGCTCCTCGGAGCCGGCGCGCAGGACGGTGGGCGTGACGTAGACGGCGCCGAGGTGCTCGTGGGCGGGATGGCGCGCCTGCAGCTCCTCCTGGAGGGCGCGCAGGCCGGCGAGCAGGGTGCCGGCCGCCTGGATGGGGTTGCGGCCGTGCTGCGGCATCGCGCCGTGCGCCATCCTGCCGGTGAGGTCGACGCGCAGCCGCAGCGCGCCCTTGGCGACCGGGCAGATCTCGCCCGCCTCCGGCTCGGCCACGATCGCGCCGTCCACGTCGGCGGCCAGCCCTGCGGACACGAAGTGGTGGGCGCCGATCATGAGCCCTTCCTCGTCGGCGAGCGCGCACACCTTGATCCGGCCGGGGAACGGCCCGGCGAGCTGGAGGGCCCGGGTGGCGTACAGGGTGGCGGCCAGGCCGGACTTCATGTCGGCGCTGCCGCGCCCCCAGAGCCTCCCGTCGCGGATCTCGCCGCCGAACGGGTCGACCGTCCAGGACGACAGGTCCCCTTCGGTGACGACGTCGGTGTGGCCCTCGAACATGAGCGTCGGCCCGTCCCCGCCGCCGCCCTCGACCACGGCGACCACGTTGGGCCGGTCGGGCTCGACGTCGTACCGGACGGGGTCCCAGCCCCATTCCCGCATCCTGGCCGCCACCAGGGCGGCGGCGGCGCGCTCGCGCCGGCCCGGGTCGTTGGTGCTGGGAATGCGCACCAGCTCCCGTGTGAACGCCACCACTCCCTCGGCGTCGACCTCGATCACCACAGTCCCTCCAGCGTCGGCACGGCCTCCAGCAGCGCCCGCGTGTACGGGTGGGCGGGCGCGGCCCACACCTCGTCCACCGGCCCGCTCTCGACGATCTCGCCCGCGCTCATGACCGCGACCGTCTCGCACACGTGCCGCACCACGGACAGGTCGTGCGAGACGAACACGAGGGTCAGCCCGAGCTCGTCGACGAGGTCGGCCAGCAGGTTGAGTATCTGCCCGCGCACGGACACGTCCAGGGCGCTGACCGGCTCGTCGGCGACCAGGACCTTGGGGCGGGGGGCGAGCGCGCGGGCGATGGCGATGCGTTGGCGCTGGCCGCCGGAGAACTGGTGCGGATACCGGTCGGCGGCGCCGGCGGGCAACCCGACGGCATCGAGCACCTCGGCGACCCTGTCGGCCGCACTGCCTGCCGCACCTGCCGTGCCGCCGCCGGCCGGCAGGCCGAGGGCGACGAGCGGCTCGGCGACGAGGTCGCGGACGCGCATGCGGGGATCGAGGGAGCTCATCGGGTCCTGGAAGACGATCTGGAGGTTCTTCCTGAGGAAGCGCAGGGCGCGTTCCGGCCGGCCGGTGATCTCCCGGCCGTCGAACGTGATGGTGCCGGCGGTGGGCCGGTCGAGGGCGCACAGGAGGCGGAGCAGGGTGGACTTGCCGGAGCCGGACTCGCCGACGACGCCGTACCGCTCCCCGCGGGCGATCGTCAGCGACACGCCGCGCAGCGCGTGGACGACGGCGCCGGGCCGGGTGAGCGAGGTGCGGGGGCGGCGGTAGACGCGGGTGAGGCCGCGGGCCTCGATCAGCGGTGGCGCCGCGGGCAGGACCGGCGGGGCGCGGCGGGCCTCGGCCCGCGCGTTGCCGGGGGCCTCGGCGCGCGTGGCGCCGGGCGGCGGAGCCGGCGGGGTGCCGGGGGGCTCAGCCGGCGGGGTGCCAGCATGCGAAGGCATGGCCGTCTCCTGTCAGCGCCGGGACCTTCTCGCAGTGGGGGGTGGCGTGCGGGCAGCGGTTGCTGAACACGCAGCCGCCGGGGAAGCGGCCGGCCGGGGGGACGCTGCCGCCGATGGTGGGCAGGCGGGTGCCGCGCGGGGTGAGCTTGGACGCGGCCAGCAGGCCCTCGGTGTAGCGGTGGCGCGGGCGGGTGAACACCTCGCGGATGGGGCCGCTCTCGACGACGCGGCCGCCGTACATGACCAGGACCCGCTCGCACACGCCCGCCACCACCGCGAGGTCGTGGGTGATGAACAGCAGAGCGGGCGCGACCTCGGCGATCAGGTCGAGCATCTGCTTCTGCACGGTGACGTCGAGCGCGGTGGTGGGCTCGTCGCAGATGAGCAGGTCGGGGCCGTTGGCCAGGGCGATGGCGAGCATGACGCGCTGGCGCTGCCCGCCGGAGAGCTGGTGGGGGTAGGCGCGGGCGAGGTCGCGGGGGCCGGGCAGGCGTACGCGGGCGAGGAGGTCGAGCGCCCGCTCGCGGGCCTCCCGTCGGGGGGTGCCGTGCAGGGTCATGACCTCGGCGATCTGGGGGCCGACGCGCATGAGCGGGTTGAGCGCGGTCATCGGCTCCTGGAACACCATGGACACGTCGCGGCCGCGCAGCCGCTTCAGCCGCGACTCCGGCACGCCGAGGAGGTCGCGGCCGCCGAGCGTGGCCCGCCCGGTGGCGGTGACGCCTTCGGGGAGCAGGCCCATGAGCGACAGCGCGGTCAGCGACTTGCCGGACCCGGACTCGCCGATGAGCCCGACCCGCTCGCCTGGCCCGATCCCGAACGACACGTCGCGCACCAGCTCGACGGCGTCCGCCCGCACGGTCAGCCGCTCAACCGTCAGCACGGATCCTCCTCAATTTGGGGTCGAGGACGTCGCGCAGCCCGTCGCCGAGCAGGTTGAAGCCGAGCACGGCCAGAGCGACGGCCAGGCCGGGCCAGAGCGCCAGGCGCGGGGTGGAGAACAGCAGCTCCTGCGACTCCTGCAGCATCCGCCCCCAGGACGGGGTGGGCGGGCGGGTGCCGAAGCCGAGGAACGACAGCGCCGCCTCGGCCAGGATCGCGATCGCGAACGACACCGACGCCTGCACGATCAGCACCGAGCCGATGTTCGGCAGGACGTGCCGCACCGCGATCGCCGGCCGGCGGCGTCCGGCGGCCCGGGCGGCGAGGACGTAGTCGGTGGCCATGACCTGGAGCGTGGCGGCGCGGGCGACCCGGGCGAAGGCGGGCACGGTGGCCACGCCGATCGCGATCATCGCGGTGAGCGTGCCGGCGCCGTAGACCGCGCCGAGCATGACGGCCAGCAGCAGCGCGGGGAAGGCGAACACGAGGTCGCTGACCCGCATGATCAGCTCCGACAGCCACCCGTGCGGCGTCATCCCGGCGATCACGCCGAGCGGCGTGCCGGCCAGCGCGGCGATGCCGACGGCGACCACGCCCACGTAGAGGGTGGTGCGGGCGCCGACCAGGAGCTGGCTGAAGGTGTCGCGGCCGAACTTGTCGGCGCCCAGCAGGTAGCCGCCGCCGGGCTCGCGCAGCTTGCGGGCGGCGTCGACGAGGGTGGGGTCGTGAGGCGTCCACACGAACGAGACGAGGGCGGCCAGCACCACGAGCCCGACCAGCGCGCCGCCGACGACCAGCCCGGCGTTCAGGCGTCCGCTCATCGCAGCCTCGGATCGAGCAGGTGGTAGGTGACGTCGACCACGAAGTTGATCAGCAGGACGGCCGCCACCAGCACCATCACCACGCCCTGGACGAGCAGCAGGTCGCGCCCGGCCACGCCGTTGAGCAGCAGGTCGCCGAGTCCGGGGATGACGAAGACCCGCTCGACCACGACCGCCCCGACCAGCAGCGTGGCCAGTTGCAGGCCGAGCACGGTGACGACGGGCACCGCGGCGTTGCGCAGGCCGTGCCGCCACAGCGCGCCGGTGCTGCCGCGCCCCTTGGCACGGGCGGTGCGCAGGTAGTCCTCGCGCATGACGTCGAGCACGGCGCTGCGGACGTACCGGGTGAGCACCGCGCCCTGGACGAGGCCGAGCGACAGCCACGGCAGCAGCAGGCTGCGCAGCCACTCGGCGGGGCTCTCGGCGATGGGCACGTACCCGCCGGAGGGCAGCGCCTGGGCCCGCACCGCGAACACGAACACGAGCAGGATGCCGGCCAGGAACGCCGGGACCGCGATGCCGACCTGGCTGGCCGCGCTGATGACCGCGCCGAGCGGGTTGCGGTGGTGGACGGCGGCGAACGTGCCCAGCGGCACCGCCACGACCAGCGCGACGGCCATGCCGCCGAGCACGAGCACCGCCGTGACGCCGAGCCGTTCGCCGATCTGCGGCCCGACGGGGGCGCTGGTGACGTAGGAGACGCCGAAGTCGCCGCGCGCCAGACCGCCGGCCCAGTCGAGGAACTGCGCGGCGGCCAGCCGGTCGGTGCCGAACTGGCGGCGCAGCTCGGCGACCGCCTCCGGCGTGGCGTTGACCCCGAGCGCGATCTCGGCCGGGTCGCCGGGCAGCACGGCCATGAACGCGAACACCACCACCGCGGCCACGGCGGTGCTCGCGACCAGCACCGCGAGGCGTTTGGCCAGGTAGATCGTCACTGCTGGCGGGCGAGGGCGGTGAAGTCGAAGGACTCGGCGATGCCGTTCTGCGGCAGCCCGGTGACGCCCTTCCTGGCCACGATCAGGTTGGGGAACAGGAACAGCCAGTCGGCCGCCGCGTCGTCGGACAGGAGCTTGGCGGCCCGTTTGAGGTCGTCGGTCTGCTGCCGCTCGGTGCCTTCGTCGGCGGAGGCGAGGAGGCGGCCGAACTCGGGATTGTCGTAGTGGAAGTAGTACGACTTGTCGGCGAATATGCCCATGTCGCGAGGTTCGACGTGGTTGATGATGGACAGGTGGTAGTCGCCCTTGGTGAACACCTGGTCGAGCCAGCGGGCCGGGAACTCCAGCGGCTCGATGTCGGCCGTGATGCCGACCTGCGCCAGCTGCGACTTGACGACCTGGGCGCTCGCCACCGCGTACGGCAGGTTGGGGATGCGCATCTTGACGCTGAAGGTCCGGCCGCCCAGCAGTTCCCTGGCCTTGGCCGGGTCGTACGGGTAGTCGCCGGTGCGGTCCTCGTACCACGGGTCGGTGGGCGGCACCATCGAGCCGATCGGCTGGCCGCGCCCGGCCCAGGCGGTCTCCAGCAGCGCCTTGTGGTCGATGGCGTGCCGCACGGCCTGCCGGACCCGCCTGTCGTCGAAGGGCGGGCGGGCGTTGTTCATCGACAGCACGACCTCGCCGTTCGTCGTGCCCTCGATGACCTGGAAGCGGCCGGGGTCGGCGAACTGCTGCAGCGACTCGGGCGCCTGGACGCTGGAAATCACATCGATGCCGCCGGTCAGCAGCGCGTTGTTCATCGCCGTGGCGTCCTTGAAGTACTTCAGCGTGATCGACGAGAGCGCCGGCTTCTCGCCCCAGTAGGAGGGGCTGGCGTCGAGCCGGATGGCGTCGCCGCGCCGCCACGAGCCCAGCGTGTACGGCCCCGTGCCGACCGGCTTGTTGGCCAGGTCGGCGACGCCGGTGCGGCTGAACATCGCGCCGAGCCTGGTGGCCATCGCGTAGAGGAAGCCGTTGCTGGGCCGCTTGAGCGTGACGACCGCGACGGAGTCGCCCTGCGCGGTCACCGAGTCGACGACGTCGAGCTGCGACTTGATCTTGAGCTTCCAGTCGGTCCTGACCCGGTCGAGGGAGAACACCACGTCGTCGGCCGTGAACGGCGCGCCGCTGCTGAACGTCACGTTCTTCCGCAGCGTGAACGTGTACGTCCTGCGGTCGCCGGACACCTCCCACTTCTCGGCCAGCAGCGGCACGACGCGGCCCCGCTGGTCGAGCTTGACCAGGCCCTCGTAGACGTTGACCAGCAGCGCCTGCGGGATGGCGGCGCCCTCGGTGGAGGTGAAGTCGAGATTGGCCGGCTCGGCCACGAAGCCCACGGACAGCGTCCGGGCCGACGGCGTGCCGCCGCCGGCCCCGGAGTCGCCGCCGCAGGCGGCCGCGCTCAGCAGCAGACCGCCCACGGCGATCCAGATCCCGATGCGCCTCATGCTCTTGCCGCCTCCTGGCTGGTGCACTGATCCGACCAGTAGGCTACGCACACTGCCAGTGGGCGGCGCAAGCGGTCAAGCAGCGTCGATGACGAGCCGGCGGGGGTGCGGCGGGCGGCGCGGCGGGGTGCCCCTCGAATCGTGCCGCATGGGTGATTTGCCCCACAGAATGCTATGTTTCCCCAGTGGCGCGCGATGGGGACGGGCTGGTCGAGGCCTTTCTGCGCGAGCCGCGGCGCTACACCAGCCACCAGGTCGCCGAGATGGCGGGGGTGCCGGTCTACCGTGCGCGGCGCTTCTGGCGTGCCCTCGGGTTCGCCAACGTCGCCGACGACGCCGTGGAGTTCACCGACTCCGACGTCGAGGCGCTCAGGACACTGCTCGGCATGGTCAGCTCGGGCCTCTACGACGAGAAGCACGTGCTGCTGATGGCCCGCTCGCTCGGCAGCGCCACGGCGCGGCTGGCCGAGTCGCAGGCAGAGCTGGGCGTGGAGGCGCTCGACCAGGCGGGCGTGCCGCTGGCCGACCGGCCCCGCGCCTGGCGCAGGCGGGCCGAGCGCGTGGTGCCCGACCTGGCCAAGCTGCTCGTCTACGCCTGGCAGCGGCAGCTCGCCGCGGCCGCGGGCCGCATCGCCGAGCAGGACATGAGCTCCGTACGCCTGGCCGTCGGCTTCGCCGACCTGGTCGCCTTCACCCGGCTGAGCCGGCAGATCACCGGCTCCGAGCTGGCCCGGCTGATCGACCGGTTCGAGGGCCGCTCGGCCGACATCGTGACCTCCACCGGCGGACGGGTGGTCAAGACGCTCGGTGACTCGATCCTGTTCGTCGCCGACAAGGCGCACCCGGCGGCCGAGATCGCGCTGCGCCTCGTGGAGACCCACGCCCGCGGCAAGGGCATGCCGGAGCTGCGGGTGGGCCTGGCGTCCGGGCCGGTGATCTGGCGGATGGGCGACGTGTTCGGCACCACGGTCAACCTGGCGAGCCGTCTCACCGCCCTGGCCCTGCCTGGAACGATCCTCGCCGACCCCGCGATGGCCGCCGAGCTCGACGCCGACCCGGCCTTCCGGCTGCGCGAGGTCAACCGGCTGGCGGTCCGCGGCCTGGGCGAGCTGGCGCCGTTCACCGTCATGCGGGCCGGGAACGCCTGACCTGGCGGCGCGAACTTCCCGGCATGATCGGCAGTCCTAGGATGTGGGCCGATCTCATCCGTCAGGGGGAAGCGCATGAAGAGGACACTCGTCGCGGTGGTCGCCGCCGGCACGCTGCTGGCCGGGGGGACGCCCGCGCTCGCGCGGCAGGCAGCCTGGCCG
>DASUCK010000584.1:0-4324 GCA_036276095.1 Nonomuraea sp. | reverse complement strand
CAGCGAGCCGGCGGCCGAGCCACGCCCTGGCCCCACCCGGATGCCGTTGTTCTTCGCCCACATGATGAAGTCGGCGACCACGAGGAAGTAGCTGGGGAAGCCCATCTGGATGATGACGCGCAGCTCGTTCTCGGCCCATGCGCGGTGCTCGTCGTCGACCCCCTCGGGGAAGCGGCGGTGGAGACCCTTCCAGACCTCCTGGCGGAAGAACTCCTCCTCGGTCATGCCGTCGGGGATGGGGTAGGTCGGCATGAGGTTCTTGGAGGTGAAGAAGCCCTCGGGGTCGACCTTCTCGGCGACCAGCAGCGTGTTGCGGCAGCCCTCGGCCCATAGGTCGGAGGAGTCGACGGCGCGCATCTCGTCGGCGGTCTTGATGTAGTAGCCCGAGCCGTCGAACCGGAACCGGTCGGGGTCGGACAGCTGCTTGCCGGTCTGGATGCACAGCAGGGCGTCGTGGGAGGCGGCGTCGGACTCGTAGGTGTAGTGGGAGTCGTTGGTGACCAGCGGCGGGATGGCCAGTTCCCTGCTGATGCGGGTCAGCCCGTCGCGGACGCGGCGCTCGATGTCGAGGCCGTGGTCCATGATCTCCAGGTAGAAGTTTTCCTTTCCGAAGATGTCCTGATATTTCGCCGCGGCCTTGAGCGCCTCGTCGTACTGCCCCAGCCGCAGCCGCGTCTGCACCTCGCCCGATGGGCAGCCGGTGGTGGCCATCAGCCCGCCGGCGTGCTCGGCGAGGATCTCGGCGTCCATGCGGGCCCACTTGCGCACGAACCCCTCGGTGTAGGCGCGCGAGCTGAGCTTCATCAGGTTGTGCAGGCCCGTCCTGTCACGGGCCCAGATCGTCATGTGGGTGTAGTAGCCGCCCGCGGAGACGTCGTCCCTCTTCTGGTGCGGCTCGCCCCACAGCACCGGCTTCTTGTTGTGCCGGTATTCCGGCGCGACGTACGCCTCGATGCCGATGATCGGCTTGATGCCGGCGCCGGTGGCCTGCTTGTAGAAGTCGTAGGCGCCGTGCATGTTGCCGTGATCGGTGATGGCGATCGCGGGCATGCCCAGCTCGCCGACCTGTCTGAACATCTGCTTGAGCCGCGCGGCGCCGTCGAGCATCGAGTATTCCGTATGCACATGCAGATGCACGAACGAGTCGCTGGACGTCATGGAGCGGCGCCTCCCGATCAGGACCTGATGGTGTGCTCCGAACTCTAGTGGTCGCGACCGACATCCCGGGGGCCCGCGCCGGCCGATCACCCGGGCGGCGTGCCGGAGCCGCCCCGCCCGGCGCCGCCGATATCGTCGTCCTCACCGGAAGTAGTCGGAAGGACACGCATTGCGCACGCAGACCGACGAGGGGTACACGCACGCGCTGGGCAACCGGCAGGTCCAGATGATCGCGATCGGCGGGGCCATCGGGGTGGGCCTGTTCCTCGGCGCGGGGGGCCGGCTCGCCGCCACCGGCCCGGCCCTGGTCCTCTCCTACGCCGCCGCCGGCCTGGCCGCGTTCTTCGTCATGCGGGCGCTCGGCGAGCTGGTGCTCTACCGGCCGGTGGCGGGGTCGTTCGTCGAGTACGCCAACGAGTTCATCGGCCCGTGGGCGGCCTTCGCCAGCGGCTGGATGTACTGGGTCAACTGGGCCTTCACCGGCATCGCCGAGCTGACCGCCATCGCCGCGTACATCCACTACTGGGCGCCCGCCTTCCCCCAGTGGGGCACGGCGCTGGTCGCCCTCGGCTTCGTGATGACCGTCAACCTGCTGTCGGTGCGGCTGTTCGGTGAGCTGGAGTTCTGGTTCGCCATGCTGAAGGTGCTGGCCATCGTGATCTTCCTGGTGGTCGGGCTGGTGCTGGTGGTGTTCACGATCGGCGAGGCGGGTCCGTCCAACCTGGTGGCGCACGGCGGGTTCACCCCGACCGGGTTCCCCCTGGTGCTGATGAGCCTGCAGTCGGTGGTGTTCGCCTACGCGGCGATCGAGCTGGTCGGGATCACGGCCGGCGAGACCGCCAAGCCGCACGAGGTCATGCCGAGGGCGATCAACGGGGTGGTGTGGCGCATCGCGATCTTCTACGTGGGGTCGGTGGCGCTGCTGGCGATGGTGCTGCCGTGGACCGCCTACCGGGCCGGCGAGTCGCCGTTCGTGACCGTCTTCGCCGGTCTCGGCGTGCCCTGGGCGGCCGACGCCATGAACCTCGTGGTGATCACCGCGGCGATGTCGTCGTGCAACTCCGGCCTGTACGCCACCGGCCGCATCCTGCGCTCGATGGCCATGAAGCAGGAGGCGCCGCGGTTCGCCGGGGCGCTCAGCTCCCGGCACGTGCCCATCGGCGGCATCGTGTTCACGGCGGCGACCCTGCTGGCGGGCGTGGCCCTGTTCTACTTCCTGCCGGAGCGGGCGTTCAACATCGCCACCGCGGTCGCCTCGCTCGGCGTGATCACCACGTGGGGGGTGCTGGTGCACTGCCAGACCCGGCTGCGGCGCACGGGGCACCGGTCGGCGTTCCCGATGCCCGGCTCGCCCTACACCAACTGGCTCACGCTCGCCTTCCTGGCGCTGGTCGTGCTGCTGATGCCGTTCGCCGACCGCGATCAACGGGTGGCGTTCTTCCTGATCCCGGCGCTGGTGGTGGGCATCGCGCTGGGATGGTTCACGGTCCGGCGGCGGCGGGCGGCCACGGTCCCGGGCTGACGCCGCACCTCTGCCGGGCCGGTGCCGGAGCTGTGCCGGGCCAGTGCCGGGCCAGTGCCGGATCGTCTCGGTTAGTCTCGGTAGGCACGAGTCGCCGTTTCCGGGGGAGGCCACGCTGGACACGTCGAGACCGGAGACCGTCCGGCCGCCGGCGGCTCACTCCCCGTGGCGGCGCGTCCTGCCGGCGATCGCCGCCGCGGCCGCCGGCGTCACGCTCGCCCTGGCGTCCCTGCCGCTCGGCGTCGTGCCCCGGCTGGCGTGCGCGGTGCTCGACGCGGGCTGCCCCGACGGCGCGCGGCCGCGCGGCAGCTTACCGGAGGTCGTCCGGCTCACGCCGGTGCAGGTGGCGCTCCGCGGCGCGTACGTCGCGCTCGGCGACTCCTACTCCTCCGGCGAGGGCGTCTACGACCTCGACCGGCAGCCGATCAACGACGGCGCCGACCGCTGCCACCGCGCCGCCGGCTCGTACGTGCCGCTGGTCGCGCGGGCCTACCGCTTCGGCGGCGGCACCGCCTTCTACGCCTGCAGCGGCGCCACCACCGGCCAACTGCTGACCGGCCAGTACGGCCAGCAGCCGCAGATCGCCCGGGTGACGGCCGGCACCAGCCTGATCACGTTGAGCATCGGGGGCAACGACGCCGGGTTCACCCAGGTGCTGACCGCGTGCATCGCCAAGCTGCCGTGGTCCACGGCGTGCGTCGACCAGGACGCCGCCGTCACGCGGCGGATCGAGCGGCTGCGTACCGACCTGCTGAAGGTGCTGCGCGAGCTGCGGGCGCGCGCGCCCGGCGCGCGGATCATCGTGCTCGGCTACCCGCGGCCGTTCCCCGAGGCCCCGGCGGCGACCGTCGACAACCTCAGCGCGGCCGACCAGCGCTGGCTCAACGCCGTGACGCGGCGGCTCAACGACACGGTCGGATCGGTGGTGGCCGGCTTCGACCGGGCGATCGCGGCGTTCGGGGCGCCGGGCAGCGTCGAGTACGTGGACGCGTACCAGGCGTTCGCGGGGCACGAGGTGGGGCGGCCGGAGCCGTACCTGAACGGGTTGCACGTGGACATGGAGGAACTCACGGTCAACGCCCGCAGCTACCACCCGACCGGCGAAGGCTACCGCCGCTTCGCCGACCTCGTCACCCGCCGGATCGCCGCAGGCCCCGGCCGCCCGATGAACAACGTGCACGTCACCACGCCCACCCCCGGCTGACCCCCGGCCCGGCCGCGGGCGCGCTGCCGTTCCGCCTTCAAGCCCTGGTCCGGCGGCGGGTGCCGTCAGCGGGGAGGGTGTTGTTCGGAGAGGTGGAGGCCGGCTTCGATGACGGCGTTCATGATGGGGGTGAGGTGGGTCTCGCCCAGGGACGGAGCGCGCACGGCCATGCGGGCGACCAGGGCGCGTTCCCTGGCGGGGTCGCGGCCGGCGAAGCCGCCGACGGGCTTGAGGCGTTGCACGACGCCGGCCAGGGCGGCGCGGCGTTCGAGGAGGGCGGCCAGGGTGGCGTCGACGCGGTCGATCGCGGCCCGGCACTCCGGCAGCGTGGCGGGCGACTCCGGCCGCAGCAACGCCCCGACGACGGTCACGGCCTCCTCCGCCACGCCGGTGTCGCCCGACAGGTCGACGATCAGGCCGTCGGCGCCCGCCGCCACCGC
>DASUCK010000583.1:0-8229 GCA_036276095.1 Nonomuraea sp. | reverse complement strand
GCCAGAGCCGCTGCGGCAGCCCCTCGGGATACAGCACCCCGCGCCAGTCCTCGTACTGCCACCCTGAGGTGCCGACCGACCACGCCATGCCGTTACGCCTACCCCCGTCTCCGGCGTGCAGTACTGTCACTACTCGTCAGCCGAGGAGGACCAACACGTCGATGGGCGCAAACCACGCGCACGGCCCGGCCGCCCCCCTGTCGCGGCGCACGATCCTGGCAAGCCTGGCCGTGCTGGTACCACTCGCGATCGTCACCCTGGCCGCGCTGCTGTGGCTCTGGCCGGACGGCCCCGCCTCGCCCGCCGCGCCGCCGGGCGTCGAGCGGCTGCCCGGCACGGTCACCGGCGTCACGCTCAAGCCCTGCCCGGCCCCCGCCGCCGGCGCCCCCGCCCCCGACCCCGCGACCTGCGGCAACGCCACGGTCAAGGTCGGCGACGGCCCCGACCTGGCCAAGGACGTCCAGCTCCGCCTTCCCGGCGGCCCCGGCGCGCAACGCTTCGCGCCCGGCGACGACGTGATCCTGCTGCGCGACTCCGACGGCGCCTACCAGATCTCCGACCACGACCGGTCGACGCCGCTGTGGCTGTTCGGGCTGGCGTTCGCGGCGGCGGTGATCGCCTTCGGCCGCTGGCGCGGCCTCACCGCGCTGGTCGGGCTGGCGGTCACGTTCGTGCTGCTGCTGACGTTCGTCATCCCCGGCATCCTCGAAGGCCGGCCGCCGATGCTCGTCGCCATCGTCGGGGCCGCGGCGATCATGCTGACCGTGCTCTACCTGACGCACGGCTTCTCGCCGTCCACGTCGACGGCGGTGCTCGGCACGCTCGCCAGCCTGGCGATCACGGGGCTGCTCTCGTACGGGGCGCTGGGGTTCGCCAAGCTCAACGGCGTCACCGACGACAGCGCGCTGACCCTCAACATGAGCCTGTCGATCGACACCCAGGGGCTGCTCCTGGCCGGGATCATCATCGGCGCGCTCGGCGTGCTCGACGACGTCACCGTCACCCAGGCGGTGACGGTGGCCGAGCTCGCGCACGCCAACCCCACCTACGGCTTCGCCCGCCTCTACCGCGCCGCCGGCCGCATCGGCCGGGCGCACATCGCGTCCGTGATCAACACCATCATCCTGGCGTACGCGGGGGCGTCGCTGCCGCTGCTGCTGCTGTTCAGCATCGGGGCGCAGCCGCTGGGCGAGGTGCTGGCGACCCCCGTCATCGCCACGGAGATCGTCCGCAGCGTGGTCGGCACGCTCGGCCTCATCTCGGCCGTCCCGATCACCACGGCCCTGGCCGCCCTGGCCGCCACCCGCCGGTCCCGCCACGCCGAGCCGCCCGAGCCGTCCGGGCCGTCCGGGCCCGCGCCCGTCCACCGGGAGGACTTCTTCAGCCGGCCGGCCGACGTCCACGACGACTTCTTCACCCCGTCCGGCGGCGGTCGCCCGCGTCCTGACCCGGCCGAATGGCCGGTTGACGGGCGCGTCGAGGGGCCGGTCGAGGGGCCGGTAGAAGGGCGGGTTCAGGGGCGGGCGCCCGGGCGGCGCCGGCGGCGGGCGGGCGCCTGACGGCCACTCCGGCGGCGGTCTCCACTGTGCCGACGGCCACCCCGACTGTGCCCCTGAGGTTGGCCCCGCTGTGCCTCCGGCAGCGGTTCAGCGGACGTCGACGCTGCCGTCCACCCGCAGCTTCCTGCGCGCCCGTTCGTAGAACGTGGTGCCGAGGCGGACGACCTTCGCCGCGCCCGGCCACGCCGACACCGTGATGGCGTCACCCGGGCACAGATGCCCCACCACGGCCCCGTCGACCTCCACCGCCAGCCGCCCGCTGGTCGGCAGCACCTCCAGCGTCACCTCCTCGTCCGCCGGCAGCACCAGCGCCCGGTTGAACGAGGAGTGGGCCGCGGCCGGCACCACCAAGACGGCCTCGACCCGCGGCGACACGACCGGCCCGCCCGCGGAGAAGCTGTACGCGGTCGACCCCGTGGACGTCGACACGATCACCGCGTCGGCCGCGAACCGCACGAAATCGCTCCCCGACGGCATCACCGCCACCCCCGCCAGCCCCTCGCCGGGGATCCGCACGAGGGCGATGTCGTTGAACGCGGTCACGTCCACGCCCCCGATCCGGCTCTTGACCGCCATGCGCGGCTCGACGGTGTACCGGTGGGCGTCGATGGCCGACAGCGTGCCGGCCAGTTCGTCCACGTCGATCTCCGGGAGGAACCCGAGCCGCCCCAGGTTGACCCCGAGAATGGGCGTCGACCGTCCGGCGAGCAGCCGCATCGTGCGCAGCATGGTGCCGTCGCCCCCGAGCCCGACCAGCAGGTCGGAGCGCTCGACGAGGGTGTCGGCGTCCACGGCCACGGCCGAGCAGTCGATCCGCCCCACCTCGTCCGGCAGCCCGAGCACGGTGGCCTTCTTGCCCCCGGCCCACCGCAAGATGGTGTCGATCGCCTTCTTGGAGTCGCGCTCCGGGTGCAACACCAGCCCGACCGTCCCGACCATGCCCATGAGGCCACCTTATGCGGAGCCGTTGATCATGGCCGCGTGAGGAGGACGCGCAGGGCCGGGTCGCCCCCGGCCTCCGCTACCGTCGAGCCCATGCGGTTTCATGTGGGATGTGCGATGTGGACGCACGCGTCGTGGCAGGGGCGGCTGCTGCCGCAGGCGCTTCCGCCGGGCGAGCGGCTGCGGGCGTACGCGAGCTGGTGCAACGCGGTCGAGGGCAACACCACCTTCTACGCCACGCCGGCGCGGAGCACGGTCGAGACCTGGGCCGCGCAGACCGATCCGGACTTCCGTTTCGTCGTCAAGCTGCCGAAGCCGATCACCCACGAGCGCCGCCTGGCCGGCGCCGACGAGCCGTTACACGCGTTCCTGGACGCCATGGAGCCGTTGGGGCCGCGCGTTCACGCGTTGTGGGTGCAGCTGCCGGGTTCGTTCGGGCCGTCCGATCTCGGGGTGCTGGCGGCGTTTCTGCGGGGGCTGCCCCGGTCGTACCGGTACGCGGTGGAGGTCCGGCATCGCGCGTTCTTCGCGGACGAGCGGGCTGAGCGGCTGCTGGAACGGGTGCTCGCGGGGGTGGGGGCCGAGTGGGTGCCGTTCGACACGACCGCGTTCTTCGCCGACCCGCCGACCAGCGACGCCGAACGTGACGCCTGGGCCAAGAAGCCGCGGGTGCCGCGCCGTACGCGGGCGGTGACCGGCCATCCGGTCGTGCGGTACCTGGGGCGGGACGCCGTGGAGCGGACGGTGGAGGGGTGGCGGCCGTGGGTGGACACCGTCTGCGGGTGGCTCCGCGAGGGCAGGTCGCCGACCGTCTTCATCCACACGCCGGACAACGCCGACGCGCTGACGCTGGCCCGTCGCTTCCACGACGACGTACGCGCCCGGCTGCCGCAGGTCGAACCCCTGCCCGAGCCGGCGGCGGGCGACGAGCCCCCGCTGACGCTCTTCTGAGCACGCCGCCCGGCAGCCGAGCATGATCGCGTAATCTTCGCTGACATGACTGCCGACATGGTGGCGAAGCGGGTGACCGATCTGCTGGCGCCGCAGGTGCTGGTGATCGCCATGCCGCCCGTCGTCGGCCTGCTCGCGCAGGGGTGGCGGGGCGCGGCGTGGGGGCTGGTCGCGTCGGCGTTCTGCGGGGGTGTGCCCGCGGCGGTGATCGCGGTGGGTGTGCGGTCGGGGCGGCTCGACTCGCATCACATCGTGGACCGGTCGCGGCGCACGGGGCCCTTGCTCGCGGCCGCGGCCGCCGTGCTCGTGGCGCTGGCGCTGCTGGTCGTGATGGGCGCGCCGGCGCTGCTCGTGGCCACCGTGACGGCGATGCTGGTGGCGCTCGGGGTGACCGTCCCGGTCACGCTGCGGTGGAAGATATCGTTCCACGCCGCGGTGTCGGCGGGGACGGTCGTGGTGCTGGCGTACGTGCTGCCGCCCGTCCCGACGGCGCTCGCCGGGGCCGCCGTGGTGGCGCTGGTGTGCTGGGCCAGGGTACGCCTCGCGCACCACACGGCGGCGCAGGTCGCGGCGGGCGCCGTGGTGGGGGCGGCGACGACGTGGGCCACCCTGGCGGCGTTCGGACTGGACTAGCCCCGGGATCAGGGCCGGACTGGAATAGCCCGGATCAGGGCCAGGGTGGAATAGCGGCGGATCGGCGGGGGTTGCCGCCTGCATGGAAGCTGGGAATCGCGGCCGGGTACGCGTCGAGCGTACGGCCAAGCGCGTGCGGACCTACCTGGGCGGCCGAGCGGTGGCCGACACCACCTCCGCCCTCCTGGTGTGGGAAGTGCCCTACTATCCCGCCTACTATTTCCCGCTGAGCGACGTGGAGGAGTCGGCGCTCAAGGCGACCGGGGCCACGAAACACTCGCCGAGCAGGGGAGACGCCGTAGTCCACACGGTCACGTCGGGCACGGCGGAGGCGCCGGGGGCGGCGCTGGCCTACCCTGACTCGCCGCTGGAGCAGATCCGCGGGCACGTGCGGTTCGACTGGGACGCCATGGACGCCTGGTTCGAGGAGGACGAGCAAGTCTACTTCCACCCGCGCGACCCGTACACGAGGGTGGACATCCTGCCGAGCTCGCGGCACGTGCGGGTCGAGGTCGACGGGGTCACCGTGGCCGACTCGCGCGGCCCGCGCATCCTGTTCGAGACGGGGCTGCCCGCGCGCTACTACCTGCCGAAGACCGACGTGCGCCTCGACCTGCTCCGACCCACCGACACCGTCACCCACTGCCCGTACAAGGGCTCGGCCGAGTACTGGTCGGTCAACGGCAGGAAGGACCTGGCGTGGTCGTACCGGACGCCGCTGCCGGAGAGCGAGCGGATCGCCGGGCTGATCGCCTTCTACAACGAGAAGCTCGACATCTACGTCGACGGCGAGCTGGAGGAGCGGCCGAAGACGAAGTTCTCCTGATCGGATCCCTGTCTCGGCCCGGCACGGCGGTGTGGCCGTCCGAGGCGGTCGCCGGCGGCGTGCCGCGGCACCTCGGACGTCCGCTACATGGCGGTGAGCAGACGGGTGAGGACACGCGTGCCGAACTCCAGACCCTCCACCGGCACCCGCTCGTCCTTGCCGTGGAACATCCCGAAATAGTCCAGGTCGGGCCGGAGCATGAGCGGCGCGAAGCCGTAGCCCTTGATGCCGATGCGGGCGAAGGACTTGGCGTCGGTGCCGCCGGCCATCACGTACGGAACCGGCCTGGCCAGCGGGTCCTCGGCCGTCAGCGCCCCGGCCAGCTCGTCGAAGAACGCCGACGGGTACGGGGCGTCCGGGGCGTCCTCCAGGTTGACGAACTCGCGGGTGATCTTCGGCCCGAGCAGGTCGTCGATCGTCTCCAGGAACTCCTCCCGCAGGCCCGGCAGGTAACGCCCGTCCACGTGCGCCTCGGCCGTCGAGGGCACCACGTTGACCTTGTAGCCGGCCTCCAGCATGGTGGGGTTCGCCGAGTTGCGGATCTGGCTCCTGAACAGGCCGCCCAGGGGCCCGAGCCGGGCCGCCTCGGCGTCCAGGCGGTCGAGGTCGACGGGCTGCCCGGTGATCTCCGACAGGCTCTCCAGCAGCGCCGCCACCGACGGCGTCAGGCGTACCGGCCACCGGTGGGCGGCCAGCCGGGACAGCGCGTGCACCATCGTCGCGACCGGGTTGTCCACCGGCGGGCGCGAGCCGTGGCCGGCCACGCCGTGCGCGGTGAGCTTCATCCACGCCGTGCCGCGCTCGCCCACCGCGATCGGGTAGACCCGATGGTCGCCCGAGGCCACACTGAAGCCGCCGGACTCGCTGATCGCCGCGCTCACGCCGTCGAACAGCTCCCGGTGCTCGCTCACCGCGTGCCGCGAGCCGTAGTCGCCGGTCGCCTCCTCGTCGGCCAGGAACGCCAGCACCAGGTCCCGCTTCGGGCGCACCCCGCGGGCGGCCAGGCCGAGCACCGTCGCGAGGGTCATCGCGCACGAGCCCTTCATGTCGACCGCGCCCCGGCCGTACACGCAGCCGTCCTCGACCTCCCCGGAGAACGGGTGCATGCGCCACTCGGCCGGGTCGGCGGGCACCACGTCGAGATGGCCGTGGATCAGCAGCGCGTCGGGGGAGTCGCCGTCGATCCTGGCCACCACGGTCGTACGCCGCGGCGCCGACTCGAACACGACCGGCTCCAGGCCGGCGTCGGCCAGCAGCGTGGCGACGTACTCGGCGGCCGGTCGCTCCCCGGAACCCGGGTTGGTGGTGTCGAACCTGATCAGATCCGAGCAGATCTCGGCAACGCTCTTCACGCTCTTCCCTTCAAGGTCAACGGCGGCACCTCGGGCGTGTCGATCCCGAAGATCAGGCCGTAGAAGGCCAGCTCGGCTTCGAGCGCCGCGACGATGGTTTCTTCCCTGCGCCAGCCGTGCTGCTCACCGGGGAACGTCAGCAACGCCCATTCTTTGCCGTTCCTGTCCAGCTCCGCGGTGAACCGCTCGGCCTGCCCGACGTCCACGATCGCGTCCTCCAGGCCGTGCAACATGAGACACGGGCCGGCGGCGCGGCCGGCGTTCAGCAGCGGCGAGCGGTCGGTGTAGCGCCGCCGGGTCTCGGGCAGCGGGCCGACCAGGCCGTCCAGGTAGCGGGACTCGAAGTCGTGCGTCTCGGCCGCCCAGCTCTCCGGGTCGGTGACCGCGTAGTGGGCGACCCCGCCGGCGAACACGTCGCTGTGCACCAGCGCGGCCACCGTCGTCCAGCCGCCGGCGCTGCCGCCGCGGATGGCCAGCCGGGCGCCGTCCGCGCGGCCCAGCTCGACCAGGCCGCGCGCCACCCTGGCGCAGTCCTGCACGTCCACCACGCCCCACTGGTGGCGCAGCCGCTCGCGGTACGCGCGGCCGTAGCCGGTGGAGCCTCCGTAGTTCACCGCGGCCACGCCGATGCCCCTGCTGGTGAAGTACGCGACCTCCAGGTCGAGCACGATCGGCCGGTGGTTAGTGGGGCCGCCGTGCACGAAGATCACGTACGGCGCCGGGCCGCGCGCGCCCGACGGCGGGTAGACGTGCGCGTGCACGCCCTCGATGGTCACCGCCTCAGGGGCGGGTAGCAGGTCGCGGTCGGGCAGCGGCCTCGGCGGCGAGACCACGTGGTGCGCGCCGGTGGCGAGGTCGACGAGCGTGACCTCCAGCGGCGTGTACGGCGTCGCCCCCACGGCCGCCGCCGTCCCGCCCGCCACCGACACCGTCGAGGCCCAGTGGGTGGCCGGGCCGCCGAGCTCGCGCAGGTCGCCGGTCTCCGGGTCGAGCACGCCGAGCCGGCGGTGGTCGGCGGTGCCGTGGACGGTGACCAGGCATCCGTCCTCGGCGACGGCGAAGTACGTCATGCCGAGCTTCCACGCCGCGCCGCCGAACTCCAGCTCCATCGGGGTCAGGTTGCGGCCGGGGGAGCCGTCGGCGGGGACCAGGTGGATGTTCCACCAGCCGGTGGGGTCGGTCGCCGCGTACAGGGCGTCGTCGTCGCGCCACTCCGCCTGGGCGACCGACTCCTCGGGGCCGCCGGCGACCACCCGGTGCGGGCCGGCCGTGCCGTCCGGGGTCAGGGGGGCGACGCAGAGTTCGGTGCCGTCCCAGGGCATGTTCGGGTGGTCCCAGCCGATCCACGCGACTTTCCGCCCGTCGGGGGATATGCGGGGATTCATCAGGAAATGGTGGGCTTTGACGATCGTCCTGACCGCGCCGCCGCCGTCCAGCGGCACCGCCACCAGGTCCCGTACGTCGTCCGTCTCCCGCACCGCCCACACCTCCTCGCGCCCCGGCGGCAGGTACAGGTCGGCGTACCGCGACGGTCCCGCGGGGGTGATCGGCACGGGATCCCCGTCCTGGAGCACGTAGAGGCGCTGGTCCGCCCAGTTCGTGAAGACCAGGCCGCCGCCCGGCAGCGGTCGCCACGCGCGGCCGCCGTACTCGATCACCCGGTTGCGCGCGTTCCACCCCGCGGGCAGCGCGTCGGTGCGCGTGCCGTCCGGCAGCCGGCGCACCACGCAGCGCCGCCCGCCCTCGCGCGGGCGGGGCTCGTCCCACCAGACCTCCACGCCGGCGGGTGTGGCCACCGCCTCCACCCACTGGGGGCCGCCGTCGGTACGGGCCACGTCGATCGGTCGAATGCTCATCAACTCACCAATTGTCGTCGATAGAAGGGGGAAGGGGGTGGCCGGGCGGATGCAGGACGTACACGATGCCGCCGCTGCCGGTGCCCCTGAGCCACACGTTCTCGAACGCT
>DASUCK010000582.1:0-8395 GCA_036276095.1 Nonomuraea sp. | reverse complement strand
GAGGCCCTGCACGGGAGCGGCGACCTCGAAACGGCGTGCCGGGCGCTCGGCGCCGCGCGGGCCGCCGACGGCGTCGGCCTGATCGCGGGCATGAACGACCTGGCGGCGCTGTTCGCCGTGGCCGGGCGGGGCGAGCCGCCGTTCGCGGCGTCCCGGGCGTACGCGGCGGGCTGGGCGCTCGCCCGTACCAGCGAGCTGACCTGCGAGGACCCGCTGACGGGGCTGGCCACGACGGCGTACCTGCGCACCCGGCTGGCCGAGATCTACCGGGGGGCCGGCGGGCGTACGTGCCTGGTGGTCGCCGAGCCCGCCGAGCAGCCGCGGGACCTCGCCGAACGGGTGGCCGTGGCGCTCAACCTGGCCACGGCGCTGCGCCGGGCCTTCACCGGGGACGAGACGCTGGCGGCGCTCGCGCCCCTGCGGGTGGGGGCCCTCGCTCCCGAGGACGACCGGCTGCCGGACAGGGTGGCCGGCCTGCGCGCCGCCGAGATCCTCTACGACCGCCGCCCCCTGGTGCGGGTGCGGTCGCTGCCCAAGGCGTACGGGCAGGCCCTCGCCCTGATCAGGACCTTAAGCTTGGACGCATGACAGATCGCGACAACCTGCTGGCCGAGATCAAGAAGAAGGCCGTCGTGCACGGCAAGGTCACGCTCTCCTCGGGCATCGAGGCCGACTACTATCTCGACCTGCGGCGCATCACCCTCGACGGCGTGGCCGCGCCCCTCGTCGGCAAGGTGATGCTCGACCTGACCGCCGACCTCGGCTACGACGCGGTGGGCGGGCTCACGCTGGGGGCCGATCCCGTGGCGGCCGCGATGCTGCACGCGGCGGCCGCGCGCGGGCGGGCGCTCGACGCGTTCGTGGTGCGCAAGGCGTTGAAGGAGCACGGGATGCAGCGCAGGATCGAGGGGCCCGACGTGGCCGGGCGGCGGGTGCTCGCGCTGGAGGACACCTCGACCACGGGCGCCTCCGTGCTGACCGCGGTGGAGGCGCTGCGCGAGGCCGGCGCCCAGGTGGTGGCCGTGGCCACGATCGTCGACCGGGGCGCGCAGGACCGGATCGTCGCCGAGGGCCTCGACTACCGCACCGCCTACACCCTGGCGGACCTGGGACTCTAGTGCGCCACGCCGCAACTCAGGCCGGGCTTCCCTTCGAGTGGGCTCCCTTAGGGCGGGCTTCCTTCGACCGGGCTTCCCTTGGGGCGGGCTTCCTTCGGGTGGGTTCCCGCCTCCGGCCTGGCCTCCTTTCGGCAGGTTTCGCCTCCGCGGGCGGCTTCAGCCGGGGGCGCGGGCGGTGAAGGCCTCCCTGGCCCCCTGTTCGCCCTCCTCCCGGGGTTGTCCGTTCTCGGTGACGCGGACGGTGCCCGCGTCGCTGAGCACCACGTCGAGCTCGGGCTCGAAGTAGCTGACCTCTTCGCCCCTGCTCATCTCGCGGTGCTGGAGCACGTCGCCGCCCGGCACCCGCACCGTGACGGTGGGGCAGGTCTCGGCCAGGCACTCGATGCGCACGGTCGGCGCCTGCGCACCGGCCGGCGCGCCGGCCCCGTCGGTTGCCCCGTCGGTTGCCCCGTCGGTGGCGTCGTCGTCGGCCGCGGTGGTGCCGGCGGTGGCCGCCGCGGAGGCGCGTTCGCGGTCGGCCTGCGAGGGTGTGCTGAGCGTGCCGAGCAGCGCGCGACCGCCGATGACCAGCAGTGTCACCACTGCCCCCGCCGCCAGCACGGCGAGCGCCAGGCGGGCGAGGCCCATCGGATCTGACCTGTGGCGTCCCACAGGTGGCAGCGTACCTGCTGGTATGCCTCCGTCAGGGGCGTTCGCCAACGCGGTGATGCTTGCCGTTGGGCGTGGGCAGGTGCTTGCCCTCGCGGCGCTTCTTCACCACCTCGACGATGATCGGGATGATGGAGATCAGGACGATGAGGAAGACGCCCGGCAGGATGTACTTGTCGATCTGCTTGGGGTCGACCTGGCCGCCGAGGAAGTGGCCGAGCAGGATGAGGATCTCGGTCCACACGACGCCGCCGACGACGTTCCACACGAAGAACCTCTTGGGCGACATCTCCAGCACGCCGGCGACGGGATTCATGAACGTCCGCACGATCGGCACGAACCTGGCCAGAATCACCGCCTTGGCGGGACCGAACTTCTCGAAGAACTCCTCGGCCCTGAGCACGTGTTCCTTCTTGAACAGCCGCGAATCGGGCTTGTCGAAGAGTCTGCGGCCGAACCGCGCGCCCAGCAGATGCCCGAGCTGCGCGCCGGCGATCGCGCACAGCGGGGTGCCGATCAGGAGCACGGGCAGGGACAGGGGGGTGATGTTCATCCCCGCCGCCACGGACGCCGAGCTGAAGATCCCCGCAGCCACCAGCAGCGAGTCACCGGGCAGGAAGAACCCGAGCAACAGCCCCGTTTCGGCGAAGATGATGGCCAGGACCCCGATGGTGGCGAAAGCGCCGAGAATCGTGAGCCACCACGTGGGGTCGAGGAGATCCAGAATCGAGTCCACGCGAAGAGCCTACCTGGACGGGGCATACGACACGTGACCATCGGAAGAGGACTTGTCCCCTACCACGCGGGGTAGTGAGCCTGGATACTGGGCCCTGGCGCGAAGCCGTTACTTCTCAGGGAGATGAATCATGCCAATTGCGACTCCAGAGGTCTACGCGGAGATGCTCGACCGGGCCAAGGCCGGCGGATTCGCCTACCCGGCGATCAACGTGACCTCGTCCCAGACGTTGCACGCCGCCCTGCGGGGCTTCGCGGAGGCCGAGAGCGACGGCATCGTTCAGGTTTCCACCGGCGGGGCCGAGTTCCTGTCCGGCGCCACTGTCAAGGACATGGTCACGGGCGCGACGGCACTGGCCGAGTACGCCCGGATCGTGGCCGAGAAGTACCCGGTCACCGTGGCGCTGCACACCGACCACTGCCCGAAGGACAAGCTCGACGGCTTCATGCGGCCGCTGGTCGACATCTCCTTGGAGCGCGTCTCCAAGGGGCTTGACCCGCTCTTCCAGTCCCACATGTGGGACGGCTCGGCCGTGCCGCTCGAGGAGAACCTGGAGATCGCCAAGGAGCTCCTGGAGAAGTGCGCCAGGGCCCGGATCGTCATGGAGATGGAGATCGGGGTCGTCGGCGGCGAGGAGGACGGCGTCGTCGGCGAGATCAACGAGAAGCTCTACACGACCGCCGGCGACGCGCTGGCCACGGCCGAGTCCGTCGGCATCGGCGAGCAGGGCCGCTACATGCTGGCCGCGACGTTCGGCAACGTCCACGGCGTCTACAAGCCCGGCCACGTCAAGCTGCGCCCGAGCGTGCTGAAGGAGATCCAGGACGCCGTCGGCGCGAAATACGGCAAGGAGAAGCCGTTCGACCTGGTCTTCCACGGCGGCTCCGGCTCGCTGCTCCAGGAGATCCACGAGGCCATCTCCTACGGCGTCGTCAAGATGAACGTCGACACCGACACCCAGTACGCCTTCACCCGCCCGATCGCCGACCACATGTTCAGGAACTACGACGGCGTGCTCAAGGTCGACGGCGACGTCGGCAACAAGAAGACCTACGACCCGCGCTCGTACGGCAAGGCCGCCGAGGCCGGCATGGCCGCGCGCGTGGCGGAGGCGTGCGAGCACCTGAAGAGCGCCGGGACGAAGATCTCCTAGCACCTCGGCGGCCCGACGGGTATGACTTGTCCTATGGATAACCTTCTCGCCGGGCCGCCCCCGACTCACCTGCCGGACCAGCCTGAGGCCAGGGAGGCGCTGGCCTCCGGCGCCAAGGCCTCCGACGTGGCCGCCCGTTTCCCCGCCTACCCGGCGGCCTGGGCCGCGCTGGCGGAGGAGTACTTCGCCCAGGGGCATGCGGTCACCTCCTACGCGTTCGCGCGCACGGGCTACCATCGCGGGCTCGACCAGCTCCGCCGCAACGGCTGGAAGGGCCACGGGCCGGTCCCGTGGGAGCATGAGCCCAACCGCGGTTTCCTGCGCTGCCTGTACGCTCTGTCCAGGGCCGCCCAGGCGATCGGCGAGAAGGACGAGGCCGAGCGCTGCCTGCAATTCCTCAAGGACAGTTCAGGATCCGGCTACGACGCGCTCACCAAGGGTTAGCCCTTGGGGTGTTTGGGCGCGTTCGGGTAGTCTCTCAACGCAAGAGCCCCTGTCGCGCTTGCGCCAGGGGTTTCGTTTTGTGCTCGGGAGACAGAACCATGCCGGCTGCCGTTCTCGTTGGTGCCCAGTGGGGCGATGAGGGCAAGGGCAAGGCCACCGACCTGCTCGGTGGCGACGTCGACTACGTCGTCCGCTATCAGGGCGGCAACAACGCGGGACACACCGTCGTCATCGGCGACCAGAAATACGCCCTGCACCTGCTGCCGACGGGCATCCTGTCGCCGGAGGTCGTGCCGGTGATCGGCAACGGCGTGGTGATCGACCCGGGGGTGCTGCTGAGCGAGATCGACGGCCTGGCCGCCCGCGGCATCTCCGCCGACCGGCTGCTGATCTCCTCGAACGCGCACCTGATCATGCCCCACCACAAGGCGCTCGACAAGGTCACCGAGCGTTACCTCGGCAAGGCCAGGATCGGCACCACCGGGCGGGGCATCGGGCCCGCGTACGGTGACAAGATCGCCCGCATGGGCGTGCGGGTGCAGGACCTGCTCGACCCCGGGATCCTGGCGAAGAAGATCGAGGTCGCGCTGACCGAGAAGAACCAGGTGCTCACCAAGGTCTACAACCGGCGCGGCATCGACCCGGAGGCGGTGCTGGAGGAATACCTCGGCTACGCCGAGCGCCTGAAGCCGCACATCGCCGACACCTCGCTGGTGCTGTCCAAGGCGCTCGACGAGGGCAAATTCGTGCTGCTGGAGGGCGGTCAGGGCACGCTGCTCGACATCGACCACGGGACATACCCGTTCGTCACGTCGTCGTCGCCGACGGCGGGAGGGGCGTGCGCGGGGGCCGGCATCCCGCCGAACCGGCTCACCAAGATCATCGGCATTCTGAAGGCGTACACGACGCGGGTGGGCTCAGGCCCGTTCCCGACCGAGCTCACCGACGAGACGGGCGAGTGGCTGCGCCAGACCGGCGGCGAGTACGGCGTCACCACCGGGCGCAACCGCCGCTGCGGCTGGTTCGACGCGGTGATCGCCCGGTACGCGACCCGCGTCAACGGCATCACCGACTACTTCCTCACCAAGCTCGACGTGCTGTCCGGGCTGGAGCGGATCCCGGTGTGCGTGGCCTACGACGTGGACGGCGCGCGCCACGAGGAGATCCCGATGACGCAGACGGAGTTCCACCACGCCACGCCGGTCTACGAGGAGTTCCCCGGCTGGCAGGAGGACATCTCCAGCGCCAAGTCCTTCGACGACCTGCCGCCGAACGCGCAGGCGTACGTGCGGGCGCTGGAGGAGATGGCCGGCGCCCCGGTCTCGGCCATCGGCGTCGGCCCGGGCCGCGACCAGACCGTGGTGGTCCGCCCCCTGGTCTGATCAGGGGGCCAGCACGGCTGCCGTCATCGGGGTGTGGAGGGTCCAGCCGAGGGTCTCGTAGAGGGCCTGGCCCTCGGCGGTGGCGACGAGCACGCCGGTGCGGGCGCCCCGCGCGGCGGCCGCGGCGGCGATGGTCTTCATGACGGCGGTGCCGAGGCCGCGGCGGCGGTGGCCGGCGGCGGTCTCCACCTGGTCCACGACGGCGGACCGGCCGGCCACGGCGAACTGGCCGCGGGCGGCGACCTCGCCGGCGGCGGTGAAGAGGCGGGCGGCCGTGACGCCGGCCCGGGTGGTCACGGTCAGGGTGTAGCCGGGCGGGGCGGGAGGGGCAGGGACGCGGGTCAGCGGAGCGGTCATCATGAACTCGCGGTCCTTGATCGTCCAGGTGGGTGGCAGGAGCGGGGCGACCGCCTCGGCGGGCGCGCAGAGCTTGAGCCAGGTGCCGGGGGCGGTGAGGGTCCTGGTCAGGAGGCGGAGGACGTCGGGGGTCGGGGCGGGGACGATGTGGCGGGCGACGTGGCCGGGGAGGCCGACGTCCACGCGCAGGCCCCACGGCACGCGTACGGGTCGTGGCGCGTTGCGGGAAATGACCCAGCCGTCAACCCATGCCCGGACTGTAGTGGAATGGGCATGTTTGAGAACCTCCGTCATGGTGCCCAGCCTATTGTCCGACCGCCTCGGCCCCGACCGGGCGTAGCAGCATAAAAAGGACACGGCGTGGCACCGCCGCGTCGTGACCCGCGGCCGGTAGGGTCCGGGGTTGTGCGCGTTGAGATTCATGGTCACCGAGGCGCTCGGGGCCTGTGGCCGGAGAACACCCTGCCGGGCATGAGCCGGACGATGGAGCTCGGCGTTCACGCGCTCGAGCTCGACGTCGCGCTCACCGCCGACCGCCGGCTCGTGCTCACGCACGACCTCACGGTCTCCGCGGTGACCAGCGCCGACACGCGTCCGCTGCGCCCCGGCGACCCGCTCTACCCCTACGTCGGCAAGCCGATCAACGCGCTCACGCTGGCCCAGCTGCGCACGCTCGACGTGGGCGTGCGGTGGCCGCGCCACCTCGACGACCCGTTCGCGCTCACCCAGGCCGCCCTGCCGGAGACCCGCATGCCGACGCTCGGCGCGGTGCTCGGCCTGGTCAACGCCTACGACGCCGAGAGCGTGCGGCTGCACGTGGAGCTGAAGTCCGACCCCACCAGGCCGGAGCTGACGCCCGATCCCGAGATGTTCGCCGAGCTCGTCGTGGACGAGCTCGACCGGCACAGGCGGCTCGGCAACGCGGCGATCCTGAGCTTCGACTGGCGCATCATCCGGCACGCCGCCCGCATGGCGCCGGGCACGCGCCGGTTCGCGCTCATCGAGCCCGACACCCTCCACTGGCACGAGGGCGGCCTGGGCGACGACATCCCCGCCGCCGCCCGCGCGGCCGGGGCCACCGCGCTCTCGCCCGAGCACGTCATGGTCGACGAGGCGCTGATGGCGCAGGCCGCCGCGGCGGGGCTCGACGTCGCGGTCTGGACGGTCAACGACGCCGCGCTGGCCGCCCGCATGCTCGACCTCGGCGTGTGGGGGGTGGTGACCGACTATCCCGATCGCATGCGGGAGCTGTGGCGCGAGCGCGGGCTGGAGCTGCCCGACCCGGTGGGCCCGCTCAAGCCCGTGGGGGTCTAGAGCCAGCCGTTGCGGCGGAAGCCGCGGTGCAGGAACACGCAGACCGTGATCATGAGGGCCAGCACCGCCGGGTAGCCCCAGGCCTGCTCGGTCTCGGGCATGACGTCGAAGTTCATGCCGTAGATGCCGGCGATCATCGTGGGCACCGCCAGGATGGCCACCCACGAGGAGATCTTGCGCATGTCCTCGTTGGCCAGCGCGTTCGAGCGGGCCAGGGCGGCCTGCAGGATGGAGCTGCACAGCTCGTTGGACGACTCGACCTGCTCGCACACCCGGGACAGGTGGTCGCCGACGTCGCGGAAGTAGTCGCGCATCTCCGACGGGATCACCCGGCGCTGCGGCAGCGCCGACAGCGGCGCCTGCAGCGGCGTGACCGCCCGCTTCATCTCCAGCATCTCCCGCTTGAGCTGGTAGATCCGGTTGATGTCGCGGGAGCTGACGTCGGCGAACACGGTGGCCTCGACCTCTTCCAGCTCCAGCTGCATGAGGTCGGCCACCTGGAGGTACTGGTCGACGACGTGGTCGGCGATGGCGTGGAGCACGCCCGACGGGCCGCGGTCGAGCAGCCTGGGTTTGTCCTCCAGGCGCTCGCGGACCACCGTGAGCGGGCAGTGCCGCCCGTGCCGCACCGTCACCACGAAGTCGACGCCGAGGAAGACCATGATCTCGCCGGTGGCGATGATCTCGCTGTTGTCGCCCAGCACGTCGTGGTCGACGTACGCGACGGTCTTCAGCACCATGAACAACGAGTCGCCGTATCGCTCGACCTTGGGGCGCTGGTGTGCCTTGACGGCGTCTTCGACGGCCAGCGGATGGAGACCGAAGACCTCCGACAGCCACTCCACCTCGGGCGCCTCGGGCTCGTGCAGGCCGACCCAGACGAAGGCGTTGACGCCGCCGGTGTCCTCGTTGCGCGCGCGTACGAGGTCGAGGGCCTCGACGATGCCCGTGGCCGGGACCTTCTCGCCCTGGACGTAGGCGCCGAACTCGACGATGGAGTCGACCGGGGGGACGCGCACCTCACCCGCGGGCTGGACGAGCTGGCGGGCGGCGCGCGGCGGCACGGGGTGACGGTTGATGCGACGGAAAAGCGTGGACGAGCGCATGGCAGTCCCTTTCCGCCCGACCAGGCACGCTCCACGCGCGACGAAAGGTCACCTCATTCACCACACAGGCGTGAAGGCACGATCAGGCTGCCGGATTGGAGTGGTCGGGAGTACACGGGGTGTACGTGAGGAAGCAC
>DASUCK010000581.1:0-21753 GCA_036276095.1 Nonomuraea sp. | reverse complement strand
GAAACCGTGCTGGACGCTGCTGTCGATGCACATGTACTCGTGACCGGCCAGCGCGAACGTCGCGTGCTTGATCTTGCCCTCGGGGCCGGGCTCGCCGGCCGCGTACCGTTCGGCGTGGACGACCTTGGCGTCGTCGAAGAGGGAGATGTAGAAGGTCATCGCCTCCTCGGCGTCGCCGTTCTGGAACATGAGAAAGGTGGTGATCTTCTGGGTCATGACGGCTCCTCATCGGGGGCGTAGAAGGCTATGGTGGCGGCGACGGCCGCGGCCGCCCGGTCGGCCGGGGCGCCCGCCGCCTCGTGGGCGCGGCCCCAGGACCGGGCGCCTGCGGTGATGAAGCGCCGGCCGTCGTCGGTCTGGTGGAAGGTGTGCTCCTCGGGCTTCGGGGCGCCCGTCAGGTGCAGGGCCAGGCCGAGCAGCGTCAGGTCCCAGCCCACTCCGACGGCGCCGGGGCCGAACCCCGACCACATCTCGGGCGGCACCTCGGCGGTGTGGCGCAGCTCGAACAGGGTGCCGTCGGCATCGGCCGACAGGCGCACCTCGACCTCGGAGAAGCCGGGATCGTCGCCGAACAGCCAGCTGACCTTCAGCAGGCGGGGCGGCTCGCATACCAGGATCTCGCCGCCGGCGTTGCCCTCCAGCTGGTACGTGCCGCCCAGCCGCAGGTCTCCGGTGACGGGCAGGAACCAGCGGCTCAGCCGCTCGGCGGTGGTGCAGGCCTCCCACACGTCCTCGACGCCGGCGTCGTAGTGGCGGCGCAGCGTGACGACCTTGCGCTCGCCGTCGAGCAGCTCGCGCCGTGTCCGGTTGATCTCGTCAACGATGTCCATCAGGGGTCCTTCGAGTCTCGTTCAGGTGTCCTTCGGGTGTTCGGCGGCGATGCGGCGCTCACGCTTGCCGCGGGCCAGCTCGGTGGCCAGGGCGTCCAGGTGCTGGCTCCAGAAGCCGCGGAAGCGCTCCAGCCACTGGTCGACCTCCTGCAACGGGCCCGGCTCCACGGTGTAGAGCCGGCGGGTGCCCTGAGCGCGGACACTGGCGAAGCCGTGGTCGCGCAGCACGCGCAGGTGCTGGGAGACGGCCGGCTGTGAGATCCCGAACTCGCGCTGGATGACGGCGGTAAGCTCGCCGGAGCTCTGCTCGCCACCGGCCAGCAGCTCCAGGATGCGCCGCCGGACCGGATCGCCGAGGATGTCGAACGCGTGCACGACCTCAGTATTTCAGGGCGCACTTATATAAGTCAAACCTTGGATGTCAGTCGTCCAGGCCGCGGGCGCTGAGCGCCTCGCCCAGGGCGTCGGCGTGCCGCAGCGCGCTGACCACCAGCGGCACCGCGAAGGCGCGCAGGCTGCGCTCGACCCCCCGGGCCCGCTGCGCCTCCCGCACGCGGCGGGCCAGGTCGGTCAGCACCGGCACGCTGCGAATCGTCAGCGACAGCAGCAGCGACACCCGGAACGGGTCGAGGCCGACGAACCGGGCCGGGGCCAGGCAGCGCTCCAACGCCGACAGCATGGCCGACGTACGCGTGGTCACCGTCACCAGGCCCGCCAGCGCCACCGCCAGCACCACCCGCAGCGTCGTGACCGCCGCGCCCTCCACACCCACCAGGAACCACTGCATGGCGAACAGCGCCGCGGCGAACCAGCGCACCGGCCGCACCTGCGCCCACGCCGCCGCCACCCCGACGCGCGCCAGAGCGTACAGGCCGGACACCGCCACCGCCGCCCCCACCAGCGCCGCGGGCGAGCCCAGCAGCACCAGCGCCGCGCACCCGGCGGCCAGTACGGCCAGCTTCACCCCCGCCGGCAGCCGGTGCAGCGGGGAGGCGCCCGGCACGTACGCGCCGGTCAGCCCGGTCATGACATGAGCTTCCTGTAGTGGGCGATGGCCTCCTGCGGCGTGCCGTCGGCCACGACGCGCCCCTGGTCGAGCACCAGCACCCGGTCGAAGTCGGCCAGCAGCGGCAGATCGTGGCTGACCACCACCACCTGCTGCGGCATCTCCCGCAGCAGCGCGGCCACCTGCCGCGAATGGCGCAGGTCGAGCAGCGTCGTGGGCTCGTCCATGACCAGGATGTCCGGCTCCAGCACCATCACCGAGCACAGCGCCAGCAGCTGCTTCTGCCCGCCCGACAGGTGATGGGCGGGATGGTCGGCGTGACCGGCCAGGCCGTACCGGTCGAGGACCTCGGCCACGCGGCGCTCGACCTCCGCGCCCGGCAGGCCGCGGCGGCGCAGCGAGAAGGCGACGTCCTCGGCCACCGTCGGCATGACGATCTGCGCGTCGGGGTCGGTGAACAGGAACCCCACCCTCCGCCGGATCCGGGCGGCGTGGCGGCGGGTGTCCAGGCCCAGCACGGTGACGCTGCCCGAGGTCGGCAGGGCCAGGCCGTTGATCAGGCGGGCCAGCGTGCTCTTGCCCGACCCGTTGGCCCCCACCACGCCCACCCGCCGCTCGGGCAGGCGGGCGGTGACATCGCGCAGCACGTCCCGCACCCCGAGCCGGACGTGCACGCCGGCGAACTCGATCACCTCCCACCCCCTCGGACGACCTCGAACAGCGCGGCCACGCCCAGCCCGCCGCCGACCGCGGCCGCGGCCAGGCCCAGCGTGCCCGCCGGGGCGCCGCCGCCGACCAGCCGGGAGAACAGCCTGGTCACCACCACCGTGCCGGTGGCGCCCCACGGATGGCCCAGCGCCAGAGCGCCGCCGTCGGGGCAGACCCGCGCGCCGTCGGCGCCCAGCGGATCGAGGCCGAGCGCGTCGGTGACGGCCAGCACCTGCGCCGCGAACGCCTCCACCAGCTCCACCGCCGCCACCCGCTCCACCTCCACCCCCGAACGCGCCAGCACCCGCCGCACCGCCGGCACCGGACCCCAGCCCGGCAGCGCCGGGTCGCACCCGACGACGGACCCGGCCACCAGCCGCAACCCCGGCAGTCCCGCCCGCAGCCGCTCGGGCACCAGAGCCACGGCCGCGGCGCCGTCGCTGACCGGGGAGGCGTTGCCGGCCGTCACTGTACCTCCCGGCGCGAACGCCGCCGGCAGCCGGGCCAGCGACGCCGCCCGCAGCGGGCGCGGCCGCTGGTCCTCGCGTCGGCCGCCGACGGCGACGATCTCGCGGGCGAAGCGCCCCGCCGCGCGGGCCGCCAGAGCGGCGGCGTGGCTGCGGCAGGCGTAGGCGTCCTGGCGTTCCCGGCTGATCCCCGCCGCCGCGGCCAGCGCCTCCGCGGCCGGGCCCATGTCGGGGTCGGGGTGGCCGTCCGGCACGAACGGCGCCCGCGCGTACGGCTCGCCCTCCCCCCGCCGGGTACGCTGCGGCGCCGTCGAGGCGCTCTCGGCCCCGCCCGCGATCACCAGGTCCATCTCCCCGGCGCGGACCGCCTGCCCGGCCACCAGGACCGCGGCCAGCCCGCTGCCGCACTGCCGGTCCACCGTGATCCCCGGCACCTCGTGCCCCAGCCCGGCGGCCAGCGCCGCCACGCGGGCCACGTTCCCGCCGGGCCCCATGCAGTTCCCGAGCACGACGTCGTCCACCGGCCGCCCGGCCAGGTCGCCGGCCACGGCGGCGATCACCGGCGCGGCCAGCCGGTCCACGGTCAGGTCCTTGAAGGCGTGCCCGGCGGTGCCGATGGGCGTGCGGCGGGCCGCCACGATGACGGGATCCTCGCCCATGTCAGGCCAGCCGCCGCAGGTCGGGGTCGCCGCCGGCCAGCCGGGCCGCGACCAGCGCCCGCGCCGGCTTGCCCGCCTGCGTACGCGGCAGGCTCGGCACCGCGTACCAGCGGCGCGGCCGCTGCGCCACGTCGAGCCCGCTCCTGGCCACCGCCTCCAGCAGCGCCCGCGGCGGCGGCGCCCCGTCACCGGCCTCCAGCACCGCCGTCACCACCGATCCCAGCGACGGGTGCGGCGAGGCGATCACCACGATGTCGCCCACGCCGGGCACCCTCCTGAGCACCTCCTCGACGTCCTCGGGCACCACCGTGGCGCCGCCCGTCTGGATCGCGCCGTCACCGCGCCCCCGCAGCCGCAGCCGCTCACCCACCCCGTACGGATGCGCCACGTCGCCCACGGTCATCCACCCCGCGCCGTCGCCGCGCAACGGCCCCGCCACCCCGCCCAGGTAGCCCCGCGACACCCATGGCGACCGCACCCACACCTCGCCCAGCACGCTCCCCGGACGCGGCCGTACCTCGATCTCGACCTCGGGGAAAGGGCGCAACCCGCCCCCGTCGGCGTCCACGGCCACGAACGACAGCTCGGTCGCCCCGTAGTAGGCCACCACCTCCACCCCGGCCGCGGCCGCCGTCTCGCGGACGCGGGGATCGAGCGCGGCGCCGCCGGCGACCGCCGTCCGCAGGGCGCCGGGCCGCGCCAGCACCTGCGGCAGCAGATGCGGCACCACGTGCACCACCGTCGCGCCGCCCAGGTGCTCGGCCAGCCTGGCGGCCGGCCAGCGGCCGGGCACGACCGCCGTCGCGCCGGCGGCCAGGGCGTGCAGGGCGGCGAAGGCGTACAGGGAGGAGCCCAGCGGGCCGGGGACCAGGATCACGTCATCGGGGCCGATCCCGGCCAGCTCGCTCAGATGCGGGAACGACCCCGTCCACGAGGCGCGGGTGCGCACGACGGCGCGCGGCCGGCCGGTGCTGCCCGAGCTGAAGCACGCCCACGCAAGATCGCCCGGCGCGGGCGCGTGCTCGACGCCCGGCCCCGGCGCGTACGGCAGGGGCGCGTCCACCAGCAGGTCGACCGCGGACGCGCCGACCATCCGCGCCCACCGGCGCCGGTCCCAGCCGTGGTCGCCCACCAGCGGCGTGGCCCCGGCCAGGTCGGCGGCCAGCACCGCCACCAGCAGCGCCACCGGGTCCTCCGGCCCGACCGCGACCAGCGAACCGGGACGCACCCCGCGGTCCAGCAGGTGCCGGGCGGCACCGTTGATCTCATCGGCGAGCTCGCCGTAGGACAGCTCGCCACGCGGGCCCCGCAGCGCCGGCGCGGACGGGCGCACGGCGGCGTGCCGCAGGACGGGTTCGGCTACCGGCATGGAGAGGTCAACGCCCCCCGCCGGCCCGCAGCCGCTCCCGGTGAACGGCCGGCACCGCGTCCGGGTAGGCCCGCTGCGTGCCCCTGGCCACCGTCGAGGCCAGCGCCGCCTTGATCAGGTCGCCCGGCAGGAACGACAAGCTCAGCCACGCCGCGGCGCCCAGCGGCATCCCCGTGACCAGTGCCTGCACCGGGATCCCGAACAGGTAGACTACGCCGATCCCGCCGGCGACGCACGCCACCACGAGCTGGCCGATGCCCGGATCACGGCCGGCCCGCTCGACCAGCCAGCCGGTGACCGCCGCCCCGGGAAGCCAGCCGATGAGGAACCCGGCCGACGGCGCGACGAACACGCCCAGCCCGCCGCGCCCGCCGGCCAGCAGCGGCAGCCCCGCGGCGACCAGTACCAGCAGCACCGCCACGGCCAGCGCCGCCCGCCACGTGCCGAGGATGGCGCCGGCGAGCATCACGCCGAGCGTCTGTAGCGTGACCGGCACCAGGTTGCCGAAGACGTTGACCGAGCCGGGCAGCCCGAGCACCGCGATCAACGCGGCGAACACGGCCACCCGCGCCAGGTCTCCCGTCGGGAACCGGACCTTCCGCGAATTGTCCATGGGGACGATCCCACACCAGAACGGCACTCTTCAGTCATGGAGGGATCCCACAACTTTCCGGCCGCTCATCTGCGATCGGCCGATACCTTTCCACAGTGGAGGTCCCGGGCGATCTTTTCCTCCAGGTCCTCGACCTCCCGTTCGGACAGGCGCTCGTTGGGCAGCGTGAACGCCACGTCCCTGGTGGTGCGCAGGGAGATGCGGATGGTGTCCGGCACGACGGTGCTGTCGTCGGGGTAGTGGAGGCGCACGCGGTAGTCCGACACCTCCCCGGCGTCCTCCAGGCACGCGCGGGCGCCGTCCTCGACGCGCTTCATCAGGCCCTGGTTGATCTGCCGGCCCTGCATCGGGGCCAGGTTGTAGCGCTTGCCGACGCCGCCGAAGGAGGCGGCGATGAGGTGGCCGCCGTTCCAGTCGCCGCGGCCGCCCCAGTCGCCGACCGTGCCCTGACAGCTCGTACGCGACGCCGCCCGGTCGGCCAGCGCCGGGGCCAGGGCCTCGACCGGGCGGCCCCGGACGTCGGTGACGAAGGTGTGCCGGTTGGCACGGTAGGTGTGGTTCGGCTCCAGGAAGCGCTCGCAGGGCGCGGCGTCGGCCGCCGGAACCGCCGAGGAGGCCGCCAGCAGGAGCGCGGCAGCCGCCGCGGCGCGCGGCAGCACAGTGGACAGGCGGGTCAGGGACAGGCGGGTCGCGGACAGTCGGGTTGAAGGCAGGCGGGGAGAAGGCAGGCGGGTCGCGGGCACGGAGGTGTCCTCTCGTGAAAAGGGGGGATCGCCGGTCAGGCCTGGCCACAGGAAGCAGGGCGGATCGCCCTGATCGGCCGCCTCGTCGGCTTTGTTGCGACTTTCGTGCCCGTGAGTGGAATCACATAACGTATCTGATCGGTGACTTTATGTGGTTGTCGCAGGTAGGGTCACGCGGTCAGGCGCGGGCCGCGCCCCTGTCGGGTGCATCCGGCGCCCCGTCGCCCTCAGGGCAGGACGACGAAGAGGGCGTAACGCACCGGATCAGGCCCCGGGCAGCGGAACCGGGAGGCCCCCCACAGCCGGAAGCGCACGCAGTCGCCGGCCTCGACGGTGTGATCACGGCCGTTCGCGGTCAGCAGCAGGGTGCCCTCACGCACCCAGACGTGCTGCTCCAGCCCCGGCACCGGAGGCGCGTCGCAGGCGATGTCGGCCCCCGGCCGCAGCGTGCCCTCGACGACCTCGCCGCGCAGCCCCGGATGCGGCGGCGACACCGACCGGCGGACGAAACCGGACGCGTCGTCCCGCCACACCGGCTGCGCACCGGCCCGCACGAGCTGCGGCGGCTCGGCCTCCACCTCGGTCAGCAGGCGTGACATCGTCCGCCCGTAGACGGCGCAGAGGCGGTTGAGCAGGGCCGCGGTCGGGCTGATCTCGCCGCGTTCGAACCTGGACAGGGTCGACCGGCTGATCGCCGAGCGGCGCGCCAGCTCCTCCAGCGACCACCCGCGCTCGACGCGCAGCTCCGCCAGCCGCTCGGCCAGCCGGACGTCCATCTCCTCCCCGTGTCCCATATCTGGAGTTTTCCCAGATATGGGAGAACGAGCGAAGGGGCCGGTCCGCCGTCGCGCTACCCGCCGTTGAGCCGCCGTACCAACTGGTCCTCCTCGTAGTCGAGATGGGCTTCGAGCTCACGCGTGAGCCGGGCCACCTCGGCCAGCAGCGTGCCGGGGGCGAGGTCGTCGGCCGCGAGGACATCCTGCAGACGTCCGAGGAGGTCCTGGACGGTGACGTGCTCGGCGCGCAGGCGCTCCAGCGCCGGGGCCAGCTCGGGGTGACGGCCCTCCAGGGCCGGGAACATGAACCCGTCCTCGCGCGCATGGTGCACGCGCAGGCCCTGGCACAACGTGAGGCAGTTGACCCGCAGCTGCGCGCCCACGCGCGGGCCCGAGGCGGCGACCTCCTTGCGGATCACGGCCAGTTCCCTGCGGAAGGCGTCGTGGAGCCGCCTGAGGGCCTCGCCCATCGGCCCGGCGGGCGCCCCCGGATCGACGGGCACCAGCGCGACGACCGGAAGGACGCGGCCGGAACGCGTCTCGTACTCGGCCCAGCCGGGGTCCTGCTCCGCGGCGCGGGCGAACAGGCGGTCGCGTTCCGCGCCGTCCAGAACGCTCGCCTTGGCCTGGTAGGTGAAGGTGCCGTCCTCGACGGTGACATGCGGGTCGGCGCGCAGGTTGTGGTACCAGGCGGGGTGCGCGGGCGCGCCGCCGGCCGAGGCGACGACCAGGAGGCGCTCGCCGTCGGGCAGGTAGCCGAGCGGGACGGTGTGAGGGTTGCCGCTGCGGGCGCCGACGGTCGTCAGCAGGAGCAACCTGGCCCCCTCGAAGAAGCCGCCGACCCGGCCCCCGTTGGCGCGGAATTCGTCGATGACCTGCTGGTTGACGTTCATGGGCATGCGTGTACTCGCTCCGTGCGTCATGGGTGTCGAGCGACCTGGGGAAACCCCGCACGGCAGGCCGGAAGGAAACGGGCGGGCTCGACTACACCGCCTGCGGCATGGGAGGACGCGCGGGGGCTACGTGCTCAGGCACGACCGGTCACGTGAGTCACGGCGTCATCTCCCAGGATTCGGCGCCTCCATGCCGCCGCCGTCCACCCGGCCGGCGTCACGCGACGCGACCGCCATTACATCACACGCCCCCCGCCGCCCCCGCGTGATGGAACCGGCTCCCGCATCCCGCGCGAGGCCGCCAACGCCCGCAAGGGCCGCGACGTGCGACCCGCGCAACCGCTGGACCCGCGTCACCCGCGACACGTCACCCGACAAGCGGAAGATCGGTCAGGACGGCGCGCGTACGTCGAAACCCAGGGCCTCGGCCACGATCGCCGCCTGGACCGGGTCGATCACCGTGCCCTTCAACGTGACCGTGCGCGGGTCGAGGGCGCTCAGGTCGCTCCCGCGCAGGTCGCAGTCGGCCAGGCCGGCGCCGCGCAGCCACGCCCCCGACAGGTCGCAACGCCGCACCCGGGCGCCGGCCAGCCGGGCCCCGCTCAGGTCGGCCTCACGCAGGCGCACCCCCTGGAACAGGCTGCCCCGAAGGTCGGCGCCGGGCAGCCCGACGTAGGACCAGTCCCCGCCCTCGGCCTTGAGCAGTCCGTACGTGCACCCCTCGAACACGCTGCCCGTCAGCTTGCACCCGGTGAACGTGGCGTCGAAGAACGAGCAGCCTCGGAACGTGCACGTGAGGAACCGGGCGTCCTCGTGGACCGACACGTTGAAACGCACGTTCACGAACGCGCACTCCTCGAACGTCGAGCCCCGATCGACCAGCTCGGTCATGTCGACGTCCTGGAACAGCACCCGGTGAAAGGACTCGCCCGCCACCTCGCGGGAGTCCCAGTCGGCGGAGATGATCGACGTCTCGGTGGGCGGCGAGGGAACCCCGTGCTTGCGTTCAGTCATGCGAACAAAATATCGGATGGTGGGGATCCGGGTGGCCGATCCCGGCACGCGGGTGCCCTGGCGGTCAGAAACCGGACAGCGAATGGCCTGGGAACTGGTCAGGCGAAGGGCCCAGACTCGGCGGGCTCGCCCTGCGACGGCGAACACCGTGCCGTCGGGGGTGCTGTCTTCGTGTCACCGAGGAAGGCTGATCGATCTTGACCGAACGCGTACGCGTGGCTGTGCTGGCGGGTGGGCCGTCCGCCGAGCATGAGGTGTCGCTGCAGTCGGCACAGTCTGTGCTCGAGGCTCTGCCGAGGGATCTGTACGAGCCCGTCCCCGTCATCATCGACCGGCAGGGCAGATGGCCGGTGGACCTGCGACGCGATCTGGCCGACGTGGTCTTCCCCGTGCTGCACGGGCCGTTCGGCGAGGACGGCGTCGTGCAGGGTCACCTGGAGACGCTGGGCATCCCGTACGTGGGCTGCGGCGTCATGGCCTCCGCCGTGGCCATGGACAAGGTCGCGATGCGGCGCATGTTCCTGGCCGAGGACATCCCGGTCACCCCGCATGTGTGGTTCACCGCGCACGAATGGCGCACCACCACCGACCACTGGGGTCTGGTGAAGTCGCTCGACTGGCCGATGTACGTCAAACCGGCCAACATGGGCTCCTCCATCGGCATCTCGCGAGTGACCTCCATGGAGGAGCTGCGCACGGGCGTGGACCTGGCGCTGGCCCACGACCGGGTGGTCATCGTCGAGCAGGGCGTGACCGCGCGCGAGCTCATCTGCGGCGTGCTCGGCGACTATGACACCCCGGACGTCTCGGTGGCCGGCGAGCTCGTCCCGCCCGGACACTGGCTCGACTACGAGGCCAAATACCTCAGTCAGGCCCCGATCGCCGTCATCCCCGCCGTACTGCCGGCACGGGTGGCCGAGGAGGCGCGTGAGCTGTCCCTGCGCGCCTACCGGGCGATCGGCGGCTACGGCCTGTCCCGCGTCGACTTCCTCTACGAGGAGGACACCGGACGCCTGTACGTGCTGGAGATCAACACCATGCCGGGCTTCACCTCCCGTTCCGTCTACGCCAGCGCGTGGGCCGCGAGCGGTGTCCCGTACCCCGAACTGCTGCGCCGCCTCATCGACCTCGCGCTCGCCAGGAGCGGCTCGTGATCCCGATGACGCTGGACGAGATCGCGCAGGCCGTCGGCGCGATCCTGCACGACGTGCCCGACCCGCGGGCGCTGGTGACCGCGCCCTCGGCGGTCGACTCCCGCGAGGTGGCGCCCGGCGGCCTGTTCGCCGCGACGGCCGGCGCCCGCGTCGATGGCCACGACTACGCGGCCACCGCCATCGCGGCCGGCGCCGTCGCCGTGCTGGCCGCAAGGCCCGTCGGCGTGCCCGCTCTCGTCGTCGCGGACGTCCAGCTCTCGATCGGCCTGCTGGCCAGGCACCTGCTCGGGAGCATCAGCCCGACCGTGATCGGCCTGACCGGCTCGGTGGGCAAGACCACGACCAAGGACCTGCTGGCCCAGGTGCTCGAACGGCACGCCGCGACGGTCGCCACCGACAGGTCGTTCAACAACGAGCTCGGGCTGCCCCTCACCGTGCTGCGCGCCGACGCCACCACCCGGTACCTGGTGCTGGAGATGGGCGCGGGCCGCAAGGGCGACCTGACGTACCTGACCGAGCTGGCTCCGCCCCAGGTCGGGCTGGTGCTCAATGTCGGCACCGCGCATGTGGAACGCATGGGAACCGGTCCGGCCGACGTGGCCCAGGCCAAGGGCGAGCTGGTCGAGGCGCTTCCCGAGGACGGGTTCGCGCTGCTCAACGCCGACGACCCGTACGTGATGGGCATGGCCGGCCGCACGACGGCCCGGATCCTGCTGTACGGCAGGTCGGCGGAGGCGGCGGTGCGAGCCGAGCACGTGCGGATGACCGACCGGGCCCGCGCCGCGTTCGAACTGGTGACGCCCTCCGGCCGCGCCCCGGTCGAGCTCGACCTCATCGGCGAGCACCAGGTGAGCAACGCCCTGGGGGCCGCCGCCGTCGCCACCGCGCTCGGCCTGGACGCCGCCGAGATCGCCGAAGGGCTGAACGCCGCCCAACGGCGTTCCGCGGGCCGGCTGGAGATCGTCGAACGACCTGACGGCGTCACCGTCGTCAACGACGCCTACAACGCCAACCCCGAATCCATGCGGGCCGGGCTGCGCGCGGCCAAGGCCCTGGCCGGCTCCCGTCGTGCCGTCGCCGTGCTCGGCGGGATGGGGCAGCAGGCGGACGCCTCCCGCGACCGGCACGCGGAGATGGGCCGGCTCGTCGCCGACCTCCGCTTCGACGTGCTGATCGCGGTCGGAGACGGGGATCCGCTCGCGATGGCGGAGGCGGCGGAGTCCGCGAACCGGGGCGTGGCCGTCCACACCGTCGAGGACGTGAACGAGGCCACCAGGCTGGCCACCGAGCTGCTCCAGCCGGGGGACGTGGTGTTCGTCAAGGCCTCCAGCGAGTTCGGGCTCGGCGCCTGCGCCCGCGCGCTGGCCACGGCTGACCGCGCCTGACCGCGGCCTGACCACACGGCTGAACAGTTTTCGGTCTGCCGGATGAGCAGGCGCCCCGCCTAGCCTGCCGGCACAAGGTGGCGAAACGGAGTTCCATGCGCACTATCGGTCTCATCGGCGGGCTGAGCTGGGAGTCAACGGTGATCTACTACCAGATCATCAACCAGCGGATACGCGAGCGACTCGGCGGCAGCCATTCCGCCAACAGCCTCATCTGGTCGGTCGACTACACGACCGTCGAGGACCTCATCTTCGCCGACCGCTGGGACGCGGTGCGCACGATGCTCTCCGAGGCGGGCCGGAACCTGGAGGAGGCCGGCGCCGACGTCCTGCTCGTGTGCAGCAACACCTTCAGCAGGGTGAGCGACGACGTGGCGCGCGCCACGAGCGTGCCCGTGCTCCACATCGCCGACACCGTGGGCGCCGAGGTCCGCGCCAGGGGAATGCGCAAGGTCGGACTGCTGGGCACCCGGTTCACCATGGAGCAGCCCTTCTACCGGGACCGGCTGGCCGCCCACGGGTTCGACGTGGTCGTCCCGCGGCGCGAGCAGCGCGAACTCGTCCATCGCGTGATCTTCGACGAACTGGTGCGCGGCGTGCTCCAGGAGTCGTCCAGGGACGCGTACGCCCGGATCATCGATGGTTTCGCGGCCGACGGCGCCGAGGGCGTCATCCTGGGCTGCACGGAGATCGAGCTGCTGATCAGCGAGAAGGACAGCGCCGTCCCCGTGCTGCCGAGCGCTCGGCTGCACGCGGAGGCGGCGGCCGCGTTCGCGCTGGCCGGCTGATCCCCGCCCCCGGCCGCGTCACGGCTCGGGGCTCGGGGCTCGGGGCTCAGGGCGATCGGTACGCCGCCGGCGCGCTGGAGCCGTACAGCTCCCGGTGCCACAGGTCGGCGCAGACCCGCTCGACGCCGGCCGTCAGGTGGCGGCGGTAGGTGGTGAACGGGAGGCCGAGTCGTTCGGCGGCCAGCTCCTGGGTGGGCGTCCCGTGCAGGAACGTCACCGACAGCGCCCGGTGGAACTTGACCGCGCGCGGATCCTCGCGCAGGCCCTCGATCGCCTGGCGGAGCACGTCACCCAGGGCCGCGGCGGCATCTGGCCCCGGCCGCTCGGCGATCAACCGGGTACGCGTCAGCGGGGAAGCGGCCAGCGCGTCCAGCCGCGACAACCGGCGCAACGCCTTGCGCACCGCCTCGGCGAACTCCGCCTGCGACAGCACCGCCAGCTCCGCCGTCGCGGCGCTGGGGCCGCCGGCCGGCCCCGCGCCGAGCGGTCGGTGCATCCGCTCCAGCCACGCCCGCGCCGGCACCGCGCGCCAGTCATGAGCCAGCAGGGCGTACCCGTCATCCCCCGGCCGCGGCCGCTCGGAGACGTTCCGCATCCCGTACCGCCGCAGACGCTCCACCCACGCATGGCCGGGATGGGGGACCTCGGCATAGGACCATGCCATCCGCTCGGACCGCACGCAGTTGCCGATCACCCGCCACTGGATCAGGTCCATCACCGGCGAGTCGCCCCGATACGGCGGCAGCGCCCAGACCCGGCTGACCCCCAGATGCTCACCGGCGCGCAGCGGCGCGACAGCGCGCGCGTGCGCCCACGCCCTGGCCACGACGGGATCGGCCGCCAGCTCCTCCGCATCGGGTTCGGCCAGCCGCAACCACGCGGAGACGGCCACGGGCTCGCCGGTCTCGGCCCGCCGATACAGCCGGAACGCCTCCGGCTGACGTTCGGCCCAGAAGACGGCGCAGCCCCTCGGCGTCGCACCCCCCGCCGTCGCACCCCCCGCCGTACCCCCCGCCGTGCCGTCCGCCGCCGTCGCCACCCGGAGCAGCGTGCGGATGTCCTCCTCCCGCGGCGCCTCCTCCTCGAACCCGCCCTCGTCATGGCGGCCGTGGACGTCGGCCGGCGCCCCGTCGCCGCGATGCAGGTGGAGCAGGGCCGCCACCGCGCCGGGCACGTCCGCATCGCTCGCCGTACGCACCCTGTCGGCCAGATGCGCGTGCATGCGGTCGTGCATCACCGAATACCCTTGCGGATCGCGCCATCGCAGGTCCGCCTCCACCACCTCCCGCACCACGCCGTGCGGGAACAGCCCGAAGCCGCTGGACTCCACGAACGGCAGCCGCCGCAACCACCGAAACAACGTCCCGGCGTCGTCCGGCACGACCGCGCGCAGCAGATCCTCCGTCGTCATGTACGCGTGCGCGCAGATCTCCAGAGCATGCCGATGCGCCGCCGACGGCAGGTCGCCGACCACCTGGTCCAGCAGCGCGGCCACCACGTCCTGGCTCGGCGTCCACCGCCGGCCGGCGCCGCCGTCCTTCACCGCCACGGCCGCTCCCAGCAGCAACGCCAGCGGATGACCGCCGGCGAAGGCCAGCAACGGCTCGCGCACCTCGGCCGGCACCCCGCAGCAGTCGACCAGGGCCCGCGCGTCCGCGGCCCGCAGGCCGCGCAGCGGCAGCACCTCCAGCGCGCCGGCCCATCCCGGATCCGCCTGCCACCGCAGATCCGGCGCGTTCCGCCCAGCGATCACCACCAGCGCCCCCACGGGCACCCGCGGCAGGAACCGCTCGCGCAGCCATCCCTCCAGGCCCTGGATCCATTCGAAGGCGTCGACCAGCAGCACCGCGTCCGCCACGCCGAACACCACGTCTGCCGCGGCCTCGAACGCCGCCGGCGACGGCTCCAGCACACGCCCGTCCACCAGGGACACCGGCCGCCCCGCCACCGCGGCCTCGTGCGCGAACCGCCGCACCAAGGCCGACTTCCCGATCCCGCCCGGACCGTGCACGTACACGACGCCGCAGCCGCCGCCGTACAACGCCGCGTTGAAAGCCGCGAGCTCTTCCTCCCGCCCTGCGAACGCCATCTCGCGCGCCGCCCGCAGGCGCCATCCCAGCAAGCCGGACCCCGTGCCACTCCCCGGCGACATACGCCTCATCCCTCTCCGAACGCCCATTCGATACCGCTGGTCAGGCCCCGCCCCTGGTCATCTCTGGTCCCCGTACTGGCTCAGGTGGTCCGCGCCGGGGTGGGGCAGTCGCCGCGGCGGCGTGCCACCGCAGTCCGGGCGGTGCTCGAAGTGCCACCACTCGTTGTCGTAGATGCGGTAGAGATCGAAGCGGGCGCCGTGTATCTCCAGCCAGCGCGCGCCCTCGTGGGGACGCACGTCCATCGCGAGGCCCCTGACGTGGGGGGATTCCGCCGGTGGCAACACGAGCTTCCGTGCCGAGGCCGGGGATCCGGTGCGGCGCACCTCCTCCTCGAACATCCGTTGCTGGACAAAGGGATCGCGGTATCCCGAGGTGAGGCCGATGAGCTGGCCGTGCCGCCAGAACGCCTCGGTGCGCGCCGCCATGAACGCCGCCGTGGCGCCGTCGGTGAGCCCGGTGAGGTCCTCGGCGGGGAACCGCATCCGCAACGCCCAGGCGCAGGCCAGTTCCCGGGCGCGCCCGGGACGCCGGACGAACGCCACCGGGAGCAGGAACACGGCCAGCACCAGCGTGACCACGGAGAACAGCCGATCTCGGGGCCGCGGTGGGATGGTGCGTTGTTCGTTCATGACGACATACGATTGGCACCGAATGTGCGTGCGGTGTCCGCCGAATGTCACCGTTTGTCGACGGCGGACACCCGCCGGAGCGGCGGTGACACGACCATGACATGGCGCGGACGAAGCGGGGACACAACCGGTCGACAGTGGATGAGGATTGACCGGCGGGCGATTTACGGAGCGTGTTGTGATGCTCGGCGGCGTGTCGCGAGTGTTGTTGATCGAGGATGACCCGGCCGTACGCGAGGGCCTTGAGCTCGCCCTGACCCGCCACGGGCACCGGGTGCGCGCGGTCGAGTCCGGCGAGCAGGGGCTGGACCGGCTGCGCATGGACGTTCCCGACGTCGTCGTCCTCGATCTGATGCTGCCCGGCATCGACGGGTTCGAGGTCTGCCGCCGCATCCGGGCCATCCGCGAAGTACCGATCATCATGCTGACCGCGCGCGGCGACGACATGGACGTGGTGGCCGGGTTGGAGGCGGGCGCCGACGACTACGTGGTCAAGCCGGTGCAGCCCAGGGTGCTTGAGGCACGCATCCGCGCGGTGCTCCGGCGGATCGGCCGGGACCAGGCGGAGCTGGAGCGGCACGCGGACCTGACCATCGATCGGGCCGGGCTGGTGGTCGCCAAGCGTGGCGAGCCGGTCAGCCTCGCCCCGACCGAGCTGCGCCTGCTGCTCGAACTCTCCGCCACGCCGGGCCGGGTGCACAGCCGCCAGCAGCTGCTGGAGTCGGTGTGGGAGCACGGGTACTTCGGCGACTCGCGTCTCGTGGACGCATGCGTGCAGCGGTTGCGCGCGAAGATCGAGGACGACTCGGCGGCGCCCGTCTACGTGCAGACGGTGCGTGGGTTCGGGTACCGGTTCGGGCCGGTGTGAGCCGCCGGTGGGTCCTCGTCCTAGTCTGGGGTTGCGCGCCCGGCTGCTGTTGGCGTTCGCCCTGCTGTGTGTGGTCACCACGGCGGCGGTGGCCGGCGGCATGTACGTCCAGGCCCGCAACGCCATCCTGCAGCGGACCCAGGACGCCGCGGTGAAGGCGCTGAAGAGCCGCGTGGAGACGATCTTCCCGTTGCGGAATCCGGAGCCGGGTCCGGCCGAGCTCGACAACATCGCCGACGCCGTGGCCGACGAAGGAAGCCGCGCGATAGCCTTCTACCGCGAGAACCACTCGACGGACCGGTCGGTGCCCGGGCGCCCGCCGAACGGCCGGTTCCTGGGCCCGAATGAGCCGAGGGCCCTGGAGCGGCAGGACCTTCCACCGCAGCTGCGGCGCAAGGTGGCCGAGGGCGACATGGCGTGGCAACGCGTGGTGGGGCGGGGCCAGCCCTTCCTGATCATCGGCACGCCGCTGCTGATCGTAAACCCGGACGGGACGACGCGGTTGTCCGGCATCGAGGTCTACACCGCGCGCAGCCTGGCATCCGAAGAGCGCAGCATCGACGACCTCTCCGCATCGGCCTGGCTCACCGGCCAGGCCGCCCTGGCGTTCGCGGTCGTGCTCGCGTTGCTGGCCACCCGCGGCGTGCTGCGCCCGGTGCGCGAGCTCGGCCGGGCGGCACGCCTGCTGGGCGAGGGCGAGCTGCGGACCAGGATCTCGGTCCGCGGCTCCGATGAGCTGGCCGACGTGGCACGCACGTTCAACAACACCGCCGCGGAGCTGGAACGGCACGTCAAGCAGCTGCGCGAGATGGAGGCCGACGCCCGCCGGTTCGTGGCCGACGTCTCCCACGAGCTGCGCACCCCGCTGGCCGCGCTCACCGCGGTCGCCGACGTCCTCGACGAGGAGGCGGCCGCGCTGCCCGAGCCCGCCGGCAGGGCCGCCCGGCTGGTCAGCCAGGAGACGCTCAACCTCACCGGGCTGGTGAACGACCTCATCGAGATCAGCAGGTTCGACTCCGGCGTCGCGGCCCTCGCGCTGAACGACGTCGTCGTCGCCGAGCTGGTGCGCGCGACCCTGCGCGCCCGGGGCTGGTCGGAACAGGTGCACACCGAGCTTCCCCCCGCGGTGACGGCACGGCTGGACCCGCGCCGGGTGGACGTCATCCTCGCCAATCTGGTCGGCAACGCCCTCCGGCACGGCGAGCCGCCGGTGTCGGTGCGGCTTTCCGCCGACCCGCACTGGATCGCCCTCGAGGTCCGCGACCACGGACCGGGGCTGGACGAAGCGGTCCTCCCGCACGTCTTCGACCGGTTCTACAAGGCCAACGCGGCCAGGGCCAGGTCCGAGGGCAGCGGCCTCGGCCTCGCCATCGCGCGGGAGAACGCGCGCCTGCACCGAGGCGACCTCACCGTCGTCAACGCCGCCGACGGCGGCGCCGTCTTCACGCTGCGCCTGCCACGCCACCTCCACGGTCAGGACGGGCAGATCGACGCGGGAGGTCCCGAGTGAGACCCGCGCCCGCGCCCGCCCGCCGCGCGCTCGCCGCGGGCCTCGCGTCGCTCGTCGCCGTGACCGGCTGCGGCGTGCGACCCAGCGACGCCATATCCGCCGGCGACCCGCCGAGCGGAATGGTCGCGCCGACCTTGCCGCGCACCCTCTACCTGGTGAGGAACGGCCGGCTCACCGCGGTGACGCGGCCCGGTCGCGGGCTGTTCCCCAGGGACACGCTCGCGCTGCTGGCAGACGGACCCACCGCGAAGGAACAGGCGCGCGGGCTCACCACCGACCTCCCGCCCGAAGCCCGCCCGGTCTCGGTGGCCGTCGAGGGGCCGGACCACCTGGTGGTGACCTTGTCCACGCCGGCCGGCGAGCTGTCCACGCTGGCCGTCAAGCAGGTCGTCTGCACGGTCGCCGCCGCGGTCCCGGAACGCCCGATCCAGGTCACGGTTGGCGGCGCCGGGCAGAGCGTCGGCCCCCGCAGATGCATGGACTGACGGTAGCGCTCCCGCCAGACCCGCGGTCCGCGCGCGCCTTCGGGGCTCGTCCCGCATACGGGAACGCCTCCCACATCTGGGACGCCCGAAGAGGTTCAGAACCCTCTGACCAGGGCACGCGACCCCGGCACGCTACTCAAGCGGATCGGCCCGGGAGGTGAAGCCCGAGCCCCGTCAAGGACCATACGTCCGCCCGTCAAGAAGGGGATCACCATGCCTGGTAACAGGGGAGTCATCTACGAGGGTCCAGGCAAGGTCGAGGTGCACGAGACCGACTATCCCGAGTTCGAGCTCAAGGACGGTCCCGGGGTCAACCCGGCCAACGTCGGCCGCAAGGTCCCGCACGCCGCGATACTCAAGACCGTCGCCACCAACATCTGCGGCAGCGACCAGCACATGGTCCGCGGCCGCACCACGGCGCCGCAAGGGCTCGTCCTCGGCCACGAGATCACCGGCGAGGTCGTCGAGACCGGCTCCGACGTGGAGTTCATCAAGGCCGGCGACCTGGTGTCGGTGCCGTTCAACATCGCCTGCGGCCGCTGCCGCAACTGCAAGGAACGCAAGACCGGGGTCTGCGAGAACGTCAACCCCGACCGGCCCGGCTCGGCGTACGGCTACGTCGACATGGGCGGCTGGGTCGGCGGGCAGGCCGACTACGTCCTGGTCCCGTACGCCGACTGGAACCTGCTCAAGTTCCCCGACAAGGACAGGGCGATGGAGAAGATCCTCGACCTGGCCATGCTCGCGGACATCTTCCCGACCGGCTTCCACGGCTGCGTGACCGCGGGCGTCGGGCCGGGATCGACCGTCTACATCGCCGGCGCCGGGCCGGTCGGACTGGCCGCCGCCGCGTCGGCGTACCTGCTCGGGGCGGCCGTGGTCATCGTCGCCGACCTGAACAAGGAACGCCTCGACCAGGCCCACAGCTTCGGCTGCGAGACCGTCAACGTCGCGCTCGGCGAGCCGAAGGACCAGGTCGCCCAGATCCTCGGCGAGCCGGAGGTGGACTGCGCCGTCGACGCGGTCGGCTTCGAGGCCCGCGGCCACGGCCGGGAGGCGCAGGAGGAGCACCCCGCGACCGTGCTCAACACGCTCATGGACGTCACCAGGGCCGGCGGCGCCATCGGCATCCCCGGCCTGTACGTGACCGGAGATCCGGGCGCCCACGACGAGGCCGCCAAGCACGGGTCGCTGTCCATCCGCATCGGCCTCGGCTGGGCGAAGTCGCACAGCTTCGCCACCGGCCAGTGCCCGGTCATGCGCTACAACCGCCAGCTCATGCAGGCGATCCTGCACGACCGGGTGCAGATCGCCAAGGCGGTCAACGCCACACCGATCCCGCTGGACCAGGCGCCGCAGGGATACCGGGAGTTCGACCAGGGCGCGGCCCGCAAGTACGTGCTCGACCCGCACGGCATGCTCGCCGCCGCGGCCTAGCCACACCTCGGACACGGCCGGACACACGGCCGGACACACGGCCGGACACCGTCTGGACACACGGCCGGACACCGTCTGGACACGCTGCGCCGTAGGGCCAATCGGCGGCCCTACGGACTAGCGGCCGGAGGAGGCGACTCGGCGGCAAAGGCTCCGTTCGTGCTCGTACGCGGCTCCGCCGCCAGCCCGGCGCCTTGACCTTGACGTGACGTCAACGTCTTTACTGGTGGCATGCGGATCGGAGAACTCGCCGCGCTGCTCGGAGTGTCGACCCGGATGGTGCGCCACTACCACCACCAGGGCGTCCTGCCCGAGCCGCCCCGCCTGGCCAACGGCTACCGCGAGTACGGCATGCGCGACGCCATCGCGCTGGCCCGCGTGCGTCGCCTGGTGGCGCTCGGCCTGAGCCTGGACGAGGCCCGCGACGTCATCGCCGACGACCGCTCCAGGGAGCTGCCCGAGATCCTCGCCGAGATCGACGCCGACCTGGCCAGGCAGGAGGAGGAGATCCGGGCCAGGCGGCGGCGCCTGGCCGAGGTGCTCCGGCGGGCCGAGGCCGGCACGCTCGGCCCCGAGGACACCGCCTCCCCCGACCTGCTGGCCTTCCTCACGACGGTCGACCTGCCGGCGTCGCGGGCGGCCGCCTGGGACCGCGACCTGCTCCTGCTCATGGACAGCGGGGCAGCGGCCGGCGATCGGCGACGCGCCTTCCGCATGCTCGACTCCCTGGCCGCCGACCCGGAGGTGAGAGCGGCCGGGCAGGAGTTCTACCGCCGCCTCGACGAGCTGGCCGACGCCGACCCGGGCGATCCCAGGATCGGGCCGCTGGCCGAGTCGCTCGCCGAGTACAGCAGGCGGCACCTCCTGCCCGGCGACGGTCCCGGCCGGCCCGGCTGGGATCCCGGGCTGCTGGAGCCGTTCCTGGACGGTCTCGCCCCGGCCCAGGCGGAGGTGGTCCGCCAGGCCGTCCGCCGCCTCGCCGGCCTGGCGTGAGGCGAACGCCCGGCCGGCTGTCAGACCACCGCCCCCGAGCCCTCGCGGCGGCGCGGGGGCGTTCGGGTCGCTCGTGGGGCGGGCGGACGCGGGTCGAACCGGGACAGCGCCACCGCCGCGGGACCGGCCACGAACGCCGACGACAGCGTGCCCATGACGATCCCGGCCACGAGCGCCACCGCGAAGTCACGCAACGAGTCGCCGCCGAACGCCGTCAGCGCCACCAGGATGAACAGCGCGCCGAGCCCGGTGTTCACGGTACGCGGCAGCGTCTGCACGATCGCCCCGTCGACCGCCGCCGCGAACGGCTCCTTCGGCCGGGCCGCCCACAGTTCCCGCACCCGGTCGAACACCACCACCTTGTCGTTGACCGAATACCCGACGATCGTCAGCATCGCCGCCACGAAGACGCCGTCCACGGGCTTGCCGAGCCACGCGAACAGCCCGACCACGACGGCCACGTCCACCAGCAGCGCGATGACCGCGGCCGCGCCGAACGTCCACCGGAACCGGAACGCCAGATACACCAGCTGCATGGCCACGGCCACGCCGAGCGCGATGAGCGCGTCGCGCCGCAGTTCCTCGCCCAGACTGGGGCCGATGAACTCCTCGCGCACCTTGCTCACCTCGCCGCCGTACGACTCCAGCGCCTGCTCGATCCGGGCCGACTCCTCCAGCCCCAGCCCGGCCGCCCGCACGGTGATTCCCTCGCCGGTGGACTGCACCACCGCCGACGGGAACCCGGCCCGCGCGACCGCCTGCCCGGCCACGTCCGCCGGGACCGGTGTGGAGGTGGCGAATTCCACCAGCCGCCCGCCGGTGAACTCGACGCCGACGTTCAGCCCGCGCACGACCAGCCCGGCCACGGCCACGGCCGCCAGCGCGCCCGCGATCGCCAGCCACCACCTCCTGGCGCGCATGAGGCGCGGGTTCCCGCGGGCCAGCCACGTCCGTACGGCGCCGCGCGAGCCCAGTCCGGACGCCCGCGCCCCGATCCGCCCGGCCGCCGCGTGCACCAGCACCCGCGTGATCAGCATGGCCGACACCAGCGAGGCCAGCACGCCGACGGCCAGCGTCACCCCGAACCCCTTGACCGGCCCGGACGCCAGCCAGAACAGCAACCCGGCGGCGATCAGAGTCGTGACATTCGAGTCGGCGATCGCGCTCCACGCGTTCTTGAATCCGAGGGCGAGCGAGCGCCGCAGTCCGCGCCGGGCGTCGTACTCCTCCCTGGCCCGCTCGAACACCAGCACGTTGGCGTCGATCGCCATGC
>DASUCK010000580.1:0-4115 GCA_036276095.1 Nonomuraea sp. | reverse complement strand
TCCAGCCGTCAGGGTCTACGCTGTGGCTCGCGGCCACCGCACGATCTTTTGTTGTCTTCACAAACCACGAATGATCACGCGGTGGCCGTCGCCATGTGACCCCGACCCCTCAAGATCGCGAAGTGTCACTGGAGTATTAGGCGCAGACGATTTTGGCCTGTCGCCGAGCGGGGCCGCTCCGGGAGAGGCGGCGGGCCATGCCGGCGATGGCAGCCCAGCGGATGATCGCCTCGGAGACGGCGGGGTCGCGTTCATAGTCATGGGCAAGCCGTCGGCAGGCGGTCAGCCAGGCCAGTGTTCTCTCTACCGCCCAACGGCGGGAGATGATGCTGAAGCCGTGCTGGTCAGCGGGCTTTCGCAGGATCTCCAAGGTGGTGCGCAGAGTGTCACGGGCCCAGTCCACCAGGCGTCCAGCGAAGCCCTGCCCGACGATGTCGGCGCCCTTGACGCTCTGGGAGTCGATGATGCCCGCTGTCGGCTCATCGGCGCGGTCGGCCTGGCGGCGGGCTTTGACGCGCAGTTCTGTCAGCAACGCCTCGGTGGCGCCGGCGGCTTCCCACTGCTGGAAGTACCAGTACACGGTCTGCTAGGGCGGCAGGTCGGTGGGCAGGTAGCGCCACGGGCAGCCCGAGCGGACCACGTACAGGATGGCGTTGACGATCTCTCGGCGTGGGTGCTTCTCCGGACGCCCGCCGGTGTTCGGCTCGGGAAGCAAGGGCTCGATGAGCTCCCACTGCGCATCGGTCAGGTCCGAGGGGTAGCGATCCGGGGGCATCGGGCCACCTTGGCAGTGTCAACGCTCGTCGTCACGCTGCCACACCGAACATGAATGATCTTCTCAAACAGCACTAAGAACCCGGGTGGCACCCCACTCCGTGCAGCGATGCGGCCCAGTTGACATTGAAACGCCCGGGCCCTTGTCCGGTTATGGCCCTGATGTGTAATGCGTTGCTCGATCGAATGGCGTCAAATGGCGCCTCTCGCGGCCATTCCGCCATGCGGCGGATCCATGTCCGCTATTCTGGTACCGGTCGTACGAGGGTAGCGGCCTTGGCGCTGTATGTGACCGTCGTTTCCGGCCTTCCTTTTCTGTCCACCCCAGGAGACGCGCTGTCGAGCGTTACAAATTCCGCCCCACGAGGAATCCCGATCACTGGCTCAGCCCCGTGTGGAGTGGGATTCCCGGATTCCCTGCGGGACGCTCACGGTAGATGTGGAAGAGACAGGATCCAGCTCCACCGTCTACAACTGGGAGGCCCATATCAATGGCAAAGGCCTGTGTAGACAGATATAGCCAGTAGGCCCGCCTCGGTGATGGGTCTGCCGTTCAATGCCCGGTGGGAGCGGAATCCTGTGGGCCTTCAAGCCCCGCTATGAAGGCGCCACCACCGGCTTGGACGATGCCGTCATCCGTGACCCCTCCGACGAACTGGCCGCGTTGATCATCGCGCGAGAGCCGTACTTGCTGCGCCTCAAACGGAACGCGAACACAGGCACCACCATCCGCTTCCCGTGCCCGGCCGCTGGCACCTCCCCGTCGCTCACCTGCCCCCGCTTCCACCGCCTCCACCAGCGCGAGCCAGCCGCAAAACCCCGCGTCCTGCCACCACAGCCCGACCTGAAGGCCGACCAACTGCCGACGATCTGCCGCCAGCACAGCATCACCCTGCGCAAAGACGACCTCGGCCACCTCGACAAGTTCCGCCAGGATCTGCCCTACCTCAGCCCCGCCTGGATCACCACCTACAAAAGTGCTCGTACCATGACCGAGGGCCTCAACGGGCGGCTCAAGGGACACGACCTCGACCTCGGCGACCCCAAGAACCGGCTCGCCCACGGCCGCGTCGCCCAAACCCTGTTGATCGCTCTCATCGTCACCGTCGCCAACGACCACTTCCTCGACGCCTGGCGTCACCAGCACAACCCCGGCCCCACCGTCCATCACGACGACGTCCCCGATGACGGGCATCCGAGCGTCCCGCCCGCCGAAGCCGGAGACCCCCACCCGACCCTTAAGCCACAATTCGGGTCATCGACATCCACCACCGTCCCGGCCGAGGGCTTCGCCATGCCCACCAGGCCATTCACCACGCCCACACGACCGCGGGACAGCACCCGAGCCACTCATCTCGCCGGCTCTCGGACCCCAAACCCGGACGAACCAGATTCGGGAAACCCCCGAAACGACGAGATCCCGCCCGATCGGGTCCGTCCAGTGACCGTACATTCCCTCGTCCGGGCCGACGGCATCGCCGGACCGGTCAGGCTTCTGCCGGGGGTGGTCCCTGTAGCGCGCGTCTCAGCCATCGTCCGACGACCTCGCTGCCGACGCTCAGCGCGAACGATGTGATGAGCAGTGTCGTGATGGCCGGCCAGCGGAAGGCGGCCAGATTCTCGGCGATCAGGCGGCCGAGTCCCGCGGCGCCCACGACGCCGACGACGGCTGTCTCCCGGATGCAGATCTCGAAGCGGTAAAGCGTGTAGGTCACCAGGTGGTGCGCCGACGGTGGGACGACTGCGGCGACGGAGGCGAGCCAACCCGGTGTCCCGAGGGCGCGCAGAGCGTCGCCAGGACGGGTATCGATGCCCTCCCATGCCTCCGCGACGAGCCTGCCGAGGATACCTCCGGTGTAGAGGCCGAGAGCCAGGGCACCCGGCAGCACCCCCGGGAACATGGCGAGGAGGGCGATCACAGCCCAGACCGTCGGAGGGACGGAGCGCAGCATCAGCAGCACCACGCGCGCGGCCCACCAGGTCATCCTGCGCGGGATCTGGCCCCGCGCCTGCCGTGGCCGTGCCGCCCAGGGGCCGAGGAGCAGCGTGATGATGACAGCGACGGCCATGGCGAGGATCGCCATGGCCACCGTATCCGGTATCGCCTCCGCGAGAGCCGGCCAGCCCCCGGCCGGTAACGCGGGCGGCCATATCTCGTCCAACAGTCGCACGGTCAGGTCGCGGGTGCGCGGGGAGCTCAGGCCGGACAACGACACGTCCGAGGCCAGCCATGCCAGCGGCAGTCCCGCCATCGCCACAACGACGGACGCGCGTGCCCAGCGAGACATGGTCGGCCGGGCGTACCGGGCCTCGCCGCGAGACGAGCCGCCGGACCAGTCGGCGCAGGTGACGACGGCCAGATCCCGGCGCAGGCGGCTGTTCCACAGGTCCACAACCGTCGCGAGCAGCAGGACGGCCCACACGAGCGTCCACACCTCGTCCCAGTTGCGTGACTGGAGACTGACCACCAGTTCTTGTCCCAGCCCACCCAACCCCACCACCCCGAGGACCACCGCGGAGCGGATGGCGCACTCGAAACGGTAAAAGGTGTAGGACAGCAGCAGCGGCGAGGCCAGGGGGAACAGGCCGTAGCACAGGGCCACGATGGGTCGCGCCCCGGCATGACGCAGGGCCAGCAGCGGTCCGGGCGGGACGCTGTCAAGAGTCTCGCCGAAGACCTTCGCGGTCTGCGCTCCGAACGGGACGACGATCGCCAGGACGGCGACCAGCGGATCGAGGCCCAGCACGCTGACGAACAACAACGCCCAGACCAGCTCGTGAATGGACCGGGCCGCGACCAGCAGAGTCCGTATCAGCAGGCGCAACGCTCGCACCGCACGCGACGGCCGGCTGCGCCAGGCGGCGTCGCTGAGCACGACCCCGCCGACGAGGCCGAGCACCAGTGCTCCCGCCGTCCCCAGCGCCGCGAACACCAGCGTCACCACCGCGGCGTCCAGCACCACGGCCAGGAACTCCGCCGACAGCCGAAGGCGCGGCATCGACGCGAACAGGTCGGCAACGAGCGAGAGGCCACCGCGATTCATCACGTCCGCCCCGTCCGCCACCGCCTGCCGCCAGGACCAGACGAGGGGAATCGCAACCAGCAACAATCCGGCGATCCGCCGCGCCGCGACCGTCCGTCCGGTCACCCGGTGCCCTTGCGTCGTCGCCGTCAGCGGGGGCTCGTCGGGGGCGTCGACCTGGAGTGTCATGTCACGGTGTACAGGTCGGCCAGGACACACTCGTCAAGATGCTCGACGGGCAGGTCGAATACCAGTCGTCCACCGCGCAGCCCGATGATCCGGGAACAGTGCCGGCGGGCCAACTCGGGCTGGTGCAGG
>DASUCK010000579.1:0-5665 GCA_036276095.1 Nonomuraea sp. | reverse complement strand
AGGCGGAAGCGAGGCTCGATTGGGCGAACCTTAGCAACTTCGAGCAACCACCGTGATGTAACCCACGCAAAGGGACAGGAAGGATCGAACCAGAGGTCCACGGGAATCTTCTCGACCATGTTGGGCCATAACCTGAGGTGGTCCGGGTCCTATTCCCTCCGTGACAGGATGACCGACATCCCCGACATAGCGGTTCAAAGGAGCGCAATTTGGCAGGCAACCTGACCCGGGACGAGGCACGTGATCGCGCCCGGCTGCTGACGGTCGAGTCGTACGAGGTCGCACTCGATCTGACGGAAGGCGAGGAGCGCTTCGAGAGCGTCACGACCGTCCGCTTCAGCAGTGCAGATCCGGGCGAGCCCACGTTCATCGATCTCCACGGCGCGAACGTGCGCAGGGTCACCCTCAACGGGCAGGACCTCGACGTGGCCGCCTACGACGCGGAGAAGGGCCGCTTCCCCCTCACCTCCCCGGCCGAGACCAACGAGCTGGTGGTGGACGCCGACTGCGCCTACATGCGCACCGGCGAGGGCCTCCACCGCTTCGTCGACCCGGTCGACCGGAAGGTCTACCTGCACAGCCAGTTCGAGACCGCCGACGCCCACCGCATGTACGCGTGCTTCGACCAGCCCGACCTCAAGGCCACGTTCAAGCTGACCGTGCTGGCCCCGGCCGACTGGGAGGTGATCTCCAACGCGGCCGCGGTCGAGGTCTCGGAGCTGCCCGAACAGGCCGGCGAGCACGGCCCGCTGCCGCCGGCCAGGCGGTGGGAGTTCGCGACCACGCCGGTGATGTCCACCTACATCACGGCGCTGGTGGCCGGCCCGTACCACAAGGTCACCTCCGAGCACGACGGCATCCCGCTCGGGCTCTACTGCCGGGCCTCGCTGGCCGAGCACCTCGACGCCGACAACCTCTTCGAGGTCACCCGGCAGGGCTTCGACTTCTTCCACCGGGTCTTCGGCGTGCGCTACCCGTTCGGCAAGTACGACCAGTGCTTCGTGCCCGAGTTCAACGCCGGCGCCATGGAGAACGCCGGCTGCGTGACGTTCCTGGAGGACTACGTCTTCCGCTCCCGGGTCACCGACGCGGTGGTCGAGCGGCGCGCGGAGACGATCCTGCACGAGATGGCGCACATGTGGTTCGGCGACCTCGTCACCATGCGCTGGTGGGACGACCTGTGGCTCAACGAGTCGTTCGCCACCTACATGTCCGTGCTGGCCCAGGCCGAGGCCACGCGGTGGGGCAAGGGCGTGTGGACGACGTTCGCGAACGTGGAGAAGTCCTGGGCCTACCGCCAGGACCAGCTGCCCTCCACCCACCCGATCGCCGCCGACATCCCCGACATGCAGGCGGTCGAGGTCAACTTCGACGGCATCACGTACGCCAAGGGCGCCTCGGTGCTCAAGCAGCTGGTCGCGTACGTGGGGCTGGACAACTTCCTGGCCGGCGTGCGCGACTACTTCAACGAGCACGCCTGGGGCAACACCGAGCTGAAGGACCTGCTCGACGCCCTGGAGCGCACCTCCGGCCGCGACCTGTCGGCCTGGTCGAAGGAGTGGCTGGAGACCTCCTGGGTCAACACGCTGCGGCCCTCGTTCGAGGTGTCCGGCGGCCGGTTCACCTCGTTCGAGGTGCTGCAGGAGGCCCCTTCCGACTACCCGACGCTACGCACCCACCGGATCGCGATCGGCCTCTACTCGCTCGTGGACGGGGCGCTGACGCGGACGCGGCGGGTCGAGCTCGACGTCGTCGGCGCCCGCACCGCCGTGCCGCAGCTCGTCGGCGAGGAGCGGCCCGACCTGGTGCTGCTCAACGACGACGACCTGACGTACGCCAAGGTCCGGCTGGACGAGGGCTCGCTGCGGACCCTGGTCGACGGCGGCATCGTCCGGCTCACCGAGTCGCTGCCGCGGGCGCTGTGCTGGTCGGCGGCCTGGGACATGACCCGCGACAGCGAGATGCCCACCCGCGACTACGTCAAGCTCGTCGTCTCGGGCGCCGGCGCGGTCGGCGACATCACCGTCCTGCAGACGATCCTGCGGCAGGCCAGGCAGGCGGCGCAGCAGTACGCCGACCCGGCGTGGCGGGCCGAGGGGCTGGCGCTGCTGGCCGCCGAGCTGCGCGCGCTGCTGGCGGGGGCCGAGCCGGGGTCGGACCGGCAGCTGGCGTTCCTGCAGGCGCTCGCGCCGGTGGCCACCTCGGCCGACGACCTCGACCTGCTGCAGGGCATCCTCGACGGCACCTCCGTGCCCGAGGGGCTGAGCGTGGACGCCGACCTGCGTTGGATCCTCGTGCACGCGCTGGTGACCGGCGGGCGGATCGCCGAGGCGGGCATCGAGGCCGAGCTGGAGCGCGACCCGACGGCGACGGGCGAGCGGTCGGCGGCGCTGTGCCGGGCCGCGGTCCCGACCGCCGAGGCCAAGAACGCGGCGTGGGACCGGATCGTGGGCGGCCGCCTCGCCAACCACATCGCCCGCGCCACGATCAACGGGTTCCAGGACCCGCACCACCCCGAGCTGCTGGCTCCGTACCGGGAGAAGTACTTCGCCGAGGTCGGGCGGATCTACAAGGAGTGGACCTTCGACCAGGCGTCGTCGTTCGCGGTGGGGTGCTTCCCCGCGCTGCTCATCGAGCAGGCGACGCTGGGGGCGGCCGAGGACTACCTGACGGCCGAGGAGCCGCCGCAGGCGCTGCGCAGGATGATCCTGGAGGGCGCCGACGGCGTGCGGCGGGCGCTGCGCAACCGGGCGAAGGACGCCGCGTCCTCCTGATCCCTCCTTCCTGGACCCGACGGCCCCCGCCACCTTCCTCCGGCGGGGGCCTTCGTCGTTTCCCGGACGTTTCCGACTCTTGACATCAGACGGTCGCAAGAGGATATTTCGGGACTAACTTTACTTCCGAAGAAAGTGCTCTCCATGGCAGCCACTGACCGCGGCGACCTCACCAGGACGGCCATCCTGGCCCTGCTGGGCACGGGCGGGCCGCTCAGCAGGACCGAGATCGCCCGCGAGCTCGACCTCAGCCCCGCCACCGTCACCCAGCTCGCCCGCGAGCTGATGGGGCACGGCATGCTGGAGGAGCTTGACCTCAAGCCGTCCCGCGGCGGGCGGCCCGCCGTGCGGCTCGGGCTCGTGGGCGGGGCCGGGCGGGCGCTCGGCGTCAAGGTGACCGCCGACCACCTGGTGCTGGTGGACGTGCGGCTCGACGGCGAGGTGCTGGGGTCGTGGGAGCGGCCGTTCGACCCGCACGCGGCGGACGCGCTCGACAAGCTGGCCGCCGCCGTGGAGTCGGCGGTGCCGGCCTCGGGCGAGCAGGCGCCACCCCTGCTGGGAGTCGGGGTCGGCGTGCCGGGCAGCGTCGACGACCAGGCCGTCGGCACGGTCAACGCGCCGACGCTCGGGTGGCAGGCCATGCCCGTCGGTGAGCGGCTGCGGCGCCGGCTGGAGCTTCCCGTGCTGGTCGAGAACGACGTCAACGCGCTGGCGGCGGCCGAGCGGCTGTACGGGCGGGGCCGTACGCACCGGGACTTCCTCGTGGTCACGATCGGCCGCGGCGTCGGCGCGGCGATCGTCGCGGACGGGCGCGTGTACCGGGGCGCCAGGGGCGGCGCCGGCGAGTTCGGCCACCTGCCCGTGGCCCCGGACGGCCCGGTGTGCGGGTGCGGCGCCCGGGGCTGCCTGGAAGCGCTCGTGGGCTCGGCGGGCCTCCTCGCCGCGGCCCGCGCCAGGTCGGCGGAGCGGGACGGGGCGAACCCCGACCCGCTGGGGGCGGTGGCGGCGCTCGGACGGGCCGCGGCGGGCGGGGACCCGGTGGCACGAGAGGTGTTCGCCGAGGCAGGGGGGATCCTGGGCCGGGCCACCGCGGGGCTGATCAACGTCGTGGACCCCGAGGTGGTCGTCGTGCTCGGCGAGGGCACCGCGGACTGGCCGCTCTGGCGGGACGGCTTCGAGCAGGCGCTCAGGGCGCAGCTCTACCCCGGGCGGCGCGACATCGCGGTCGAGGTGGAGAGCTGGGACGACACGAGCTGGGCGCAGGGGGCGGCGGCGCTGGTGCTGGCCACCCCGTTCGACGCCGCCGGCGCGGCCGGCGAACAGGGCCGCCTGGTCCGCGCCCGCCTGATCGGAGCCACCCCATGACCCTCACCGCCGCCCCGCCGGAGCGGGCGCGGGCCACGACCCGGCGGAGCGGGCCGCGCAGAGGCTGGCGGTACGCCGGGACCGTGGCGGTGTTCCTGCTGCCGAGCCTCGTCCCGCTGACGCTCTACACGATCGTCCCGATGCTGGGCTCGCTGTGGACCAGCCTGCACGAGTGGGACCTCATCACCGACATGCGCTGGGTCGGCCTCGGCAACTACGCCGAGCTGATCGGCGACCCGGAGACCCGTGCGGCCTTCCTCCACACGCCGTCCTTCATCGCCGGCTACCTGCCGCTCGTCTACCTGGGCGGGCTGGGCCTGGCGCTGCTGCTCAACCGGGCGATGCCGGGCCGGAGCCTGCTGCGCGGCGTCTACTTCCTGCCGGTGATCACCAGCTGGGTGGTCGTGGCGCTGATGTGGAAGTGGCTGCTCAACCCGGCGAGCGGCATCGTCAACTGGGCTCTCGGCCTGTTCGGGGTCACCGGCCCCGGCTGGTGGACCGACCCGGACTGGGCGATGCCGTCGATCATCCTGGCCTCGGCCTGGAAGGACCTGGGCTTCGTGATGATCATCCTGCTGGCCGGCCTGCAGGCGATCCCCCAGGAGTACCAGGAGGCCGCCATGGTCGACGGGGCGACGGCCTGGCGCCGGTTCCGGCACATCACGCTGCCGCTGCTGTCGCCCTCGACGTTCTTCGTGGTCGTGATCTCGCTGATCAACGGCTTCCAGGTCTTCGACCAGGTCAAGATCATGACGAACGGCGGCCCCGGCGGGGCCACCCAGGTCGTGGTCTCGCAGATCTACGACCTCACCTTCCGGTACGGCCGGGCCGGGGCCGCCTCGGCGCTGTCCTGGCTGCTGTTCGCCGTGGTGCTGATCGTGACGATCGTCCAGATCCGCGGCCAGAGGCGGTGGGTCACCTATGGGTGAGACGCGCGGCGGCGGAGCGATGGCCTCCGGCGGAGCCCGCCGAGCCGGGCTGGGCCGCCTGGCCCGCTACCTGGTGGTGGGTCTCGGCGCGCTGGCGATGCTGTTCCCGTTCGGATGGGCGGTGATCACGTCCGTCACGCCGGGCGATGCCGTGCTGGCCGTGCCGCCGGACTTCACGCCGGAGGGCGCGAGCCTGGACGCGTACGCCAAGCTCATGGAGACGCTGCCGTTCTGGCGGATCGTGCTCAACAGCGCCTGGATCGGCGCCACCTCCACGGTGCTGCAGCTGGTCACCAGCGCCATGGCGGCCTACGCCTTCGCCCGGCTGCCGTTCCCCGGGCGGGGGGCGCTGTTCGCGGTCTACCTGGCGACGCTGATGATGCCGCTGCCGGTGCTGGTCGTGCCGCTGTTCATCGAGATGCGCATGTTCGGGCTGGTGGACACGTACTTCGCGCTGCTGGCGCCGACGATCGCCTCGGCGTTCGGGGTGTTCCTGCTGCGGCAGGCGATCAACCAGGTGCCGCGCGAGTTCGACGAGGCGGCGGTGCTGGACGGCGCCGGGCACTTCCGGATCTTCCTGTACGTCGTCCTGCCGCT
>DASUCK010000578.1:0-33778 GCA_036276095.1 Nonomuraea sp. | reverse complement strand
ATCGCGAGCAACACGGCAGTAGCGGGCTCAAGGACGCTGATGGTCGCTGCCATTGGCGCTCCGATCACCTTGGCCCCCGCGGCGAACAACCAGTAGGCCAAGCCAGCCGTAATGGAACCTAGATACAGGACGAGCGTCAGCTCCCTCAGATCGACCGGCCACTGCGCAGCGATCTCGGGCAGACCCAGTGGTGCGAGCACCAGACCCGCGACTGCAAACATCCAAGCCAAAGCAGCTGCCTTCGGCCATTCGGTTTTGGTGCAGCGCTCGATCGCGAAGATCTGCAAGCTGAACATCCCCGCAGCGAGAGTTGACCAGACGATGCCGGCCAGCAATCGACCGGACGACTCAACGGGGCCGAGGAGCATCATGGCGAGCCCGATAAGAGAGAAGCAGGTACCGAGGAGCCACGGGGTGGATGGTCGAGCGGACGTCACCCATGCCGCCGCACCGGTGAACACCGGTGCGAGCCCGATCGCGATGGCTGTGCTGACTGAGACACCGACGGCTGGAACAGCCTCGAAGTAGCAGTACTGGAAGCCGGCGAGCCCGATGCCGCCTGCCGTGATCCGGCGGGCCTCCCGACGGACGATGGCCCAGTCTGTGGTTCCGCTCCACGCCACGCCAGCGAGCGTCAGCGCGGCGAAGACGGCGCGCGCGAAAGCGGTACCGGCGGCACCGAACGATGCCCATGCCTGCACGGCGGGCCCCAGTGTCCCCCACAGGACTGTGCCAGCCGCGGCCGCCAGTACGGCCTTACGCGCAATCGCTGGCCGGCGTTGTCTCGGTGTCATCGGAGGGTCCTTCCTCGGCCCGCCATGTCTGCACCTGGCGTTCGCGATCCGGGTGGTAGAAAGTCGTGGAGCCGTAACGTGGTGAGCGCGCAGCACCCTGGAACGCTCAGAGCCCTGCCTAGGGAGTCGCTGTATGCGCCGGTAACCAGCGCTCGCCTCGGGCACGCTCGGTGTGCTGCCGATCGCCGTTGCGCGCGACCTCGACCATCCGGTCTTTACAGGTTGCAGTAGCTCCTTTGCCGCGAGGTACAGCTAGCCCTTGTTGGTGATGGGGATCGCGGTGTACTTGTACTCGAGGAACTCGTCGATTCCGACCCGGCCACCCTCACGTCCGAGCCCCGACTGCTTGATGCCACCGAACGGCGCGGCGGGGTTCGAGACAACGCCGGTGTTGACTCCGACCATGCCGACTTCGAGCTCGGCCGAGAACCACGCCGCCTTGTCGAGGTCCCGCGTGAAGACGTAGCCGACGAGACCCCACTGGGTGTCGTTGGCCCGCTGGATCACTTCTTCCTCGGTGTCGAACACGGCGATGGGCGCAACCGGGCCGAAGATCTCGGTGGAGTTCATTTCGGCGTCGGCGGGGACGTCCACGAGGACGGTCGGCTTGTAGAAGTAGCCTGGACCGTCGGGGCGATATCCGCCGGTGATGATTCGGGCGCCCCGCGCCACGGCGTCATCTACCAGATGATCGACCTTGTCGAGGCCGGCTTGGTCGATGAGCGGGCCCACGTCAGTGCCCGGCTCCGCGCCGTCTCCCACCTGGAGTGCTTCCATACGCGTGGCGAGTCGTCGGCTGAACTCGTCTGCGATATCGCGGTGTATGAAGAGTCGGTTCGCCGCGGTGCACGCCTCACCCATGTTGCGCATCTTGGCCATGACCGCACCTTCGACAGCTCTGTCCAGGTCAGCGTCGGGCAGCACCACGAAAGGCGCGTTTCCCCCGAGTTCCATGGATGAGCGCATCACGTTCGTGGCGGCCTGGCGCAGCAGTATCTTTCCGACCTGGGTCGAACCGGTGAAACTCACCTTGCGCGCGATCCCACTCGACATCCACAGCTCGACCACGGGGGCGGGGTCGGATGTCGTGACGACGTTCAGCACGCCGTCAGGCAGGCCCGCTTCCTGCAGGATCGCGGCGAGTGTAAGAGAAGTCAACGGCGTCAATTCAGACGGCTTGAACACCATCGTGCAACCGGCGGCGATCGCCGTGCCGATCTTGCGTGTCCCCATCGCGAGCGGGAAGTTCCACGGCGTGACCAGAACGCAGGGGCCGACCGGTTCCTTCGTGACCAGGATCCGGTTGTTGCCGTCGACGGTGGTGGTGCTGTCGCCATCGATCCGTGCGGCTTCCTCGGAGAACCAGCGGAAGAACTCGGCGCCGTACGCCACCTCCCCCCGAGCCTCGGCGAGTGGCTTCCCCATCTCCGCAGTCATGAGTGCGGCGAGCTCGTCGGTGCGACTGAGGATGAGGTCGTAGGCCCGTCGCAGAATGTCGGCTCGTAACCGCGGCGCGGTCCGCCTCCACGACGTCTGTGCCGCTCCGGCTGCCCTGATCGCAGCCTCGGCGTCCTCGCGGTTGCCGTCAGCCACGTCGGCGATGATGCGATGGTTGGCCGGGTTCTCGACGGTAAAGGTGGCCCCCGATGCGGAAGGCATCCACTGGCCGTCGATGAAGAGGTCGGTCTTCAGCCCGGCGAGCGGGGGCGTCGCGGTGGTCATGCCATATCCTTCAGTTTGATTTGCGCCTGGTTGAGCGGGTCAGCCAGCTCGGCGAGGTGGAAGGTCCTGCGGTGAGGGTTGAGTTGCTTGACTTGCATTGAGCAGCTGAATCCGTCGGCCAGTACCGGTGTCTCCACCCGTGTCCTGGCCAGCGTCGGCGCCAGTGCCTGTTGCGCAACCTTCATCGACATGTCGAAATGTTCCGCCTCGAAGCCGAAGTTGCCGGCGACGCCGCAGCATCCCGTGGCTTCGACGACATCGGTGACGCCCATCGCCGTGAGCGCTCTGCGCTGAACGTGGGCGCCGACAGTGGAGTACTCGTGGCAGTGCGTCTGGACAGCGACCCGGGAAGGCATCGCGGGCGGCCGCCAGCCGTCCTCGACCCAGCTGGGGACGGCCTCGGCGAAACTGCGCACCCGGGCCGCAACCCGGGCCGCCGCCTCAGTACGCAGGAGCTCTGGAGCGTCCTTCTTCAGCGCGGCCGCACAGCTGGGCTCGACAACCACGATGGGCGTATCTCGCCCGTTGTCCAGCCTTTCGACGGCGCTGGCCATGACCTTCCTGGCGACGCCCAGTTGCCCCGTCGAAACCCAGGTCAGGCCACAGCAGGAAGCGACCTCGCACGCAACCTGCCGACCGGTGCTGCTGACGACGCGGGCGGCGGCACCGGCGACCTCCGGGCGGAAGCCCTTGGTGAACGAGTCAACGAACAAGATGACATCGGCGACCTCCGGTCGGAGCTCGAAGCTGCGGAGTTCGCGGCGAAGTGTTCTTCGCGAGGCGAACTTCGGAAATGTGCGGTGAGTCGTGACGCCACCGAGCCGCGCTACGAGCTTGCCGAGTGGCGTCGCAAGCACGAGGTTCACCACTGCGCTGGCGTACGCTGTGATCTTGAGCCATGCCGGGAGCCAGCCCAGGGAGAGATGCGAGAGGGGCCGGCGTCGTCCTGCGTAGTAATGGGAGAGAAACTCGGACCTGTAGGTGGCCATGTCCACACCCGCCGGGCAGTCGCTGGAGCACGCCTTGCAGGCGAGACACAGGTCGAGCGCCGCTCGGACCTCTTCAGAGGACCACCCCTGCCGAACCTCGTCAGCGCCACGGACCATCTCCTGGAGCACGCGTGCACGCCCCCTGGTGGAGTCCTTCTCGTCGCCAGTCGCACGGAAGCTTGGGCACATCACTCCGCCCGCGTCAGAGCGGCAACGGCCGACGCCGATGCACGCCTGGACAGCGTGTGTCCAGGGAGCTACACCGGCTTCACGGGCTTGCGTGGGATGAAACGCGAAGTTGGTTCGCCATTCACGCTGAGGCACACCGTCCAGAGCAAGATTGGCGTCGATCGGGTCGGGGGACGTGACGGAGCCAGGATTGAGAAGGTTCGCCTCGTCCCACACACGACGGAAGGCGCCGAAGGCATCCATGACGGCAGGCGAGTACATGACGGGGAGGAATTCCGATCGAGCGCGTCCGTCACCGTGCTCACCCGAAAGTGTTCCGCCGTGCCTGACCACCAGCGCGGCCGCCTGAGCGGTGAACTGTCGGAACACCTCGCGCCCGGCATCGGTTCTGAGGTCGTAGGTGACGCGGACGTGCATGCACCCGGCCCCGAAGTGGCCGTACATGATGCCGGTGAGTGCATGGTCGCGCAGAAGACCACGGAAGTCAGACAGGTAATCGGCCAGGTTCTCCGGCGCTACGGCGGAGTCCTCCCATCCAGGCCAGGACTCGCCTCCGCTTGCCGGACGCGACGACAGCCCGGCACCGTCTTCCCGCACACGCCACAGCGCAGCGCGCTCGGCTTGGTCGGGAACGACTCGTCCGTCCACCATGCGGCCGTGGCTTCGGAGCCGCTCGAGGAGGTGCTCAGCCTTGCGGGTGACCGCGTCCATCCGGTCGCCGTCGAGGTCGACGTAGAGGAAGGCATTGCCGCGCGGTAGGCCGACTACGGCATCGGCACCTCGCCGGAGCCGCATCGTGTCGACGATCGCCTGGTCGATCCCTTCCACCGCAGCAGGCGAGAACTCGAGGATGGTGCCGATGTCCCTTGCCGCGTCCACGACGTCTTCGTAGCCGAGACAGATGAGGAGGGCGCTTGCCGGCTTGGGCACCAGCCTCATGCGCGCGCCCACGACAACAGCGCACGTGCCCTCAGACCCCACGAGGGCACGGGCCACGTTGAAACCCTGTTCGGGCAGCAGATGCGCGAGGTGGTAGCCGGACACCTGGCGCGGGATTCGTCCGAGCTCGGTGCGGAACGACGCGAGGTTCGCCCGCGCCAGTTCCGACAGACGATCGGACAGCTCGCGTGCCCGTGCAGCCGAGTGGCGGTCAGCTGGGTCGGAGGCTCGGATCCCGCCGGCGAACGCGGTCAGTCTGGCTCCATCGGAGGTCACGACGTCGAGCTCGACGACGTGGTCGGAGGTGCGACCGTACCGGACGGAGTGGTTCCCGCAGGCGTCGTTGCCGACCGCTCCACCGATGGTCGCCCTGTTCTTGGACGAGGGGTCGGGGGCGAACGTCAATCGGCCGTGGGTCACGCGCTCGGCCTCGCGGGTGAGGACCGACAGCACGACACCGGGTTCCACGTCGGCAAAACCATGGGCTTCGTCGATCCCGCGGATCCGGTTCATGTGACGGGAGAAGTCGAGCACCAGCCCCGGCCCGATGGCGTTGCCGGCCATCGAGGTACCGCCGCCACGGCTGGTCAACGGCGTGTTCGTCTCACGGCAGGCGGCAACGGCCGCGAGTACGTCGTCAACGTTGCGCGGACACACGACCGCGACGGGCGGCACCCGGTAGTTGGACGCGTCATAGGAGTACGCCGCTGCCCGGAGTTTTGTCGCGTCAACAGGTACGCCCGCCGCTGTGAGCTTGGACACCAGCGCCTCGCGCCCAGCGAGCAAGCCGACATCGTCGGTCACAGATCACGCTCCGGCTCGGACAGGCGTCGTCGCCTCGAGGACCGACGCGACCGCGGCCTCGAACCGATCCAGACCGGTGACGATCTCCTCTTCTGTCACGACGAGGGCGGGGATCAGCCGCACCACGTTACCCTCAGGGCCGCATGTCAGAGTCAGCAGCTTGTGGGAGACCGCGGCCTGCTGCACTGCCCCAGCGGTCTCGGCGTCGGCTGTACCGTCCGGCGCGGTGAACTCGACTCCTTGCATGAGCCCGAGCCCACGCACGTCTCCGATTCGCGGGAAGCGGGTTTGGATCTTGCGCAGGCCGGCCTGGAGCTGGTCGCCTCGGACACGGGCGTTCTCGACCAGTCCCTCCTCATCGATGACGTTCAGCGTGGCCACACCGGCGGCCGCCGCGACCGCGTTCCCTCCGTAGGTTCCGCCCTGGGATCCGGGCCACGCCTTTGACATCGTGGCCGTCGCCGCAGCGATGGCCGAGATCGGGAATCCGGACGCGATGCCCTTGGCGGTGATCAGGATGTCGGGCGTCGAGTTGGAGTGCTGATGGCCCCAGAACTTTCCGGTGCGGCCCACGCCGGCCTGGACCTCGTCGAAGATCAGCTGGATGCCGTACCGGTCAGCCCGCTCGCGCAGACCGTGCATGAATGCGGGTGGCGTCGGCAGGTATCCGCCGTCGCCCAGAACAGGCTCGATCAGGAAGGCGGCGGTGTCTTCGGGCGCCGTACGCGTCCTAAACAGGTAGTCCAACTCTCGAAGTGCGAACGCGACCGCCGTCGCCTCGTCCATCCCGTACCGGTACGCGTACGGGAACACGGACATGTGCACGCCTGCCATGAGCGGCGAGAAGCCGGCCGAGAACTTTGTACCGGCGGTCGTCAGCGATGCCGCGGCCACCGTGCGGCCGTGAAACCCGCCCTGGAAGACGACGATGTTGGGCCGTCCGGTCGCCATCCTGGCCAAGCGGATGGCCGCCTCGACCGCCTCTGAACCCGAGTTCGTGTAGAACACCGAATCAAGGTCGGCGGGCAGGACCTCGCCCAGCTTCTCGGTGAGCTGCAGCAGCGGCTGATGCATCACCGTCGTGTACTGCGCGTGGATCACCCTGCCGATCTGCTCGCGCGCCGCTTCGACGACCTTCGGGTGGCAGTGGCCCGTGCTCGTCACGCCGATACCGGTCGTGAAGTCCAGATACGACTGGCCGTCCATTCCATAGACCCAGCTGCCGAGGGCGTGGTCCACCACCACTGGAGTGGCCTGCTTGAGGATGGGGCTCAGAGAAGTCATCGTGCACCTTCGAGTGTGGGGTCCGCGTCCTGGGCCTGGAGGTTGGGGAGATGGCGACGCTGCGAACGCGTCGGGTCGGTCCATGATCGTCCGCCCGCCAAGGTTCACTCGCCTGCGATGGAACGGGGTTAGCTGTCGTTTCTGGCGCTGTTGAACGCTTGGTCGACGGCATCAGCGAAGGCACCCATCGAGGGGAACTCAAGGTCGTAGGACCATTCCTGGTCCGGCTCAGGGGTGGCCCCCCAACCAGGCCGGTCGTGGCGGCGGTTGATCCACACAGACGGAAGGCCCTCCCGCTTCGCGGGAACGTGGTCGTGGAAGAGGCTCTGCGCCACGTGCAACAACTCGTCGCGGGCGACGCCCAGGGATGGGAGGGTCTCCTCGAGGGCGCGGAAGTGGTTCTCGGCGGGCTTGTACGCGCCAACGTCCTCAGCGGTGATGATCGCGGCGAATTTGCCCCGGAGCCGCTTGTTGCTGCCCGCGAAGCCTTCGTGATGCACGTTGGAAAGGATGATCAGTTGGTAGCGCTCGGCAAGCCGGGCCAGCGCGTCGGCGGAGTCTGGGAATGCCGGCCAGTCGGGGACGGACTCACCCAGACGACGCGCCCACTCATCACTCACTTCCTGCCCCAGAGCTGCGCCGGTGCGGCGGAACGACTCGGCAAGAATCTGGGGGTACAGCGCGGTCGGGGTCTCCCGCTCGACCGCTGCCTCCTGATCGGCGTAGGCCAGCAGGAGTCGCTCGTCGATCAGGTCGAGCCGCCGTTCTTTAGCCCAAGCCGAAAGAACGGCGGCAATGCCCGCCTCCCAGTCGATCAGCGTGCCGTAGCAATCGAAGCTGAGCGCCTTGAACGTCGTCAGGTCCAGGCCGGTCGTCATGATGTGCATCCTCTTACGAAGGGATGGGCGAACCGCGATCGAGGTCGACGTGCAGTCCACCCAGCGACCCAGAAACTGTATTACAGTTGAACTGCTATATGCAAGGGTAGTATTGCTCTATGCTGTAGCCATGTCAGCCCTGGATGGCGTGGTGCTTCGCCGATCGACCACAGCCCAGCAGCTTGCGGACCTTCTCTTCGAGCGAGTTCTGTCCGGTGCATTCAAGCCGGGCGACCGCCTCCGCGAAAGCGCCATCGCGGGCGAGCTCGGGGTGGCGCGCAACACCGTTCGCGAGGCCGTGCGCATGCTCGAGCTCAGTGGCCTTGTCCGTTACGAGGTCAATCGCGGCGCGGTCGTCATCTCCCCCACCGCCGAGAGCCTCGACGCCGTCTACACAGCCCGTGAGCGACTCGAGGCGACCGCCGCCTCCAAGCCACCCTCCGCAGGCCAGCTCAAGGCCATCGAGGCAGCTTTCGAAGCTCTGGTCGACGCCGCCGAGTCCCGCGACGCGCAGCGGATCGTCCAGCTCGACCTCGCCTTCCACGCCTCAATCGTGGCGCTTCTCGAAAGCTCTCGACTTGAGCAGTTCTACGCAGACCTGACCCAGGAACTGCGCTTCTACCTGATGGTGCTCTCCGTACAGGATCGCGAGTTCGACAATCCGTCCGCCCTCATCGCCGAACACCAGGCGATCCTCGACGCTATCCGCTCCGGCGACCCCGACAAGGCCGTCCACGAGGTGCGCGCCCACATCCAGATCAACGCTCAGCGTGTCAAGGAGATTCTCGCGGAACGCGGATAGTGCCGCCTGCCTCAAGCCAACCACGTGCATGTGGGCTTGCTTCGGGTGGGTATCAGTGCGGCGTCGGGCTGCGCTCGGACGCACCCAGATCAAGGCGGCGCGGTCCCGGAGTCCGCTACCAGGAGTCACCGCCAACATGCGCGCCAAGACTCCATACGAACGCCTCGTGGCCCAGTTGGAGAGGTAGCTGCTGCGCTGTTCCGACCCCGCCCTGCCGGAAGAATGCATCGCCGTCGGCTACAACCAACCGATCCAGGCCGAGCAGGGGCTGGCGAGACATGAAGTCGGTGCTGGACCTGCGGCCGGCCTACCACCGGCTGGAAGAGCGCATCCGCACGCACGGATCTTCCGATGGCTCGCGCGCTGCTCCTCATCCGGATGCAGAAGACGCCACCGGCATCTGTTGGGCGATGTCCCCGCTCACCTCGACCGTCTCCGCGCCCATCCCCGCCCCCCGCTGTACCAGCGAAAACACCATGTCAGACCTTCAGAAAAGCTCTGGTCCTCAGGTGCTGTGGCTGGTCGATGATATCCCCGGGTGGCCCCTGTTCGACGATGAGCCCGTCATCCATGAAAACCACCCAGTCGGACACGTCCCGTGCGAACGACACCTCATGAGTGACTACGACCATCGTGATTCCGGAGTTGGCGAGCTCTTTCATGACCGCAAGCACGTCCTGAGTCGACTCCGGGTCCAGTGCGCTGGTCGGCTCATCAAACAGCAGCACCTGCGGGTTCAGCGCCAGCGCCCGAGAGATGGCAACACGCTGCTGTTCACCACCCGACATCTGATCAGGCAGGGCCAGCGCGCGATGGCGCAGACCAACGCGGTCGAGCAGACGGACTGCGGTCTCCTCAGCGACATCCTGTGAACGCCCGATGACGGCCGTCTGGGGATAGGTCACATTTTCAAAGGCCGTAAGGTGCGGGTAGAGAAGGAACTTCTGGAACACCATCCCAATACTGCGCCGGAACGCCTGAAGGTGCTTCACGGTTGGCATGCCGCCTGAGAAGACAACGTGGCCCAGGGCTTCCAGTTGGCCGCCATCGGGGATTTCCAGGAGATTGAGACACCGCAGCAGGGTGCTCTTGCCGCCGCCGCTCTTACCCATCAGCGTCACGATCTGGCCGCGTCGGACATCCAGATCGACGCCGCGCAGGACTGGTCGTCCCGCGAAGGACTTGGTGATGCCGCGAGCCGAGATGACGACTTCGCCTGGACAGGCATCGGAAGCGAATGTGTCGGTCACTGTGTCATCTCCACGGCGGTGAGGTCAGGTCGGTCCAGCAGTTCAGCCGCTCGCCGGAGCCGTGCGGCGCGTCGCGGCGACAAGGGGTTTCCAGAGGCGAGCCGTCGCTCCATGCGGAGCAACACCTGCGAGAGCGGGTAACACATGGCGAAGTAGATCGCGGCGATCACGACGTACACCTCAAGCGCACGGAAGGTCGACGAGGCGATGAGCTGGGCTTCGGTCATAAGTTCCGCGGCAGCGATTGTCACGAGAAGGGAAGAGGACTTGAGCAGGTCGACGAGCATCGTGTTCGTTCCCGGCAGCGCGGCCCGGAGCGCCTGAGGAAGGACGATCTTGAGTTGGGTCGCATGCCGACTGAATCCGAGCGCCAGGGATACCTCTGTCTGGCCAATGGGAATCCCCGCGAATGCCGCGCGGAAGACCTCGGCCAGATAGGCGGCGTAGAACAGGATGAGGGACAGACAGCCAGCGGCGAACGCATCAAGCCGGATGTCGATCGTGGCGAGCCCGAAGTAAATCACGAAGATCACCGCAAGAAGCGGGACGTTCTTGAATACTTCCGTGTAAGTGGCTGCCATCAGCCTCGTGACTCGGAACCTACTGAGACGGGCCAAAGCCAGTGCGAGCCCGAGGACGAACGCCCCGATGAAGCTCACTGTGGTGTATCCCACCGTCGCGAGGAGGCCGGAAATGATCGCGTCTTGGTAGTCTGACCATGCAATGTGGAACATCTGCTAGCTGCTTCCCGCCGAGGCAGGCCGTGGGGCCTGTCCCGACACGTCGGTCCGTCGCACGGTCACTTGATGGTCGGGAGCGTCCAGGTGGCGTCGCGGTCGGCGCCACGCCGCGTCTCGAGCATTCCGGGAGACGGGAGCAGGTATGTGTCGGGGTCGCCGCCCCACTTTTTGATCAGTTCGGTCATCGAACCGTCGGTGTACATCTCACGGATCTTCTGCGAGAACGCCTTCTCCAAATCCTTCGACTGCTTGGCCACGTAGAAGCCGGTCATCGCCGGGCTGAGGTAGAGCCAGCCAGGGTGCTGAGCGATCTCTTCCTTCGTGGGTGGGGTGATGTACTGCGTTTTGAACGCGAGCTCGGGATTCTTCTTCTCCGTGTAGCTCGTGACCAGTGGGTCCAGCATGCCGACATTGATGCGGCGAGCGCGCAGGTCGTTGAAGACGCCATTCGCGTCTGGGTAGGTGTGCAGCTTTGCTCCGGGAATGTCCTTGATGCTCTCGACCCAGCTATAGCCGGTCACCGTTCCGATGTCCTTGCCTTCGAGCTGGCTGGCCTTCGTGTACGTGTTACCGTCCGCGACCGCCAGCGCCATCGGGGAGTAGTACGGGGGGTCGGTGAAGAGGCCAGTGGCCGCCCGATCCGGCTTCCAGAAGACGGCGGAGGCGCCCATGTCGACCCGGTTGGTCTGGACGGCGGTCAGCATGCCGGCGAAGTCCATGACCTGAACGTCAACCTTGTAGCCGAGCTCGCCGGCGATCTTGTTGATGATGTCCCCGTCGAGGCCGGTCAGCTTGCCTCCCTCGTAGCCGTCGTAAGGCATGTAGGCGGTGATGGCGACGGTGATCGTTCCTGACTTCACCGTGGTCAGTTCGCCCTTCTCGGCACTCCCGGAAGCACCGGAGCACGCGGTCAGAAGCATCGCGAGCACGAGGCCTACCCCAACAGGCAGCACGGCGTCACAGGGGCGGGAGCGGGACAACCGCATCAGGAAGTACTTCACGGGGCCCTCCTCGGGGCATCACGGCCGACACTAGTCGATAGTGCACAACTGTTATACAGTCCTGCACTAGGTGGCGCAATGCTTCCTTTCCCGCATCCGTGCGTCCGCCGAGCGCGGTTCGTGAATATGTGCCCGGTCACGTCGAGCGCGGCATGAGGGGTCACCGTAGTCTTGGCCGAGAATCCAACGAACCCGTCCCGACCTGCGATAACACGGCCTTTCAAGCTCGTTGGGAGTCGTGCTGGACGGCGAGCAGAGCGGGTTCTCACCGCCGAATCCGCCTGCCAGCGAAGCGTTCGGGCCGCCGCACACCCGGGATCGGGCCCGACGGCGAGGCCCGTCGGACAGCAACAGCGGAAAATCCAACGAACCCGCCCCTGACCAGCGGAACCTTCGGGTCCGTCCAGTGATCGGCTCTGGCCCGTAATCGGTGGTGGCGTTGAGTGATCGTCACTGCAGCAGGATGCGGTGGCGCAGAAGGCCGAACCCGGCGCGGGCGTGCATCTGGCGCATGATCCTCTTCGTGCGGGTGTTGACGCCCTTCGGTTCGACCGTTGTGATGCGGGAGGGTGAGGGCGGCGTTCACGGCGTCGCGATCGAGTTCGATGCCGTTGGCGAAGCCGTGCAGGTGGGGCAGATCAGCGGCTCGGAGGGTGGTGATCCAGGCGGTGAGCTTGGCGTCGTTGCCGTCGGCCGGGGTCAGGAGCTCGGCGAAGCTGCGGGCATGGCGGGCGAGTTCGGCCAGTTCGGGGCAGGCGGCGGTGAGCTCCTGCACCAGCTGGGTGTGGCTGTCACGCAGCCGGTCGGGGTGGGTGAGCAGGAGGCATGCCAAGGATCGACGAGCGTGGGCCTATAGCGTGGAGCGCGGCGCAAAGCCTCGGACTCGTGGGTGCGGGCGTAGCGTTTGACGGTGTGGAGGGACAAGTTCAACCGACGGGCGCGCTTCAAGATCGACTCATGGCCGGTTATCCCGATATCTCGGCTGGACCCGCTCTCCCGCTTCCGCGGCACCAGCGAACAGTGACGTCGGCTCCCTGAAGACTTTGCGCAGCCGAGCGGCGACATCGACGCCGGCGCGGTCCCGGGTGCCGCCATGGCCTGATCGACAGTTCGCGGCGTTGGGGGTCGGAGCCCGGTGGACGGCCGCCCTTCGACCCCTCCTGCGACGAGCGGTGTCCTGACCGGCTCTGCTGAGGCTCGTCGCCTTTACGGCGTGTTTCGCTGTTCGATCGCGTTCCACAGGATGGATACCGGCGTGCCGTCCGGTGTGGAGCGGTTCTCGAACTCGTCGAGGAGGGCGTCGATCCGCTGGTCGAGTTCCACGCGGGCCTCGGCGTCGAGGTGCAGGATCGCGCGCCGGGTGTGCCGGCTGGGGGTCGGGCCGATCTCGAAGAGTTCGGCGCGGTGGGCGTCGACGATGGCCAGGTCGATCTGAGCGGTCAGCTGGTCCACATCCGTGCCGAGGTCGAGACGCCAGGTCGCACCGGTGGCGCGGTAGGGGCGTTCCCATGCTCCGTGCTCGCCCTGGCGGGGCGGCTCGACAGTGAGGAAGCCCGCCTCGGTGAGCGCTCGTACTCGGCGCAGCAAAGTGGCCGGTGAGACGCCGAGCCTCTGTGCGAGCTGCTGGTTGGTCCGGGATGTCTCCAGACAGAGGCGCAGGATGCGCCAGCTCAGCGGGTGTGTCAGGGCGCGCAGATCTTGCGGGGTCGCCCGCCGGCGTGGTTCCGGTTCGGCCATCGACAGCGTTTGGTCAGCCATTGACAGCAGTATAACCGATGTTCATTATTGGGATCTATTTCACTTTGTGGAAGCAATCGCAGAGGGCGGTGGCATGTTGATCGAGGACATCAAGGACTACGTGGCGCGAAACCGGGCGCGGCACGAACAGGAACTGGCCGGCTGGATCGGGGTGCCGAGCGTCAGCGCCACCGGAGAGGGCATGCCGGAGGCAGCCGAGCACGCCAAGGGATTGCTGGCTGCGAGCGGCCTCGCGCCGCGCGTCGTCGAGACGGGCGGGTGGCCGCTGGTGACCGGTCACGCACCGGGCCCCGAGGGCAGCCCGCACGTAGTGGTCTACGGGCACTACGACGTGCAGCCGACCGGCCCGCTCGAGCAGTGGGACAGCCCTCCGTTCGAGGCCACGATCCGTGACGGCCGGATGTACGGGCGCGGCACAGGCGACAACAAGGGACAGCACGTCGCGCACCTGCTTGCCGTACGCGCGCTGCGCGCGAGCAAGGAAGGGCTGCCCTGCTCGGTGACGGTGGTGCTCGACGGCGAGGAAGAGATCGGCAGCCCGAACCTCGCGGCCACGCTCGCGGGCATGCGCACGGATCTCGACGCGGACGTCGCGGTCTGGAGCGACGGGCCGGTGCACGACAGCTACGAGCCCACGGTGCTGCTCGGCGTGCGCGGTGTGGTGAGCTTCGAGATCACGGTCCGCGGCGCGGACACCGCGTTGCACTCCGGCAACTGGGGCAACGTCGCGGCCAACCCGGCGTGGGAGCTGGTGTGGCTGCTGTCGACGATGCGGGCGCCCGACGGGCGCATCCTCATCGAGGGCTACGACGCCGGCACCACGGAATTGACCACGGCCGAGCGTGCGGCCCTCGACGCGCTGCCCGAGGCCCCGCGGGAGCTGCTCGCCGGGGTCGGGCTCGACCGCATGGACGCGTACGGCGATGCCGGGATCAATGAGCGGCTGGCGTTGCCCACCTTCGCCATCAACTCGCTCACGTGCCTGGACGGTCAGGACCACCGGTCGGTGATCCCGTCGATCGCGATCGCCCGTTGTGACATGCGGCTCGCCATCGGCCAGCGGGCCGCCACGGTCGCCGACGCGGTGCGCCGGCACGTGTCGGCCCGGCTTCCGCACGCCGAGGTCGTCTTCGAGGCCATGATGGAACCCTCGCGTACGTTGCCGGACGCGCCGTACGCGCAGGCGGTGCTCGACGGGGTGAACGCCACGGCGGACAAGCCGGCGCTGTTCGCGCCCGCGATGGGAGGCAGCCTGCCGATCGCGGGCATCACCGACGGACTCGGACTACCCTGCTACGGCATTCCGCTGGCCAACGTCGACGAGCGCAACCATGCTCCTAACGAGAACTTCGAACTCGCCCGATTCCATGACGGCATCGTGACCGCGGCCGCGGTCCTGCGCAGCATCGGTGGTGCACTATGACCGGCACGTGGCGGCCCGTGGCGGCGGCATCGGTCGGGAACGCCCTGGAATGGCTCAGCTTCACCGCATACACGCTGGCCGGCAGCACCATCGCCGAACAGTTCTTCCCCAGCAAGGACGAGAAGAACTCACTGCTCCTGGCATTCGGCACCGTCGCACTGGCATACGTCATCCGCCCGGTCGGCGCGCTCGTGCTCGGCGCCTACGCCGACCGCGCGGGCCGGATACCCGCTCTGATGGCCTCCATCCGGATCATGGTGCTCGCCACCCTGATCATCACGTTCCTGCCCGGCTACGACACGATCGGTGTCGCCGCGCCGATCGCCATGGTCCTCGCGATGCTGCTGCAAGGCTTCTCCGCGGGCGGGGAATTCGGCAGCGCCACGGGCTATCTCGTCGAGCAGAACGCCAACCGGCGCGGCTTCATGGCCAGTTGGCAGGGTGCGAGCCAGGCGTTCGCCACAGTGTTGGCCACCCTGCTGCTCGCGATCACCAGCAGCACCCTGACCGACGCGCAGTTCGACGCGTGGGGCTGGCGCGTTCCCTTCGCGGTCGGTCTGCTGCTCGGCCCCGTCGGCTACTACATCCGCAAGAATCTCAGCGAGACACCGGAGTTCAGCCAGGTCCGCCGCGCTCACCAGCTCAAGCAGCCCGTGGCACAGACCCTGCGCTCGCACAAGACCAGGATGGCGCTCTGCATCGGGATTCTCGCGGTGTCCACCGCCTACTCCTACTTGATCACCTACATGCCGACGTACGCCATCCGGCAGTACGATCTGCCCGCGTCGACCAGCTTCACCACGGTCATCATCACCGGCTCCGTCATGGTGTTGATCGCTCCGCTCGCCGGCCACGTCTCCGACGTTATCGGCCGGACCAGGATGCTCGTCATCGCGGCGGTAGGCATCGCCGTCTCCAGCATCCCGCTGTTCCTGCTCTTCCAAGCCGCGCCCAGTTTCACCACGATGGCCATCGTCATGACGCTGATGGGGTTGATCAAGCCCTGGTACACCGGGCCCCTCACCGCCCGCATGGCCGAGCTCTTCCCAACCGAGGCCCGGGGAACGGGCCTGTCCATCAGTTACAACGTGGGCGCTGTCCTCTTCGGCGGCCTCACACCGGTCGTCGTCACCTGGCTGCTCGCCACCCTCGGCACGCCCCTCGCGCCGGCGTTCTGGCTCCTTGCGCTCGCCGCGCTGTCGCTCGTCAGCGTGCTGGCCAGCCACCGCTTCGTCCCCGGCAAGCCGGATCAGCCCGACGAGCCGGCACGAGAAGGTGTGAAGGCGGGGTGACGAGCGACAGTACCGGACTGCTGCGGCGGAGGCGGCCAGTGGGATCGCCGCGCAGGTAGGTGGTCAGGCTCTGGCGGTCGGACAGCAGGCACTTGACCGCCGCCGGGTAGCGGCCGGCCCAGGTCTCGGCGAAGGCGTTGATGCGCCGCTGCACCCAGTCCACGAGTTGCTGGCCAGGCTTGACGTCATCGCCGAAGTCGGTGAGGGCGAAGATCTGCCAGTAGGCGGCCTTCACCTCGGCCTGGTCTGCGGCGCTGACCTTCGCCAGCGCGTTACCGGCGCGATGAACGAGACAACGCTGGCGCAGCGAACGCGTGAAGACCTGCTCGGCGGCGCTGATCAGGCCGGGCGCGCCATCGGAGACGATCAGCAGCGGCGGGTGCAGGCCGCGGCCGGTCAGGTCGGTGACGAAGTCGTGCCAGGCGTCGGTGGACTCGGCCGCGGCGGCGGCCAGACCGACGAAGACCGGTTTGCCGGCGGTGGTGATGCCCCAGGCGGCCAGGATCGGCTCGGCCCGCTGCCCGTCGTGCAGCTTGACGTGCGAGGCGTCCAGGAACAGGCAGTCCAGCTCGACGTTCGACAGGTCGCGCCGGCACCAGGCGTCGTACCCAGCAACGATGGCCTGGCAGATGGTCGAGACCGTCGACTTGCTCAAGGCGGCCTCGGGGCCGAGCGCGTCGGCCAGCGCGCCCTCGACATCGCGCACCGACAGGCCGCGCACGAAGGACGCGATCACCAGCGTCTCCAGCGCGTGGGTGCGGGTGACGCCGGCGCCGAACAGGCGGGAGGCGAACTTCTCGGTGGTGCCGCGCAGCTTGGGGCGGGCGATGGTGATCGGCCCGCTGGTGGTCTTGACGGTGGTCGGGCAGTGCCCGTTGCGGTGACCAGGCCGTACCGTCGTCTCTTCTCCGTTGCTGCCGTCAGCGGTGACGGTGTTGGCCCGCTGGTAGCGGGCGCGGCCGGGGAAGGCGTCCACCTCAGCCTCGACGGCCGTCTGGATGATCAGGCGGGCGCCGAGCCGGGCGACGTCCTCGATCACCTCGACCAGATCACGATCGGAGGCGAACAGGGCATCGAACTCGGCGCGGACGGCCTGAACGGGCGGTAGTGTGCGCGCCACGAGCGTAGGTCCTTGCGTAGTGCGAACTTTGGTCGGTTCAGCACGGCAACCTACGCTCGTTCACATTTGCACCGCATCTCGGACCCGACCGGACAACCCGGCTTCATCCGCGTCCGCGCGCTCTAGCCCGGATGCTCATCCGCAGGACGGATCCGGGCGCGACCTCCGCGTCGGCGGTGTCGGCGGCGGTGTCGGCGGCGGCCCTGGTTACCCGGGAGCCCGCTGTCGAACCCGCCGCCGCGTGCCAGGCCGTCGTGAGGGCGGCCTGGACGTTCCTCGCCGGTCTGAAGGAGGTCACTTCAAGCCGGTCTCAGTGACCGAACCCCGGAGTGTCGCCGCCGCCCGCGGCCCGGGCCGGCAACAGCAGAGCGGTGATCACCACGCCCACGGACAGCACCGCGCCGACGATGAACGCCAGCCGCATGCCGTCAAGGGCCGCGAGCGCCTCGGTCGCGCCCGCGGCCTTCACCGCCTCGGCCCGCGCGCTCATCACGGTGATCACGAGCGCGGTGCCGAAGGCCGCGGCGACCTGCTGCAACGTGCTCAGGATCGAGCTGCCATGAGAGTAGAGCGACGGCGGGACGGCGCCGAGCCCGAGGGTGAACACCGGGGTGAACGTGCCGGCCAGGCTCACCATGAGCAGCGCGTGGAGGCCGAGCAGCAGCCAGAACGGCGTGGTCATCGAGACCTGGGTGAAGCCGGCGAGCGCCAGCATGATCCCGATCGCGCCCGGGATGACCAGCACCCGGCCGCCGAACCTGTCGAACAGGCGGCCGACGGTCGGGCCGAGCAGCCCCATCGCCAGACCGCCCGGCATCACGAGCAGGCCGGTCTGCAGGGCGCTGAGCTCGCGGACGTTCTGCAGGTAGAGCGGCAGCAGGATCATCGAGCCGAGCATCGCCATGAACGCCACCGACATCAAGATCAGCGAGACCGTGTAGGTGCGGTGGCGCAGGGTGCGCAGGTCCATCAGCGGCGTGCCGCGCTTCTGCAACGACAGCTGCCGGACGACGAAGACGCCGATGGCCAGCAGACCAGCGGTCACGATGGCGGCGGCCAGGCCGGCGTCGCCGCCCTCGAACCGGCTCAGACCGTAGACCAGGCCGCCGAAGCCGGCCGCGGCGGTGACGACGCTGAACCAGTCGATGGTGCCGGCCTGGGGCTCGCCGACGTTCTTGAGCTGCGCCAGACCGCGCCAGGTGATCAGGGCGGCGATGGGGAGCACCACGGCGAACAGCAGCCGCCACGACCCGAACTGCAAGATCACGCCCGAGACCGCCGGGCCCATCGCGGGCGCGACCGAGATGGCCAGGGTGACATTGCCCATCACCCGGCCCCGGTCGGACTCCGGCACGACCTGCATCAACGTGGTCATCAGCAGCGGCATCATCACGGCCGTGCCGGACGCCTGGATGATACGGGCGCCCAGCAGCACCTCGAACGTCGGCGCGAGGGCCGCCAACGCCGTGCCGGCCAGGAACAACCCCATCGCGGTGGCGTACGCCTTCCGCGTGGAAACCCGCTGCAGGAACCACCCCGTGACCGGGATGACCGCGGCCATGGTCAGCATGAACGCGGTCGAGAGCCACTGCGCCGTGCCCTCGGTGATGTGCAACGCGTCCATCAACGGCGGGATCGCATTGATCATGATCGTCTCATTGAGGATGACCACGAACGTGGCGAGCACCAGCAGCCGGATCACGGCCGGGGTGCGACCCGGGACGGCGGTCGCGGGCTTGGCGGGCGGGTCAAGCTGTTGAACGGACACGGCACCTCGATCGACATGGGGGCGGGGCAAGACGTGGTCATGGCCGACATCGCAGCCGGGGGTCTCACGTGCGATTGCTGTCATGCACAGACTGACGTACGCCACCGACAAAACTCATCGGCCGGTCCAACATTCCGGCTAGAGCCCGAAATGTCACCCGGTTTTCGGGATGCTCACCACGTGACCGGCAGCTCGTGGAGGCCGTAGACGGCGGCGGCCGTCTTCGCCGGCGGTTCCTCCACGGCCCTGGGCGTCCGGGCCGGGTACGCGGTGATCAGGGCACGTTGCTCCAGGCGGGCGAGCAGCCTTATCACCGCGTACGAGATCATGTTCGCCGTGGTCTGAGTGCCCGGCGGCCAGCAGCAGGGAGGCCGGGCTCACCAGGGCCGTAGCGTTCGTCAGCACCGCTTGTGCCGGTCAGCGCGCTCACGAACCGGATGCTCGCTGCGGTGAACCTCACCGCGCTGCTCGCGTTCGGCGCGTTCTTCTCCTTCATCTTCCTTGGATCGCTGCTGATGCAGCAGGAACTCGGCTACTCGCCGACACAAACCGGCTTGGCGTGGCTGGCCACGACAACGACCGAATTCGTGACGGCGTCCGTCGCCGGCCGCCTCGCGGCTGTCGTCAGCGTCCGCCGTCTCCTCATGGTGGGCCTGATGCTCATGGCCGCCGGAATGGTGTGGCTCACGCAGGTCCCCGCTGACGCCGACTACCTCACCGACCTGCTCCCGGCGTTCCTGCTCGCCGGACTCGGCCTGGGGCTCTGCGGGCCCTCGCTGCAGATCGGCGCGCTGTCCGTTGTCACCACATCGGAAACGGTGGTCGCATCGGGCTTGATCGAGACGATGCGCGAGATCGGCCCCGCGGCAGGCGTCGCCGCGGTGTCAACAGTTCTCGTGGCCGGATCCGGTCTGGCCGGCTTCCACGCCGCATTCGCCGCCATCGGCGTCCTTGCCGGTCTTGGAACCATCATCGCTGCGATCGGATTCCGGCGCGCTGGGTGACGCGCGTCGAACGGTCCTGCCTGGCACGCATGCGCGGGGCAGGCCGTTGGTCCGTGAGGACAGAGCTCCAACCGCGCTCTTCGGCCTCCTCGGGTGAGCGTGTAGTTCCGCGGGTGGCGGTGGCCGGACATGCGTGCTCACCCCTCAGGTCTAGGAGGCGCATACCCGGCGGTAGGGCAGCTCTGGGACGAACCGCCGCCACTCCTCCGGCGACAGCTCACGTCCCGCGAGCTCGCACACCGCCGTCGCCGTCCGGGCCGGATCCACTTTCTCCGCCCGCACCTCACCCCGCACCCCGACCGTGTACAGCAGCCCGTCCGAGGGGTCGAACGCCAGGTCGACCGCCTCCTCCCCGGGGGCGAGCGCCCCCATGGAACGTCCCGTGGCCACATCCCACAGGCGGACTCCGGCCGGGGTGGACGCCGCCAGCGTACGGCCGTCGTGGGAGAAGGCGGGCGCCGACGCGGACGTCGCCGCCAGCCGTACTCCCGATGGCCGCCAGGTCCGGGTGTCCCACAGGGTGATCGCCGACGGTCCGGCCATCGCCAGCCATCCGCCGGGGCCGAACACCGGGACGCCCGCTTCCAGCCGCCCTACCACACGCCCCGACGGCACCTCCACCACCGCTCCGTTCCCGGTGACCAAGGTTCGGCCGTCCGGGTTGAACGCCACCGGCTGATGCGTGTGCACCTCCCTCAGCAGCAACCCCTTCTTCTCTTGCCATCGCCACAGCTCCATCGGCGCCTCGTCGCCCGCGTCCGGATCGCCCACTTGGGTGGGAGAGACAGCCAGCCAGGAGCGGTCCGGGCCGAACTTCAGGAGCGCCACCCCCTCCAGCTGCTGCTTGGTCGCGAACACCGCCCGTACGGTGAGATCGGCCGCGTCCAGCACCGCGACCGACGTCTTCTTCGGGTCGGCTCCCTGCACGCTCAGGAATCCGCCCACGGCGACCAGCGAGCCGTCGGGGCTGACCGCCACCTGGCAGCAGGAGGAGTCGTCGGCGGTGGCGGCGACCCGCAGCGACCGCGGCGAGGCTCCGGTCTGCGCGTTCCGCACCTCCAGCCGGGTCCCTCTGACCGTCGCGGCCGTGGTGCCGCTCACGGCGCCGTTCACCGGTGCGGCGGCCCGCGCACCGCCCGGCTCGCCCGTCCGTAGCGTCAGCACCGTCCCGTTCGGGCCCAGCAGCCGCAGCGTCCTGCCGCCGGCGCCGAACGCCGACGGCGGTTCCATTCCTGATGTCGCGAAGGGAAGCCGCGACAGCTGGCTGCCGTCCGAGGTCCGGTACACCGCGATCTCCCCGTCGTCGTCGGTCACCAGCAACGCCCCGTCCGGCGAAAGCGCCGCCTGGCGCGTGCCCGCACCGTCGGCGAACGTCCACTCCAGGGCGCTGCCCGTGGTGAGATCCCAGAAGTTCACCGCGCCGTTGCGCACCGTGGCGAAGACCTTGCCGTCCGCGCTGAACAAGGCATTCGTGACGTCCCTCTCGTCCTCCAGGAACTCCAGCGCGCGCCGCCTGCCCGACGCCAGGTCCCACACCCGTACCTGGGAGGCGTCGCCGGAGTGCAGGCCCGTGATCGCGTACCTGCCGTCCGGGCCGAGCTCCTCCACCAGGCCGCCTCCCGGCGCGCGGAGCTCCCTTCGAGTGCGCACATCCATCCAAATCGGGTACGACGCGTCAACCCCCGAGGGCAGCCGGAGAAACCGGCCGTCGGCGCTGAACCGCATGGACCCCTCCGCCAGGAACGAGTACCCGCCGCCGAATTCGGCGCCTACCGGCCGTCCCGACCGCACATCCCACAACCGCACCGACCGCTCGTCGCGCAGCGCCAGCAGCGAGCCGTCCTGGTTCAGCGCCGCCTGCCGCACACCTGCCGACACGCCCTTCACCCGCCCGGCTCGCTTGTGCGAAGCCACATCCCACACCGTTGCCACGCCGTCGTGCACCCCGGCCAGCATCGTGCCCGTGGTGTTCAGCGTGTACACCGTTCCCGGAGCGGCGTCCGGAGGGGTGAACACGTCCCGGGCGGGGTGCGCCAGCGCCTCGCGCAATCCCGCCCGCGTCTCCGGTTCCTGCGGGCCGATCCGCCAGGCCGCCACGTTCAGCAGCATCGCCGTGCGCGGATCGGCCACCCGCATCCCCTCCGCCCGCACCGCCAGCGACCGCGCCAGGGCCCGGTCCAGGTGCGCCGCCACCGCCGCCCGCTCGGTAACCGCCTCACGCCGCCGCGCCTCGGCGTACACACCCGCCCCCGACGCGACCAACGTCAGCACCACCATCGCGGCCGTCACCTGGCGGCGCCGCCACACCCGCCGCGCCGCCGCCGTCAGCCCCTCGGACAGGAACCGGTCCTCCAGCGGGCTCAGCGTCACGTGGCGCCGCCCGTCGGTCGCCCACGTACGCGCGATCTCCAGCGCGCTGCCCCGGTACAGGTCGCTCGGACGGCGGTCGTGGAGATCCCACAACCGCGCCGCCTCGCTCAGCCGCCGGTGAATCGCCAGCCCCGGCCGCTCCACCTCCAGCCACTCCCGCAGCCGCGGCCACGCCCGCGGCAGCGCCGCGTTCGCCAGCCGCACACCGTCGTCCTGCCTGACGACCAGCCCGGCCTCCAGCAAGGCCCCCAGGACCGCTTCGTGCCCGGGCCGGCTCCCGGTCACTTCCGCCGGATCGGCGGTCCGCGGCATGTCCTCGCCTCCGTCGCCCGTCTGGATCAACCGCAGCAACACATCCGGCACCACTGCCCGCTCGGCGGGGGAGAGGGCGTCGTACATCCTCTCCGCAACCGCCCCCAGCGGCGGCGAGGCCACCATCACCGTCGGCCGCGCCTGCGCCGCAGCGCTGAACCCGCGGTCCAGCAGCGCTCCGCCGGGACCGCGCCCATCGCGGCTGCTCAGCAACTCCAGCAGCAGATCCCGCGCCGGAGGACGGTCATGCGTCCGCTTGGCCAGCGCCCGCCTCACCGCGGAGCGCAGCACCGGTGGCAGCACGTCGCAGTCCGGCTCCAGCGTCAGCACCCGATGCATGACCGCCGCCATCGTCGTCGCCTCGAACGGGCTGCGCCCCGTGGCCGCGAACAGCATGACCGCCCCCCACGCGAACACATCCGAGGCCGATCCCGACCGTTCGCCGCTCAGCACCTCCGGGGACATGTACGGGGGAGTGCCCTGCACGTGGCCGGACGCCGACTGCGACATCTCCTGGGTACGGGCAATCCCGAAATCGATCACACGCGGGCCCTCGGGGCTCAGCAGCACGTTGTCCGGCTTCAAATCCCGGTGCACCACCCCCGCCTCGTGGATCGCCACCAGCGCGGTCATGATGCCGATCGCCAGGGCGTGCAACCGGTCGCCGGAGAACACCCCACCCTCCGCCACCGCCCGGCGCAGGCTTGGCCCCTCGACGTACTCGCTCACCAGGTACGGCTGCTCGCCCGAGCCGTCCGCCGCGATCAAGCGGGCGGTGCAGAACGACGCCACCCGCTGCGCCGCCGCCACCTCACGGGCGAAATCCCTGTCCCGGCTCCCGCGGCGGAGCACCTTGACCGCGACCCGGGCACCCGTGTCGTCGTAGGCCTCGTAGACAACGCCCTGGCCGCCCTCGCCCAGCCGCCGCGCCACCCAGTACCCACCCAGCCGATAAGGATCACTCGCCGCCATCACACCTCCAGCTCTCGACAGAGTTCGACGCCATTGGCACACCATTGGTTGCGCATGACCCACAGGCTCCGTGATCAGGGACATCCTCGGCGCGCCGACGCGGTATCACGCCGTCCGGGCCCCGGTGCCGACACGGCACAGGCTGATGATCGCCTGGGAGACGAACGACGGGTTGACCGACGCTCTCATCAAGGGGTGGAGTGGGATTGTCGTCTTCCTGAGGCCGAGAAGGGAGAACTCAGATGTGCGAGCACAGGTCAGTCGGCACATACCCGGTCGGCTTTATCGAGGCCCTCATTGACGACCTGAGAAGGCTGGGTATCAAGGCCATCCGAAGCGGTGCCCGGAAAATTTGGCTCGACTGGCCGCGCGCCGAATATACGTTCCTGATATGGGATGAGGAGTTCGGCTGGACGATCGAGATCACCGAAGACACCAGCCATGGCTTTACCCACGTGCGCTACGGGCTTCCGCTCCACCTGGACGCTGGACCTGCCGAGGTTGCGTTGACCGTCGGGATAATGAGGTTCGAACCCGGCAAAATTCCCCTGCAGTCCCCACGCCGCAGGACCGCCAAACCTAACGTCAGACGCCGGCCTTGAACGGCAGAGCTTGGCGCTGGATCACCAGCCGGCGGGCGCTGCCGGCGCTGGCGAGCAGGGCCCCTCGTCGATGTAGAGGACTGTCCGGGTCGAGGCGGACCTCGGGATGGCGCCGGCGGAAACGTTCGGCGTTGCGCCAATGGGTGGTGGCTCGACGGCCGTCCACCATTTGCGCCGAGGTGCCCGGCCCAGGGCGCGTCATCGGCGGGCCCGTCCGCCGGACGGCACGCCCTACGGCCTGGACACCTTCGCCGGTTAGCGGCGGCACGTGGCTGATCGTGCGGGGAAGGCTGCCGATGGCGCCGCATTTCCTCAGGCGCAGGGATTAGGCCGGACGATCGGAGCCAACTGGCCGTTGATCGCACCGCTCTTCTCGGTCAACTGGTAGAAAAGGTCCAGCGAAGCCAGCGGCTCATAAGTGTCCCATGCGAAGTAGAGATAACCGGAGGCGTCCAGCCGGCACATGTTCCGCTGCAGGTCTCGCATCGCGTACGCGGCCTTGGTGATGTTGTAGCCGTAGTACGACTTCAGGGCGCCGAATTCGCCTACAATGTAGGGGTCCTTGCGGCTGCCCATGGCGTGCAGATCGAGTACCGCCGCGCCATGATGCTCATACATGTGCAGGTCGAGCACATCTACTTTGCCCCAGTAGGACAAAATGCCCGCCCGAACAGGATACCGATAGTCGACGGTTGCCGAGCAGTTGGTGTCACAGTACACCGCGAAGCCGTCGGCGCCTTTCTTGCCGACCGCCTGGTAGCTGAAGAATCCCATCGCCAGCAGCGCGTTGGGGTCCACGGTACTGAGCTTGCGTTTCACCCGCACGCTGTACTCCACCACGCTGGCGTCTGCGGCCTGCTGCCGGTCGGCTCGGTCCCGCATCTGATAGGTGACGCCATTGAGCGGAGTGACCGACCCACTCATCTTGTGGAACGGTGCCTTGTTGGACTGGAAGTGGACCTCGTTGTCGCTCTGGTACGCCAAGATGGCCGTGCGATGCTCCTGACCGATCCGGTCCAGCAAGGCGGTGGCGAAATTAGCGACGTAGTCAGCCTTCGCGGCGACTCGCCCGCGCTCCATGTAGGAGAGGTTCTGGCCGGCCATGTTGACGGGGCCATCCCCGTCCTCCTTGGCGACGATACCCCAGTAGTAAGAGTTGGTCGGGAAGTAGTCGAGCGAGGGGACGGTGTAGATGCCGCGAGCGGCGGCGTCCATCACGAACGACGCGACGTTGTCCATGTACGGCCCGTACGCCTTGTCGTAGGTGCCCAACCCGCGACCCAGGCCGTGGTCGCCACCAGACGTGCCGTGATCGATGAAGACACGTGCCGTGTTGTAGCCGTCGTGCTTCATCTGGTTCAGGAAGGCGACGGCCTTCGTCCGGTTGTAGATTCCCGGTTCGAAGGTCGAGTGATACACCTGGCCCTTGGCGTTCTTGGCCAGCCGGGTGTAGTTGGCCCCCCGGGAGACGAAGGGCGCGCCGGTGGCGGCGTTGTAGAGCCCGTCTGCCCGCGACGCCACCCGCGGCAAAGGCGTCACGGTCGTGCTCGAGGCGGTGGACGGAGTCGCGTCCTTGGGCCTTGGCGACCCGGTGGGCCGCGCCTGCACTGTACGGGTGGGCCCGGGGGACGGCGAGGCGGAGGACGCTTGTGCCCATGCGGGGACGCCGGCGAGCGTGCTTGTGTCCGTCTGCCGAGCATGGGCGACCTGTGATGCGGGCCCCGTCGCCATGGCAAGTCCTGCCACCAGCGCGCCCGCCGAAGCAGCGAGTCTTCGTGACCGGAATTTCCTGATTGCCATAGCGTCTTTCCTACCTCATCCATGGGGCGTAAGGGACAAGTGTGACAGATGGTCTTGTCGGAGGGTTTCGTACCACGTGTGCGTGGCCATGTAAAAATGGCTCTGGCGCTTGGGGGAGCTCCATGGTTCTGCAGGACGGCGATCTCCTAGCCTGGCTGCCCGGTCATGGGCGCTTGCCGCGGACCTGGACGCGGCATTCGATCGGTTGGTGCTTGGGCTTGCGTCGCGGGTGAGTCCCCCGACAGATGCAACCGCTATGGGCGCAGGGCGGTGTTAGCCTGTCGCCATGCCTACTGGTGATCGTCACTTACCTGGCCATGACGGTAGGGACTTCTCGGAGGAGACATCGGCCGAGGAGATGGTGGGCGATGCGCGCTTCTTGATTCACGCTGACCCGGATGAGGTGCTGGCGCTCGCGTCGCGAGCGGTGGGGGCCGAGGCGCGGTTGGCCGCGGCGGTTTACCGCACGTCCGTTGGCTGGCATCGTGACCTGCCGCCCGTCGCGCGGCGCCAGGTTCTGGCCGTGGACGCCGCACGATGGCAGGCCGGTGACTTGAGCCGACGGCTCGCTGAGGTGCCGGACGAGTACGGCGCGGAGGCTCCGTACCGGGTCGCGTGGGCAACGGGCACGTCGCTGGGCGGCGCGTTGCTGTGGTCGGCCGATCTGCCGGGCTACGAAGGTCTGGGGTCGGCAGGAGCGGCCTGGGCGATGGCCGCCGGCGGGCCGCGGGGCCAGGCCGCGGTGACCGTCGCGTCCTGGGGCCGTGACGGCTGGACCCTGGATCTGCTAACGGGCAGATGTGTCGGCAGGCCCGCATTCGACGACGGAGGGGTCGAAGCCCTGGAGTCCGTGGAGCTCGACGGTCGTCGATCGCTGATCGTCAGCGGGTACGGCATCGTCGGCGGTCTCGTGCGGGCGAGTGTGTGGGTGATGGACCTCGACTCCGGGCAGCGCGTCGGCTCGCCGTTCGTCACCGAAGGAAGCCCGAGCGATCCTCTCGCTGTCATCAGGGTCGCGGGCCGTCCGATCGCGATCTCCGGCGGATCGTCGGTGGGCGTCTGGGACCTGCTTGCGGGGCGCCCGCTGGGCACATCGTTCGAGGCGCACAACGGCACCAACGTGATCTCGATCGCCTCGACGACCCTGGACGGCCGCGCGGTCGCGGTCACCGGCGGCGACGACGGCCTCGTGCGGGTGTGGGATCCCCTCGACGGCATGGAGGTCGCGGCACCCATCGAGACATCCGGCAGGCCGAAAAGCCTGCTCACCCTGTCCCTCGACGGTCGCCCCGTCGTCTGCTGCGGCGGCGGTTTCAACGGCCCGGTCGAAGTCCGGGACCTAGGCGATGGAACACTCATCCGCGAACTGCTGCCCGAAGGCGTGCTGGCCAGGCGCGGCCGGTCGCTCGCGGCCGCCGAACTTCATGGCCGCCCGATCCTGGTCGCCGTCGACCGCGATGGGTGTCTGCGCGTGCTGGACCCCGCCACGGGGGAGCCGTTGTGCGCGCCCTTGCCACCCGGGAGCGGAAGACCCGATGCGGTTCGCGTGGCCGAGGCCGACGGCCGTCCGATCGCCGTCACCGGCGGCTTTCACTCGCCCGTGGTGCAGGCCTGGGACCTGGCCGTCGCGTGTGCCGCATCCGTATCCACCTCCGAACGGCCGCGCCGTCTGCCCGGCGACATCACCGCCCTGACGGTCGGCAAGGTCAACGGCCGCGAGGTCATCGTCACAGCTCACCACGACGACCCCACCAAGGACGCCAGAAGGGGCGAGGGCTATGTGTGCGTCACCGACCTGGCCGACGGCACTCCGGTAGGACCCGCCGTCCCCACCGGGGAGGGACGGATCCGGCTCGCCCTGGCCGACCTCCACGGCGATCCCGTAGCGGTGATCCCCTGTAACCAGCAGTTCCAGCCGCGGCTGCTGCGCTTGCCCGGCGGTCAGGCCGGGGACACCACCTTCCGGACCCCGCACGACACGAAGGACCACAACGGCCACATCACCGCAGTCGCCACCGGCCACCTGGACGGCCGCCCCGTTGTGGTGACCGGCGGACACCACAACGAAGCGCGCGTGTGGTTCCTGGACGACGGCTCCATGCCCACGTCCGTCACTGGGCGAGGCGACGAGTACACCAGCGTCACCGCCGTGGCCGTCGGCTCGCTACGAGGCCGTCCGGTGGCGGTCACCGCCGGACACGGATTCGACACACCCGAGATACGGGTGTGGTGGCTGTCCAGCGGCCGTCAGGTCTGCCGGCCGGACACCGGCCACGCCGGAGCGGTGAACACCGGCCACGACGGTGCGGTGAACGCCATCGCGATCAGCACCCTGGACGGTGCCCCGGTCGTGGTGAGCGGGAGCGCGGATCGCACCGTCCGGGTGTGGGATCTGGACACCGGACGGCTGGTCCGCGATCCCCTGACGGGTCACACGGCGGCGGTGCTGGCCGTGGTCGTGACAGACCTGGACGGCCGCCCCGTCGTGGTGACCGGCAGCGCGGATCGCACCCTCCGGATATGGGACCTCGACAGCGGCCGCCAACTGCGGCAAGCGGGCCTGCCAGGCGCGGTGTCGCACATCGCCGTCGCGTCGGATGGCCGGCTGGTCGTGGCGTTCGGTGACGACGTCGCCGTCCTGGCACGCCAAAGCCGGGCAACGGACAGGGAATCGTGAGAAGGCCGAACCCACGCCCAGGTGGCAGCGCATCAGCATCGGACAACGGCACGGTCGTGAACTACTCCGGTCCGCCCGGTGCCCAGGAGCCGCGCCGCCCCCCAGCGGCAGATGCTTGGCGTCCAGCCCCACCTCGCCGCAGGGCTGGACGTGCCGCCAGAACAACGGTGTCAGCCCGCGCCGGTCGGCGGGCTTGAGCAGCGTGAACCACTCCGGATCGGCGGCGAGAACGCCCCGCAGCATCAGGGTGTCGACGTACACGAGAGTCGACGTACACGAGAGCGGTCTCCACGCTGGATGGCGCGTTCGATCCCTCCGCCTTCCGGCACCGGAGTCCTCAGCCCTCTAGCAGGACGCCTTGGGCAGCGCGCAGACTCTGACCGCCATCGTTTCCGCCTGGGCGATCAGGTCGCGGAAACGCTTGATCGGCAGGCTCCTGGTCGGCCAGGCGGACTTGCCGACCAGGTAGACGGCGGCCCCGCGGCGTACCGCGACCGCGTGCTCGCCGGACTCGTAGGCGCGGCCGCCCGCGCGCAGGCCCTCGTCGCCCACATGCAGCGGCTTGGTGAAGTAGCGGGAGCGTTTCAAGCCTTTGCCGACGTCGGCGCATTTCTTAAGGTCGGCGCGGAGCAGGTCCATGGCCCGCTCAGCGTGTTGGACAGTCTTGTAGAGGACCAGCTGCTCGTACTTGACCTCGTACTCGCCCCTGTAGAGCACCGCCCGGGTCGCCAGGCGTCCCCCGTCCCGGCGCGAGCGATTGAAGCACGGGTTGAGCTGAAGCGGCAGGTTCGTGGAGTCGGTCTCCTTGTACGTCTCCCACTCCTTCGCGGGCGGGTGTGACTCCATGAACAACATCCCGTCGGGCAGCCCGCCCGACACCGTCATCGCCGCCGCCAGCGCGACGGCCATCCCCATCTGGATCATTGGTAACCTCCTGCATCCTTAGATGCGGGGAAAAGCTGATCCGTTCGGGCGAGGGTGTGGCCTGCCATAGTGAACGTCGCCGTTCCTGCCGCGCTTTCGTGGTGTTGGGGGTCCAAGTCTCCTGGTCATGGGCCTTCGACGTAGCCGGCGGCGACATCGTCGGGGCGGATTGGCGTACACGCGCAGGTGGCCGCGGCGCTGCGGGCAGCCGAAGCCTCGGTAAGGACGTCGCCGACGTCCCGTTGGTCGAGATCGCGCGGCAGGCGGGCATCGCGCGCAGCACGCCGCTACGTCGCCTGGGCGGGACCCGCGGACCACTGGACGAGGCGGTGCGCGCGGCCGGAGTCGATCCGGGAGGCCGCCGCCCCGTGCGGGAGCGCGCCGTATAGGCCGCGGCCGCGCTGACCGACGAGCGCGGCCGAGGGCGTCGGAGGGCCGATGGCGGCGCGTCCGCCTGAAAGGAGCCGGCGGCCTGGACTGGACCCCAGGGCCGTCCCTCGCCTCCATCCCGGCGTTCAGACGCCGAAACCATAGCGACGATCAACTCCGACGGACGCCTTGTTCACCGAACCGCAAGCAATCCACGCGGAGGGGCACATCAAGCGAGGAACACGCCCTCCGCCCAGCAGTTCAGTCCTCCGCGGGCGGGCAGAGGCCGGCCTGGCGGTACACGGCCGTGAGGTAGCGCAGCATCTCGGTGGCGTCCGGCGGGTCGGGCTGCAGCACGCGGTAGGTCACCGCGCCGGCCATCATGTCGATGAGCACGTCGAGGTCGGCGTCGGCGGCCACTGTGCCGTCCTGCTGGGCGCGGCGGAGCATCGCGGCGGCCAGTTCGCGCCGGGGGAGGATGTAGTGCTTCCAGTAGATCTCCATCAGCGCGGGGTGGCTCACCGCTGATCCCATGATGCGGGCGACCAGCGCGCGGAAGCCGGGGCTGGCGGCCATCTGGGCAGCCGCGGGCAGGACGCGTTCGACGATGGCCTGCGGTCGCAGGGCGTAGACGTCGGCGGCGGATGGGGTCACCTCGGTGCTCACCCACTGCTCGATGGCCTGGGCGAGCAGTTCTTCCTTGCTGCTCCAGCGGCGGTAGACGGTCAGTTTCCCTACCCCGGCGCGCTTGGCGACCTGTTCGATGCTGGTGCCCTCGACGCCACGCTCGACGAACAGCTCCAGCGCGGCGGACAGGATGGAGGCGTCGGTCTCGGGGTCGCGCGGGCGCCCTCGTCCTCGGGTGGCGGTCATCCCAGCGCTCCGTCCAGCCAGCGGGCGAGGTCGGCGGGGCCGCCTTTGCAGGCCAGGTGACCGTCCGGGCGGACGAGCAGGGCCGGCCCGACGGCGCGGAGCCGGACGACCCGGTCACCGAGCCGCCGCCGGGCCACCTCGACGGCGTCCGTGATGTCATCGCCGAGCACGGCCCACGTGCCGCGCAGCTCGGCGTGCAACCGGGTACGGCTGCCGTCGAGGCGCTCGCACGCGAGGTCGCCGAGGCGTGGTTTGCCGCCCCGCCCGCCCAGTGGGCCGCGCCGGTAGCTGACCCACAGCTGCGAGGTCGTGTACGTGGTCCACCGCTGGATCCACGGCCGGCTGAACACCCGCATCAGCACCTGATCGCGCAGGAGGCGGCCGAGCGGGCTGCCGGCGATGTTGACCTTCGTGGCCGCGGTGCTGCCACGCAACACCGCGCTCGCCAGCGGGCGGCGTTCGGCCTGGTAGGTGTCGAGCAGTCGGTCGGTGGCCAGGTCGCGGGTGACGAGGGCGAGCTTCCAGGCGAGGTTCTCGGCGTCGCCGAGCCCGGTCAGCATGCCCTGCCCGCCGAACGGCGCGTGTACGTGCGCGGCGTCGCCGGCCAGCAGGATGCGCCCGGCGCGGTAGGTGTCGGCGAGCCTGCGGTGCACGCTGAACAAGGACGCCCAGGTGACATCGTGCAGGCGCAGGCCGGTCAGGCCGGTGCGGGCGGGCAGGATGCGCCGCATGCGGTTGGCGATCTCCTCCTCGCTGGGCTTGTCGTCGCGGAAGGTGGCGTCGTAGGCGAGCAGCCGCCACTGGTCGCCGGGCATCGGCATGGCGCCCAGCACGCCGTCGGAGTGCGCCCAGCCGCTGGTGCCAGATCGGTCGAGCGGTGGATCGCCGTCGAGGTGCCCGTCGACCAGGAGGAACCGTTCGCTGATTTTGACGCCGGGGAAGCCGATGCCGGCCAGCTTGCGGACGGTGCTGCCGGTGCCGTCGCAGCCCACCAGCCAGCGCGCGCGGACGGTACGGCCATCGCCGAGCGCCGCGGTGACTCCGTCGGCGTCCTGTTCCGCCTGGACCAGCGCCGCCCCCCACTCCGGCCGGCAGCCCAGCTCCGCCAGCCGCTCGCGCAGCGTCGCCTCGACGCGGGCCTGGGAGATCACCATCGGGGGTGCGGCGGTGCCCAGGCCCGGGTCGCCGAACCGGATCTTCATCATGGGACGGTCGCCGGCGTAGGTGGTGATCGTCATGGCGCGTACCGACTCCTGCGGCAGGTCGCCCAAGGCGTCCAGGCGATCGAGGACCTCCGAGCCGCGGGCGTGCACGAAGTTGGCCCGCGAGGTGGTGGCCGGCCGGGTGGCCTTGTCGACCACGCGTACGGCCAGCCCGTGTTGCAGCAGCGCACAAGCCAGCGCAAGGCCCACGGGACCGGCTCCGACCACCAGGACGTCGGTGTCCATCGCCTCACCTTTTATTTACGGAGCGGTATCGTAAAATAAATACTGCATTCGATTGGGTGTCCTGTCTAGAGGAGCGTGGAGCCTGGCTGGTTCGATGCCGATCTCGACGCTGATGGCGCCGAAGCAGTCGACGGTTTCGCTGCGGGCCGGGGAGATGTGGGCCAGCGCCTCGTCGTTGACGTGGCCGCCCTCGGCGCGCAGCGCGGCCACCGCCGGCCCCGAGTAGTCGCCCGTCCAGGTCACGACCGCGTTGGTGAGTTACCCGGGAACACAGGTGGTGCACAGGGCAGATCGACGTGACCGGCCACCATGGGTAGGGTTGATCGGCCATGCGCCCCATCAGCACGACATGTCACAAGCTCCGCAGGATCGCGACGCTCGCGGTGGCCGCCCTGCTCGCCCTGTCCGGCTGCACGTCCGAGGACGACCCCTCGCGCGCCCGGCCGGGCGACTGCCTGGAGGCGGAGAGCCGGGGCAGGAAAGCCGGCGATTTCAGAATCGTCGGCTGCGACGCGCCGGAAGCCGCGTACAAGGTGGCCCGGCGGCTGACCGACAGCAGGGGATGCGGCTCGTCCGCCTACGGGTACGCCACCAGCCCATACGTCCGCAGCGGCGGCTGGCATCTGTGCCTCACGCTGAACGCCCGAGTCGGCGACTGCTTCCACCAGGAGATCGGCTTCCCCACCGGCAAGGCGAGCAGGGTGGCGTGCGGCTCGTCGGCGACGTACCGGATCGTCCGAGTGGTCGAAGGGCACGCCGACAGGGAATTGTGCGGCGAGGAAGCGACCCATCCGGTGAGCGACGACCTGACCCGACCGGTCGCGCTGGTCTACCCGGAGCCGCCCCTCACGATCTGCACCGGCCGGGCATGACCGGGGTGCGGTGCGCTGGCGGTAGGCGAAGCACAGGACGCCGGACCCCCGGTTTTCGGGCGAGCCGCCTACGGCACGGCGTGCAGTTTTCTGAGGGCCATGCCGAGGATCCGGTCGGCGGGGTAGGGGCCGTTGAGGCGGGAGTCTTTGCTCGCGGTGTTGTCGCCGAGGACGATCAGCGTGCCGTCGGGGACGGTCCGCAGGGTGCCCGCCGCCTCCCGCGCCGATGGGGGGATCGGGTCGCCGGGGAGTGCCGCGACCCGTTTGACCTGCCATTGCGTTCGCGTCGGCAGCGGGACGAGGACCGTGACCTCGGGGGAGACGGGTACGCGTGGCGGTTCCAGGACCACGATGTCGCCGACCTTCAACGCGGTGATGCCGCACCGGCGTACGAGGAGCTTCTCGCCGGGTTGAAGGGTGGGCGTCATGCTGGTCCCGGACACGGTGACGACCACGATCCGCCGCCGCACGACGACGGCCGCCACCACGATCACTGCGATCACTGCGATCACCGCCAGCGCGGAGGTCAGGGCGATCATGGGACCGGCTGCGGCTCGTGGCCGGTGTCGTAGCCCGATGCCTGCATGCGGAAGAGCCGGGCGTAGGTGCCGTCGCGCGCCATCAGTTCGTCGTGGGTGCCTTGTTCGGTGATGCGGCCGTTGTCGAGGATGGCGATCCGGTCGGCCATCCGCACCCCGTTGAGCCGGTGGGAGATGATCACGCTGGTGGTGCCGTGGCGGTGTTCGACCAGCCGCTGGTGGATGGTGTGTTCGGCTTCGGCGTCCAGGCCGGAGCTGGGTTC
>DASUCK010000577.1:0-2577 GCA_036276095.1 Nonomuraea sp. | reverse complement strand
GCCTCGTACGCCTCCTCGAGGTGGTCGGCGCGGAACCGCTTGTGGCAGCTCTGGCACTCCGAGAGCGGGTCGGTGAAGGTGTCGACGTGCCCGGAGGCCACCCACACCTCGCGCGCCAGGATCACGGCGGAGTCCAGACCGACGACGTCCTCACGGCCCTGGACCATCGTGCGCCACCACTGGCGGCGGACGTTCTCCTTCAGTTCGACGCCGAGCGGGCCGTAGTCCCAGGCGGAGCGGGTGCCCCCGTAGATCTCGCTGCTGGGGTAGACGAAGCCCCGGCGCTTGCTGAGACTGACGATCGCGTCGTTGCGCTGTGCGCCACTGGAGCTGCCCTTGGCCACGATGGCCTCCATCCGGCTGGTTGTCGGCGGGTGAATGGCCGACCCTACTCGTCGTCGCCGGACGCCCCCGCAGTGGATGCCGGCCGCTCGACCCCGGAGATCACCTCGAACGCGCTGGGCTCGTTGACGACATCGCCCATGAGCGCCGCGAAGGCCAGCTTCACGTCGTACGACGACAGGCCCCGCCGGTAGGCGCCCATCCCCTCCCATTCGGTGACCAGCACCCACAGCGCTGGGTCGTCAGCTGCACGGCCGAGACGACCCCGAACGAAGCCGGACCGAGCCGAGAGCGCGTCGAGCACCTGCTGCGCCACCGCCTGGAAGTGGGCAGCTGCGGCATCGGGGACGACGCAGCGGGTGACGGCCAGCACGCGGGCAGGGTAGCCGGTGGGTCGCCAATCGGATTTGACAATCATTTCCAATTAGTCATCATCGTTCCATGCGTGTCCCAACGAGCCAAAAGGCCCTTGTCCTCACAGTCGGCCTCCTGGCCACCGGCTGCAGCGCCGCCGACTCCGCCGACTCCGCGGACCGACCCGCCGTCCTCGCGTCCATCTACCCCCTGGAGTGGGTCACGGAGCAGGTGGCCGGCGACCGGGTTCGCGTCGAGGGGCTGACGCCGCCCGGCGCCGAGCCGCACGACCTCGAGCTCGGGACGCGACAGGTCGCGTCTCTCAGCGAGGCCGACCTGATCGTCTACCTCGACGGTTTCCAACCCGCGCTGGACGACGCGATCGTGCAGGAGGCGAGCGACAGTGCGCTGGACGTCTCGTCGGCGGCGCGCCTGCTCCCGCTCGCGGGCACGCTGGACCCGCACTTCTGGCTCGACCCGCTCCGGCTGGCCGACGTCGCGGAGGCCATCGCCGGTCGCCTTGCCAAGGTGGACCCGAACGGCACGGCCCGCTACCGCGCCGGCGCGGCTCAGACGCGCCGGACCCTCGAAGCACTGGATGCCGAGCTCGCCGAGGGGCTGGCCGGCTGTGCCGGGACCGAACTGGTCACCAGCCATGAGGCCTTCGGCTACCTGGCCGACCGCTACGGCATGAGCCAGGTGGGCATCTCGGGTCTTTCCCCGGACGCGGAGCCGGCGCCGCGACAGGTGGCCGAGGTGTCCGACCTCGTTCGGACGAACGGGGTCCGCACCATCTACTACGAGACGCTCGTCAGCCCTGACGTGGCCCGCACCATCGCTCGCGAGACGGGTGCGAGCACCGCGGTGCTGGACCCGATCGAGGGGCTGACCGACACCTCGCGCGGTGAGGACTACCTTGCGGTGATGCGCAGCAACCTGGCCACGCTGCAGGAAGGGCAACCGTGCCGCTGACGGGCGTGGAGGTCATGCGGCTGACCGGCGCGACCGTCGGCTACGACGCGCGCCCGGTGCTGCGTGAGGTCGACTTCACGCTGTCGGCGGGCGAGGTCGTGGCCCTGCTCGGCGCCAACGGATCGGGGAAGTCCACCCTGGTCCGCGCACTGCTCGGCCTGCTGCCGCTCACCGGCGGCGATCTGAGGCTGTTCGGTGTGCCTGCGCCACGCTTCCACCAGCGCTGGCGGATCGGCTACGTGCCACAGCGCTACGGAGCCGGCAGCGGCGTGCCCGCCACCGTGCGCGAGGTGGTCGCCTCGGGCCGGCTCACGCTGCGGCGCCCCTTCGCGCCGGCCCGGGCCCAGGACCGCGAGGCCGTCGAGCACGCGATCGCCACCGTGGGCCTCGCCGAGAAGGCGGGTGCCGACGTCGCCGCACTCTCCGGCGGGCAGCAACGGCGGGTGCTGATCGCCCGGGCGCTGGCCAGTGACCCCGAGGTGCTGGTCATGGACGAGCCCACCGCCGGGGTGGACCTGGCCAACCAGGAGATCCTCGCCGAGACGCTGCGCCGGCTCGTCGGAACGGGCAGGACGCTGCTGCTCGTCGCCCACGAGCTCGGCCCGCTCGAGCCGCTGATCGACCGCGTCGTCGTCCTGGACGACGGCCGGATCACCCATGACGGACCTCCGACCCCTGGCCAGCAGGTCCACGGCCACGGCCATCACCACGTCGGTGACCAGCCGCACGACCAGAGGGGGTCGTGATGCTCGAGCTGCTCGACTACGACTTCATGCGGCGTGCCCTGACGGCCGCCCTGCTGATCGGGGTCACCGCGCCGTCGGTCGGGGTTCACGTCGTGGCCCGCAGGCTGGCGCTGATCGGCGACGGCATGGGCCACGTCGCGCTGGCGGGCGTCGCGGTCGGCGT
>DASUCK010000576.1:0-15397 GCA_036276095.1 Nonomuraea sp. | reverse complement strand
AGAGAAACGTCATGATCCATCTCCAGTACGCGAGAACGGGCGGGGACGCACGCCGGCGGGCGCCGGCGCGCCAGGGGGCTTCAGCACGAGCCCCCCGGCGGCCCTCGCCGCCCGATCGCGTAGGTGACGACCCGCCCCGCCTCGGCGGGGACGTCGACGGGGATCACCGGCCGCCACGCCGGCGCCGCGACCGGGACCGGGGCGGCGACGAGGAGCCGGATCGCCGGCGGCGGCGCGGCGTACAGGCGGATCATGAGCCACAGCGCCCGCTCGCCGCGGTGCAGCCACCACGCGGTGAGCCCGGCCACCGTGAGGTGCGCCAGCGTCATCCCCGGGGCGGGCTGCCCGTGCGCGTGCGCGTGCTCCGCGGCGGGCGCGAGCCGTTCGAAGAGCTGGTGGAGCACGGTCTGCGCGGTGACGGTGGCGGCGAGCACGGCGGGCAGGCCGCGCTCGCGCCCGTTGAGCGCGTACGCCGACGCGAGCACCGCCAGGACTCCGGCCAGGTAGACCGGGAACGGCACCGGCCCGCCGCCGGCCAGCGTGTGCCCACCCACTGACACAGCGCCGCAGACCGTCGCGAAAACGACGGCCCTCGACAGTCGTAGCGCTGATGACGCGGAGGACACAACAGACATCCTCGCACGGGACAGCTCCCTCACCCGAGGTTCGCGGCCTCGTGGGCGTGGGCAGCGGACCGTGATGGACACCGCCTCGGGCCACGGCCCCGCACTCGAACGGCTCGTCCGGCAGGAGCTGACGGACGCGGGCTTCACCGTCGAGCCGTCGGTGATGCCGGCCGACGGCGGGCTCGGCGTCTGGCACGACCCCGCGCGCGGGGTGGTCGTGTCGTGGGGCACGTCGGCCGAGCGGCTGGTGAAGTACGCGACCGTGCGCACCGCGGTGCGGCTGGCGCTGCGGTCGGTGCTGGTGCGGGCCGGCCATCAGGTGCGGGAGGACCGCAACGGCCTTGAACTGATCATCACGTCGTGACCCGGCGCGGCGGTGGATACGCCCCCGCCGCCTGGGTGACCGGGCCGGGCACCGCACTCAGCGTGGGAAATGAGGACGACCTCACCGGTCGGGAACGGCGGCGGCGGGGGCGCGGCTGCTAGACCAGTTCCAGCGCCGGTGTCGGCGCCGGCACGGCCGCCTCGCCGAAGACGTGCAGGTCCGGGCGGAACGCGGCCAGGTAGGCGTCCGGGTCGCGGAAGGTCGCGGCCAGGGCGTCGCCGTAGTCGATGAGCTGCCGGTGCGCGTGCCGGCGGGGCTCGTAGCGGGCGAACAGCAGCCGGTCCAGCAGCTCGGCGTCGCCTCCGGCGGCGCAGATGACGTCGGCGAGGATCTCGGCGTCGCGCAGCGTGTAGCTCATGCCCATGCCGGTCATCGGATGGCAGGCGAACGCGGCCGACCCGAGCAGCGCCGCGTTGCCCCTGTGGTACGCCGACACGCGCAGCGAGGAGACCTTGATCAGCTGCCAGGTGGCCGTCTGGAGGGCGTTGAAGGCGTCGGAGCTGTCGGTGACGAACTTCTTCAGCTCGTCGATGAGGGCGGGGATGCCGTCCTGGAAGACCTCCTGGTCGTCCTCGGGCGGCAGGCCGACGAACACCCGCGCCTGGTCGCGGTTGAGCGGGTACAGGTAGGCCAGCCAGCCTTCGGAGCTGAAGTAGAGCCGGTTGAGCCGGGCGACGCTGGCGGTCAGCGGCACGGTCGCCACCCGCATGTGCAGCCGCTCGTACGGCATGGTGTGCTGCTCGATGCCGAGCGCCCGGCGTACGGCGGACTTGACGCCGTCGGCGCCGATGACGACGCCGGCGCGCAGCCGGCGGCCGTCGGCGAGGGTCAGCTCCTCCACCCGGCCGGCGTCGGCGGTGATGTCGGCGATCTCGGCGTCGAACCAGAAGTCCACGCCCTCCATCGCGCACGCGGCGTAGATCAGCTCGACCAGTTCGCGGTAGGGGCGGATGAGGAAGCCGCCGTCGGGGAAGCGGCACTCCTGGATGGGGTCGCCGTCGTGGTAGTAGCGGATGACGTCGCGTCTGAGGCCGTGGCGTCCGACGACGTCGGCCAGGCCGTGGCGGGCGAGCACCCGTAACCCGGGGGGTTTGAGGAAGTCGGCGCCCGCGCCGGGGATGGAGGGTCCCTGTTCGATGACGACGACGTTGTGGCCGCGGCGACCCAGCAGTAACGCCAGGAAGCAGCCGCCGAGACCGGCGCCGACGACGGCTACGTCGCACGATGTGGTTGCCATGACGAGAGCCCTTTCGATGGTCGTTCTAGTTCGCGTTCCCGCGGGTGCCGGCGAGCGGACCGGAGTCGGCCGTCCGCGGCCGCGGGATGTGGTCCATGGGGGGCGTGCGGGTCTCGACTGGCAGCAACGCGTCGGCCTCCGCCGCGGCCGGCAGCAACGCGTCGGCCTCCGCCGCGACGGTGGCGAGCGTCATCCGCAGTTCCAGAAGCAGCCGGCGCGGCACCTTGATCATGACGTCGCCGGGGTCGGGCCGCAGCCGCGTGATCTTGGTGAGGGCGATCGCGCCGATGAGCACAGAGATGGCGACGCACAGCGCGATCGCGCCGGCCAGCCCGGCGAAGGGGCCGGTCATGAACGGGTGGTCGATGACGACCGACACGACGGCGACGCCCACCGCGCCGCCGACCATGCGCGCCATCGTGGCCGCGCCGACGGCGGAGGCGTACTGGTGGGGGCGGGCGGCCAGGGTGGTGGCCACGGACGTGCCCGGCGCCAGCGCGCCCACGCCGACACCGACGATCACGCTGGCCACCAGACCCCACACGGTGGGGCCGATCTGCACGAGCGCGAGCACGCAGGCACCGCCGCACAGCAGCGAACCGGCGTAGATCAGGCCGTACGCGCCGATCCGCTTGACGATCTTCCCGGCCAGGATGCTGGTCGCGACCACGGCCACCGACGTGGGCGTCAGCCACATGGCCACCTCCAGCATGGGATAGCCCAGGTGGAGAAGGTAGAGCGGCTGCACGGTGAGCAGCCCGTACGACAGCGCGCCGAAGCACCACGTGGCCAGCCACCCCCAGACGAACCTGGGCCGGCGCCACAGCGCCAGGTCGATGGCCGGCAGGCGGTGGTGCCTGGCCTGCGCCAGCGCCCCACCGATGAGCAGCAGCGCGGCCAGCCCCAGCCACGCCACGTCCATGCCCCAGGACATGGCCTTGGAGATGGCCAGCACGACGACCGCGATCCCGGCGGCGAGCAGCCACGCGCCGAGCACGTCCGGCAGGCCCCTGGCGCCGGCGCGCCGGCCCGATGGAAGCCCGACGCAGGCGATCAGGAGCGCGACGCCGATCACGACGTCGGGGATGAACAGCGCCCGCCAGCCGACGGAGGCGGCCAGCCAGCCGCCGCCGGCCTGCATGAGCAGGCAGCCGAGCCCGGACGCCGAGCTCCACAGCGCGATCGCGCCGCGCCGCTGCCCCTCGGGCAGCTCGCCGAGCAGCAGCCCGAGGCTGGCCGGGATCATCGCCGCGGCCCCGGCGCCCTGGACGGCCCGCGCCGCCAGCACGAGCGACCACGTGTCCACGGTGACGGTGGCGACGCCGCCCAGCACGAACACCACCAGCCCGACGGCCAGCACCCGCCGGCGGCCGAACAGGTCGGCCCACCGGCCGGCCGTCGCGAGCAGCGCCGCGATCGGGATGAACGCCGCGCTGGTCAGCCAGACGAGGTCGCCGAGTGGCATGCCGGCGCCCGCCGGCGTGTAACGCAACACCCCGACCGCCAGGGTGGTGGCCGTGGTGTCGGCCATCACCGTCAACATGACACCCGCGCCGACCAGTCGCAGCATGACCGCCTGACGGCGGTCCACGCCGGCCGTGCTCGTCCCCCGTGCCGGTGACGAACGCACGTGGTCACCTCCCATGAGCTGTGAGCGTTCCGCTATGAAGACCTCGCCGGCCGGGCACACTCCGGCTGTGCCGCCGGCGGGGACGAACGTGTCGCGTCGTCCTTGTCGGGTCGTTCTTGTCGGGTCGTCAGGCCCCGTACCGGCCGGGTGAGAGCAGGCCGTCGGGGTCGAGCGCGGTCTTGAGCCGGTGGAGCATGCCGAGGCTGGCGGTGCTGGTCTCGGACCAGACGTCGGCCGCGGCGTGGTCGATGTCGGAGCGGTAGATGGCGCAGCCGTGCCCGCGGAGCAGGCAGTTGCCGTCGTTGCGGAGCTGGTGCGCGCGGTGCGGGGCGTCCGGCGCGCCGCGCTCGAAGAAGATCTGGATGACGCCGTTCGCCAGGTGCCTGCTGACGAGGTTCCACTCGACCATGAGGGCGGTGGCGTGCGCGTCCACGGCCGTCTGCAGGGCGGCCAGGATGTCATCGGTACGGCGGGCGCTCGTCGGCATGAGCGGCAGCAGGGCCAGGAAGCCGATCTGGCCCTCGTCGATCAGGTCGCAGGAGGCCACGCCGAGCGCGTTGCGCACGCCCAGGCAGGTGGGGATGCCCTGGGCCATGAGCGCCCGGGCGTACATCGGGTCGCCGGGCCGCACCTCGGCGGCGTCGACGACGCGGATCGCCTCGGCGCCCTCGACCTCGACCAGCGACTTGCGCAGCAGCTCCTCGGCCAGCTCCACGGCGGCGTCGCTGCCCATCAGCGGTCCGAGAACGGTGAACGTGCTCGGGTCGGCGCCCGCGGGCAGCAGCCAGTCGCCCTGGCTCGGCACGAGCGACAGCTCGCGGACGCGCAGCAGCCCTTCGGCGGGGTTGCCGCGGCGCAGGAAGCCGGCGACCGCCTCGAGCGCCACCCCGGCCTGGTGGCGCGGCAGGCGGCCGTGCACGAGCCCGATCGTCTCCGGGCGCGGAACCAGCGCGATCGCCATCGCCGTGACGACGCCGAGGTTGTGCTGGACGAACGCGGCCGTCAGGTCGGGCCCGGCGACCCGACCGTGGTAGCGGCCGGACGGGTCGAGCCCGCCGGTGGTGACCACGCTGCCGTCGGCCAGCACGGCCTCGATCCCGGCCACGTCGTGGACGCGGGAGCGGATGCAGCCGTCGCCGCGGTCCAGGGCGTTGCCGACGACGGAGGTGTCGGCGCAGGACGCGGTGACGTTCAGCATCCACGGGGTGTCGCGCAGCACGGCGGCCAGCTGGGCCTGCGTGACCCCGGGCTCGATGACCGCGTACCCGGTCTCCAGGTCGAGGCTGCGGATGCGGTTCATGCCGCCGAGGTCGACCACGACGTTGTCGTCGGTGACGGGCATGGCCGAACCCATGCCCCAGTTGCGGCCGGTGCTGACCGGGTAGAGGCGGCGCCTGGCGGACATGGCCCGCCGGACGAGGGCGCGTACCTCGTCGAGGGTGCGCGGCGTCTCGACACCTGCTATGGACCGCGGCTGGTGTCCCCCGACGTCGCGCGGCATCAGCTCCACTCGCGTGAGTTCCTGCATGGCTCTCCTCGTGCTTTCTCAGGCGGTGTGCTGGAGCAGGTCGTCGATGGAGCCGATGGCCTGGGCGGACAGCTCCCTGATGCCGAGCAGGCGCTGCTCGACGTACAGGTCCGGGACGGAGTCCGGGGCGAGGTCGGGGTCGGGGAGGTCGAGCGTGCCGCGCGGCGGCGCCTGCACGGGGACCTCGTGCAGGCCGTACGGGTGGCGCCGGGGCCGCACGGCGGTGTCGGTGTCGCGGGACTCGTGCCGGGTACGGCCGGGCAGGTGCGGGGGGGTTCGCATGGGGGAGCTCTCCTACCGGATGTGGACGGGGTTTTCCGGGGCCGCTCGCCGTTGAGCGGGGTGGCGGTTCAGCGGGCGTCCTCCTCGTGGCCGGTGGTGCCGGCCAGCGGGATGACGGCCGCGGGGGTCGCCCGCGGCACGCCGTGGTTGATGACGCTCGCGGCGATGCGGCGTTCCGCGAGCCCCATGTGGGGACGGCCGCCGCCGGTGGGGCCCGGCCGGGCGGCCGAGCCACGGATCATGGAGCTGGCGTGCACCCATCGGCGGGTCTCGGCCAGGACGTCGCGCTGCGCGCGGCGCAGGTCGTGGTGGACCGCGTACTGCTCGCAGACGGCTCTGGCGAGCACCCTCGCCATGATCAGGTGCTCGGCGCAGACCGCCGCCACCTTGGCTTCCAGGCCGGTGACCTGGGCGAGGAGCAGCTGCAGGTGGGGCAGTCCCGAGCTGCGCTCGTAGCCGTCGAGTTCGGCCAGCCGCTCCGGCCAGCGCAGCCGCCGCTCGATCGAGGCGCACGTGTCGGCGACGATGTCGGCGGCGGGCGCGTCGTCGGGGTGCCGGCCCTCCAGCTGTACGGCGCGCTGGGCGGTGTGCTCGAAGCCGGCCAGGCGGCGCAGTCCGCTCTGCAGCAGGCGTACGCGGTTGTGCAGGCAGGCGGCGCTCCAGCCGAGCACCAGCAGGCGGTCCTTGTCGGCCTCGCAGTGCCAGCCGACCAGGGACACCTCCCGGGCCATGCGGTGGTGGAGGACCCAGCCCTCCTGCTCCGCGGGGGGCACCGGGGTGTCGATCCACACCTGCAGGCCGCCGGGCGGCAGCTCGCCGACGCCGATGTCGATGCCTTCCGGGGCGACGCGGGCGCAGATGCGCTGGACCACGCGCTGCTGGGCCGCCGTCTCCGGGGGCACGGGCACCGGTTCGTCCCAGGCAGGCGGCACGCGCTCTGGGGCCACTCTCGCCCTGGGCTCGATGCTCATCTCAGGCCACCTCCTGACCCGTGGGCCATGTTCGATCTTCGTAAATTCACACTTAATAGTGCCGCTCCGATCGTGGGCAGTAGGCGGATTTCTGTCAACTGACACTTAACGGATAGGTCTTGGATCCCACCCCGCCCAGGCGGGGTGCACGTGAACCGGCGACTCCGCGCAGGTGAACGACGGGTTTCGCGACGCCCCCGCCCCACGCGCCCGCGCGTACGGCGCGCGGGCGCGTTACCTGTGGTCACGGGGCTGTCGAGCGCCCGCGAGTCGCCTGTGCCGCATGATGACGAGGGGTGACACGGCGCCACCGGAGAACGCCCAGAATGCCCGCCCCTTACCCGATCGATAGTGATCCGTCACTAGACCGAATTCGTACCGATCGGCGACCGGTCAGGGAGAGGGCGGGCGCTGGGCGGGGATCATCGGCAGCAGCCCGTAGTGGCGGTAGAGGCCGATCTCCTCGGCGGCGGCGAGATGGCCGTACGCGTCGATACCCCGGGCTGCCTCGACGATCCACGCGTCCACGCCCGGAGCGGCTCTCACGGTCTCCGAGTCGAAGGGGACGCGCAGCCGCGTACCCGTCCGCCGGGCGCCGGCCAGCGGCACGAACGTCTGCCGCAGGATCCCGGTCCGCACGGTCACCCACTCGGGCTCACCGGTGCGCTCGTCGAGGTAGACCTGGCCGACCCGGCCGATCGGCCGCCCGTCCGAGGCGACGACGTGGCATTCGAGCAGCGCGCGGATCTCGGTCTGCGTGGCCATGGCGATCTCCCCGCAGCTAGGCATGCCGGCAACCCCCGACAAATACCCCATATCGCTCTAAATGCACCGAGCCATGTACAGGGCCGGTCAGGTACCGCCGGTCATTCGGCGTGGGACCGCCGCAGCGCCGTGCCGTGGGCCTGCCGCAGCGCCGTCAGGTGCTGCTGCAGCTTGGGCGCGGCCCCCCTGGCCAGGGACACCACCGCCGGGGACGTCCCGTTGGAGATCTCCGCCTTGGTGGCGGCGATCGCGGCCGTGTGCTCCTTGGTCATCGCGGCCAGGAAGTCCTCGTCGAAGTCGGAGCCCGTGGCGCTGCGCATCCGTTCGAGCTCCTCCTGCTGGTGACGGGACGGCGACGTGGGCAGCTGGACGCCGAGCCGCGTGGCCGTCCCGGCGACCTGGACGTCCAGCTGGGTGTGGTCGCGGACGAGCATCCGGCCGATGGCCTTGACCCGCTTCGTCGTTCCCTTGCCCTCCGCCAGCCGCCCGGCCTGCACCTCGGCGAGGTTGCCCTCGTGGATGGTCCGTAGCCAGCCCTTGTCCTGTTCGGACGGCGGCGCCCCCGCCGTCGGCGACGCCACCATCGCGGTGTCCGTCGGAAGGTCACCGCACCCGGCGAGCACGACGGCCAGCACGACGATCAGACGAGCACGCATGGACACCCCCACGACCTGCCAACACATCTCCACTACGGAGAGTAGTCATCGTGAGCGGTCCGGCAACGTCGCCGCTCCGACGTGGGGTCACGCGGCCTCGAAGGTCACCGCCAGCGCTTCCCTCCGCGCCGCGAGATCCGTCGCGAAATCCATGGCCCCATTGTCCACGCGGCACCGGACACGCCGGGGAAATATGCCGGTTGGCGAGAACTCTCGGTAAAGAACGGGTCAAGAAGGGTTGGGTGAAGACTCAGCGGGCAGGGCTGCCAACTCCTGAACGTCGACCGTGAGGAGGAGCCGTAGTGCTCACCCTGACAGCCAACGCAGCCCAGGCGATCCGCGACCTGACCGCGTCCGCGCCAGAGCCGGCCCAGGGCGGGATCCGCATCTCGTCCCAGGGCGAGGGCGCGAGTTCGCTCACCCTTTCGCTGGCCACCGCGCCGGAGCCGACAGACGCCATCGTGGAGTCGGAGGGCGCGCGGGTCTACCTCGATCCTGTCGCCGCGACCGTACTCGAAGACAAGTCACTCGACGCCGGAGCCGACGACCAGGGCAGCGTGTCCTTCCTGGTCACCGACCAGCCGGCGTGACGCGCGCCCGGCCGCGGCCGCACCGGGCCGGGCGGTCGCGGCGGGCGCCGTCGACCAGGCCGTGAGTCACGGCGACGCATGTTACGCCGCCACGCGGCCACGTTAGGCCGCCAGGCGGCGACGCCGGCACGCGTTCAGGCGTCGGAGAGCAGCTTGCGCAGGTAGCGCAGCTGTTCCGCGGATTGGAAGCCGCCGCCGCCCTCGTGGTTGTTCCACGGCCAGACGGTGATCTCCTTGGGGCCCTGCCAGTGGTTGAAGGCGGCGAACACCGTCGACGGCGGGCAGATGTCGTCCATCAGCGCGACCGAGTACAACGCGGGCACCCGTCCGCGGGCCGCGAAGTTCATGCCGTCGAAGTACGACAGCGTGCGGAACACCTGCTCGGCGTCGTCCCTGCGGCTGGCCAGGTAGCGGACGAGCTCCTGGTACGGGTCGCGCCCGGTGATCTCGACGGCGCGCCGGAAGTGGGTCAGGAACGGCACGTCGATCAGCGCCGCCCGGACGGCCGGGTGCTGCGCGGCCGTGGCCTGCGCGATGGCGCCGCCCTGGCTGCCGCCGGACACGACGACGCGGCCGCCGTCCACGGCCGGGTGTTCGAGGGCGGCGTCCACGGCGCGAACGGCGTCGGTGAACACGCGCCGGTAGTAGTAGTCCTCGGGGTCGAGGATGCCGCGGGTCATCATGCCGGGAGCCTGCGGGCCGGCGCTGCCGTGCGGGTCTCCGGTGGTGCCGGGGCTGCTGACGTTGGCGCCGCCGTGGCCGCGGGTCTCCGTCACGAACACCGCGTACCCGGCCGCGGGCCACATCAGGTGGTCCATGGGGAACCCGCGCCCGCCGCTGTAGCCGATGTAGTGCATGACGCACGGCACGGGCCCCGGCAGGCCGCGCGGCACCAGGAACCAGCCGTTGATCCGGTGCCCGCCCCAGCCGGCGAACGAGACGTCGAACACGTCCACGGTGGCGAACGGCAGCTCGTACGGGACGTACTCGGCGGCCAGGTCGTGCTGCCTGGCCTCGGCGAGCGTACGGGACCAGAAAGCGTCGAAGTCGGCGCGTTCGTCGCGGTCGGGGAGATAGCGGCGCAGCTCGTCGAGCGGCAAGTCGAACAGTGGCACGGACCCTCCTACCTGGGCGGTCAATGATGACATTTCACCGCATGAACCCGGAAAGCGCGATCCCGTTCCGGCCAGGCCGGCAGAGGCTCAGCGGGCGGGATCTGGGGAGGCGGGGCACGAGCCGGCGGTGGTGGCGGCGACCTTCCAGTCCGCGCCCGGGAACGGGCTCATGAAGTGGGTCAGCAGGTCGACGGCGTAGTCGGGTGCCTGCCCTCCCGGGTCCAGCAGGGAGACCATCTGGGGGCCGTCCGCGCCGCGGAGGGTGATCGTGTTGCCGCGGCCCCCCGCGGCGAAGCCGGGCTTGGCGTCCACGGTCACGCAGGCCAGGCCGATCCCGGCGGCGCGGATCTCCTGCCGGGCGCCGATCCGGCGCATGCGCTGGTCGTAGCGGCGCAGCGCGAGCGAGGTGGTGGGGCCGAGCCGGAGGGTGTCGCGGAAGACGTCGTCGCCGATCCGCCTGCTCAGCCGGACGTCCAGGGCGACGTCCGGCCGGAGGGCGACGCCGTCGGCGGTGACGTCCAGGCGGTCGTAGGCGCCTTCGAAGCCGGGGGCGACGTACCCGAGGGCCGGGGGCGCGGTGAGCCCGAAGGGGATCTTGCCGGGACGCACCCGCAGCCACGACACCCGGCGTACGGACAGCCCGAAGCGCTCGACGGAGCTGGCACCCAGCCCGAACCTGCCCCCGACCTCGTACGTCAGGAACCCGGTCGTGTAGGGCACCTCCTTGCGGACCGCGATGCGCTGCCGCGCGACCGGATCCACCTTGAGCCCGGCCCGCACCGCGACCCGTCCCGTGGGCACGGGCCGGGAGACCAGGTCGAGCGAGCGGTCCGGGTTGAGCCTGATCGTGGTGTCGGCCGCCAGGTCCTTGACCGACAGCGCGACGTCCCCGAGCGGCTCGACGAGCCCGCCCTCGACGCCGAGGTACCCGTCGAGCGTGCTGACCCCGCCCTCGGCCTTGTACGTGACCGCCGGCACGCTGAGCCCGCCCGCCGCGGCGTCGGCGTCCACGCCGAAGACGGCCGGCACGTCCCCGAACCGCAGCTCGCCGGTGCCCTTCCCGGCCAGCGTGACCTTGGCCGTGAGCCGTTCGACGGCCGCGGAGTTCCGCACCCGGATGCGGGTCTGGGGGCCGTACGAGCCCTGCACGGACACGGCGGCGGGCACGGGGGCGACGGAGACGTGCCCGCGCACGCCGCCCCCCTCGGCGCGGACGTCGAGGGTACCGAGGGTGGCGGCCGGCTCGATGCGGTACCCGGCCTGGACGGTGTTGCCCGGCCCGGCCCCGAACGGCCCCAGCGCCATGCTGGTGATCGTGGACGGCAGCCCGGTCAGCGTGGCCCTGGCCTTGATCGGCACCGGCGACAGGACGCCGCTGGCGAGGTAGACGCCCAGGCTGCGGCCGCGTGGCCGGAAGCCGGCGAACGTGAACGTCCTGGCCGCCAGGTCCACGGTCACCTGCTCGGGAAGCCCCCTCACGTCGAGGTTCGCCTGCAGTCCGAAGCAGCCCCGGTCGGGCGTGCAGAAGGGGCCGTGGGAGCAGCCGGGCGTGCCGGCCGCGCAGCCGCCGTCCACGAGCGACACCCCGCCCGGGACGGCGGGGGCCGGCCGCATCCGCTGGAGCGCGCCCGCCTTGCCGAGCCAGGCGCGCGCCCGGACGTCCAGGTTGGAGCCCGTGTACGTGAGCCGGCCCCCGGCGGCCGAGACCGCCAGGCGGCCGGGCACCGGGCCGAGGCGTCCGGACAGTCCGAAGCGCAGGTCGCCGTGGGTGACGTCGGCGTCCACGGCGAGGGTCTGCCGGGCCGCGCGGAAGCCGGCCGCGAACCCTTCGGCCGCCGGGGCGAGGTCGACCTGCGACAGCCCCTTGACCAGCACGCTCGCGTCCAGGTCACCGGACGCCTGGTCGTAGTGTGCGGCCAGGTGCGGGCCGGTGGGCGCGGTGGCGCGGTCGTGGTTGGCGAAGGCGAGCGCGGCCGAGCCGACCGGCCCGGACAGGCCGCGGAAGCGGTACGAGGCGGCGTTCCAGGAGGCGTTGAAGCGGGCGGGCACGCCGGTCACCTCGGCGGCGGCCCTGGCGAGCCGGCCGCCGATCCTCGCTCTGGCCAGCGCGGACACCTTGGCGACCGGCGCGGCCGAACGCCATTCGAGGGTCTGCGCCCGGGTGTCGGCGACCAGCTCGGCGTGCTCGCGCACGTCGTGGACGGTGGCCCGCAGGTCGTCCCCCACCCCGCCGGCGGGGTGCCGGCCGGCGTACATCCGGACCTGGCGGATGGTGGCGGAGGTGTCGACCGCGACCGTGGTCCGCTCCCCCAGCTGCCACGACGCGCGCATGTCGTCCCGCACGCCGAGGACGGTCCCGTCGACCACGGGGCCGGACCTGACGTCCGCGTACGCGGCCCGCAGCCTCCTGATCGTGCCGTCGGCCCGGTAGACGGCCTTCCTGGCGGCCGGGTCGAGGGTGACGTCCACGGCGGAGGGGGTGTTGGAGATCTCCAGCCTGGCCAGGTGGGTGCCGTCGACGCTGGCCGCGCCGAGGAACGACCGGCCGCTGCCGACCGCCTCCAGCCGGGCGTGGGGCGTGGCCCCGTACGTGACGTCGAACCCGGACAACCCGGTCAGCAGCCCCGACACACCGAGCGCGCCGCCGTTCTTGATCATGGTGACGTGGTTGCCGCGCGGGGTGGAGATCGCGCCCCCGTCGCGTTGCAGCACGACCGCGGACCGGCCGACGGGCGAGCTGGTCTTGTACGTGACGCGGTGCGCGGCCATGTCGCTGACCAGGCGCAACCTGACCGGCAGGGCGCTCAGCTCGGCGCGCAGCACGGTCTTGGCCGCGTACCGGTCGAAGAACAGCAGGTCGGCGGCGCCGGCGCGGGCGGCGTCGACGGCGAGGGTCTGGCGGCCGTTCGCGGCTCGGTAGGAGGCGGTGAGGGACGGCGGCACCCGCCGGAGCGAGGCGCTGATCACGCGGGCGAGCCGGCCGTCGCGGTAGGCGTGGTGGCGCACCTCGGCGCGGGGGATCGAGGCCGAGCCGGCGAAGCGGATCTCGCCGCCGGACAGCCGCACCGCGGCGCGGGACGGCATCCGGTCGAGCACCGCCCGGACGAACAGGCCACCCGTCACCGCCAGCGCGTCGAGGCGGGCCGGCGCGGAGGCGGCGACGTCGAGGGCGAGCGGGTCGAGGCCGGCGTTCACGGTGAGCCGGTCGGTGGCCGGCGACTGGCTCAGGCGCACCGCGTTGCGCCCGAGCAGACCCGCCACCACGGCCGACGACGGCTCGGTGCGCTCCAGGACCGCCTTGACCCGCTTGCCCGCCAGGTCCACGGTGAACGTGCCCTGATCGTACTCGGACAGGCCGTCCCGCAGGCCGTCGAACCCGACCGACACCTTGCCGTCGTACTCGGCCCAGACCCGCGCCTTGACGTCCTCCCGGCCGAGCCGCTTGACGGCGAACCGGAGCCCGACGGCGCCCACGACCGGCCGGGCCGCCGGGATGAGGCCGGCGGCCAGGTCGGGGGCGCGGTCGCCGGTGACGTCGGCGGCCACGGGCACGCCGACCGGCTGCCGGATCGTGCAGGACACCGGCGTCGTCGCGCTCTCCACGCACAGCCGATACGTCGCCCCGGGCACGGCCTTCCCCAGCCCGGCGAACAGTTCGGCGACCGCGGCCACGGGCTTGAGCGGCGTGAGCGTCCCGGCCCGGCTCGTGTCCGGCAGGACCTTGCGCACGTCCGGCGCCTGCCCGCCGACCCCCTGCTCCTCCTGGACGGCGGCGGCCTCGGCGGCGACCCGGTCGACCAGGCCGGGCCCGGCAGGGGTGGTCACCTCGGGCGCCTCGGGCCCCGCCGGCTCGTTTCCGGCCGGCCGGACCGCGAGCGACGGCCCGGTGCTCACGGTGACGGCGGCGCCGGCCGGCTCCTCCAGGGCCGCCACCGGCCGGATCTTCACCGCACCGGTCGCGGCCTGGGCCGCGGCGCGGGTCGGTGCGCGGCTCTCCGCGCGGGCCGCGGGCGGCACGGCCGCCAGGACGGTGCTTGCGATGGACGTCGCAGCGAGCACGCGCAGGAGGACGTGCGGCATGAACGTTCTCCCCCGGACCGGTTTAAATCATCCCATCAGAAACAATGGTCACGAGACGACCATACTTCCTCACTGGGCGTCAAACTCGGTCGTACATGGAGCTCCAACATCCGGCGATCGCGGGCGGTACGCGCCAGCCGCCGATCCAGTACGGGACGAGCTCGGCGACGGCGCCCGGCGCGGCGGCGAAGAAGGCGGCGCCGACGACGGCGCTGACGACGGCGCTCACGACGGCGCTCACGACGGCCGCGGGAGTCCTGCGCATGGGGCCGCTCCTTGATTCACTACTTGATGAGTTCAGGAAGCGATGCAACGAAGGCGTCAACGGACGATTTCGTAAGGCGGCTTGCGGATATTTCGTAAGCCGCCTTACGCTCTGTGGGTGATCAACATGGATCGCCCCTCGTACGACGACCTGGTGGCTCGGCTCGGCGTGCCCGTCGCCGTCGAGGACGCCCGCGCCCGGTGGGGCTCCCTCGTGGAGGCGGCCGGCAAGGGCGGCGTCGTCACCCTGATCACCCGCGAGCGCTGGGAGTGGGCGGCGCTGGTGCCGCTGTCACACGTGGCCGGGGTGCTGAGCGGCCTGCCGGTCGTGTCGCTGTCGACGGCGCGGTCCAAGCTCGGCGACCTCGTGCGCCAGGTCGCCGGCCCGTACGACGACGAGCCCGTGCTGCTGACCCGCCACCGCACCCCCGTCGCCGCCCTGATCGCCGCCCGGCGTCTGCTGGACGGGCCCGCCTCGGCGCAGCGCGCGGAGGCGGACGCGCTGCTGGCCGCCGGCCACACGATCACGCTGGCCCGCGACCCCGTGGGCGAGCTGGTGGTGGCCATCGCCCGCGACCCCGGCGGCGGCGAGGTGGCGGCCGGGTCAGGGCGCAGCGCCGGTGAGGCGCTGCGCTCCCTCGCCGGGTCGCCGCCGCGCCGTCATCCGGGCTCGCCGGCGGCCGGCATGACCAGCGCGTCCGGGCCGGGGTAGACGAGCGACTCGCGCCCGTCGGCGAAGCGGACGATGTAGGGCGGCGTGCCGCCCTGGCCCCGGACCTCCACGATCACAGCCTTCCGGTCGCCGTGGCCGACGTTGTGACCGTGCACGAGCAAGGTGTCACCGACGTTCGCCTGCATGTTCGCATTCCTCTCCGCTGGGTTCCGGCGACTTTGAGGTTCCACCCCACCTTGCACCAGGCCCGACTTTCCGGAAAGACGGTCGCGAGCGCGTGGCGGGCCGATCTCCGGCGACCGCCACACCCGGGAAAACGCGTCGAGGCCGCCCGCGGGCGCTGGCTACCGTGATGGTGTGCCCAGCTACCTGGAGACCGACCGGCTCACCCTGCGCCGCTTCGCCGACTCCGACGCCGACGACCTCTTCGCCCTCCACAACGACCCCGACGTCATGCGCTACCTCAACGGCGGCAGACCCACGCCGCGCGAAGTGATCGTCGAGGAGACGCTGCCGAGGTTCGTCGGGCCGGGCTTCCTCGCCGCGCTGGAGCGGCCGTCCGGCGCGTTCGTCGGCTGGTTCCACCTGCGCCCGG
>DASUCK010000575.1:0-2356 GCA_036276095.1 Nonomuraea sp. | reverse complement strand
CAGCTCGTTCATCGGACGGGTGGCTTCGTCACCGGCTCAGGCGAGGGCCCGGTCGAGCCGCTCGTCCAGGAAGCGGCGGATGGCGCGACCTGACAGCGCCAGCGGCAGCACGTGGCTGCCCAGCTCCAGCACCGGCAGGCGCTCCAGGTTGCGGCGCAAGAGCACCGCGTCGGTGTCGATGTCGACCTCCTCCACGCGGGGGACCAGGCGCCCGGCCGCAGCGCGCTCCTCGAGGGCCTCTTGGAGGGCCGCGCGACCCTGCGCACAGAGGCCGCAGTCGACGCGCGTCAGGAAGCGCAGGACGGGTCGGTGGGGGTCGTGCATCGTGGCTCGGGGACGATTGTACGGGCGCTCGCGTTCCCGGCCGTCTGGCGTGCGCCCAGGGCAACCCGTCGCAGAGCGCGGGCAACCCGTCGCGGAGCGCAGGTGAAAGCGGCGACCCGTCCCGGGCGGCCGCCGCGCCTCGGTCCCGGGACTTGTTAGCCGAACTCCAATGGCAGCAACGCTGGGCGTGGTCCAGCGTCGTCGAGACCCCGCAAGGCCCCCGCCGCGTGCTCGCTCCGAGCGTGCATCCAGGTGTGGACCACCCTGATCCTGCTGCACAGCAGGCATAAGGCTACTGCCGTTGCATTCCGGCCAACAAACGGCTGCTCGGCCCGCTGACAGACGGGCGCCCCGGGCACGCCGCCGGGTGGCCCATGCCAGCAGCGTAGAATCGACGCCGCGCCCCCGTAGCTCAGTGGATAGAGCGAGGCCGTCCTAAGGCCTGCGTCGGCGGTTCGAGTCCGTCCGGGGGCGCCAGAGTGATAGCACAGCCGAGTCGAAAGACGGCTCCGCTTGTCGCGTGGGAATCCGTCCGACAAGGTGCCCGTCCCACGCTCTCCGCGAGCGCAAGCTCATCGCCAAGCGACGGGACGACCATCCGGTACCGATCGATAGGGCGGCCTTGTCGGCCTCGCCTGGGATCGCCAACGAACCCTGCTCGGCTACGGACTCAACCAGCCCGCGTCGCCCTCGGCTCTGATCAGGATCTTGCCCGGGATGCCGATCTGGTCCGCGTTGACCAACCCTCCGCCATCGCCCGGTCGCGGGTTCACGTAGATCCAGCCGCCATCGGGCTTGGCTGGGAAGAGGAAGATCACCTTCACCGATGCGCCGGCCGGGACGACGTTCGGGGTCGCCGACCCGACGAGCCGCAACCCGTCCCAGGCTTCCTCGGCCACGAACAGTGTCGCGGGCTCGGAACTCCGGTTGTCGACCATGACGGTCCAGCGGCGCGCGTTCGGCGGAACGGGACCGTCCGCCGGCGGGAGCGGTGTCGCCGCCGGGGTCGGGCCCGGGAAGACCGGCGGAGCCGGACTCGGGAACGCCGGCAGGCGCGGCAGGGACACGCCGGCGGGGACATACAGCGACGCCGCGCCACTCGAAACACAGACACCGTCGCCGTTGCAGTCCCTGCCTCCTGCCATGAGCACCGTGCCGTCGAGCAGGAGCGTGGATGAGCCGCCGCACCAGGGCATGGCGGAGGCCGTCGTCCACGACCCGGTCTGTGGGCCGTAGAGGTCCGCCGTACAGGCACGCTGCTCGGTATCCTCCACGCCCCTCACCAGCACGGCGCCGTCCGACAGCGGGATCGCGTCGCCGTACTCGATGCCGGGTCTCACAGGGAGTGCGGTCCACCGCTCGGTGGCCGGGTCGAACAGCTCAACAGCCGAGATGACCGATGACGTCGGGGAGAACGTCGATCCGACCACCAGCACCTGGCCATCGGGCTGCAGGATCGCGGCCACCGGCCTGGTCTTCGCAGGCATGTCCGCAACGGCGCTCCAGGACCCTGTCACGGGGTCGTATACCTCTGCCAGGTCGAGACGGTCGTAGTTGTCAGGCGGCGAAAAGGTCATGCCGCCCGCAACGAGGACCTTGCCGTCGGACAGCAGGGTCGCCGCCGCGGCATAGCCGTGGTCGTTCTTCTTCCCGGTGGCCGACCAGATGTCACTGGCGGGGTCGTAGACCTGGGCGCTGTCGCCGCCAGCCACCAGCACGCGTCCGTCCCGGAGAACGGTGTACGTGTCAAGCCCGGCATCCCGAACCATGGGACCGGTGACGGACCAGGTCCCACCTGCCGGGTCGTAGACTTGGGCGCCGTCCCTGCCGGCCAGCAGGACCCGGCCATCGCGAAGCACCGTCAACGGGCCGTCAGCCTCCTCCGCGCCCGGATCCATGGGGCCGGTGGCGGTCCAGGTTCCACTGGCCGGGTCGTACACCTCTGCACGGCGGGGCCCACCGTTGGGGTCGCCCACGAGGACGAGCACCCGGCCGTCGCCCAGCAACGTGGCGGCGACGAGCGGCATCGAGA
>DASUCK010000574.1:0-18540 GCA_036276095.1 Nonomuraea sp. | reverse complement strand
GTCGTCCAGGCCGTCGGCCGGGGACGCGGGGATGGGCGGGACGGTCGGTGCGGGGGTGAAGGAGAGCGTGCCGTGGTTGATCGGGAAGGTGGTCGGCATCGTGCCCGTCGCGCGGCCGTACGCGCAGGCGACCGCGGCCGTCGACGCGGCGACGCCCAGCTCCCCGGCTCCGCCGGGCCGGTCGGAGGTGCCGGGCATGACGATGATGCGGACGTCGGGCGGGGTGTTCCACTGCCGGGTGTAGAAGTAGTTGTCCCAGCTGGCCTCCAGGAAGTACCCGTCGCGCAGGTGCAGGCTGGAGGTGATGGCGAGGGCGATGCCGTCCATGACGCCGCCCATCATCTGCGCCTCCAGGCCGCGCGGGTTGACGGCGAGCCCGACGTCCACGGCGAACACGGCCTTGGTGACGCGTGGCCCGGTCACGCCGTCGCGGATCGGGCGGTTGACGGTCTCGGGCCGGCAGTCGATCTCCACCAGCGCCGCGCTGACCGACTTGTACTCGGCGTGGAACGCGATGCCCTGCGCGGTGCCGGCCGGCATCGTCCGCCCCCAGCCGCCGACCTCGGCGGCCTTCGCCAGCACCGCGCGGGAGCGGTCGTCGCGGAGGAAGTCGTGCCGGAACCGGTACGGGTCCTTGCCCATCCGCGCGGCGAGCCGGTCGACGACGAGCTCGCGGGCGCAGGCGACGTCGGGCGAGTAGACGTTGCGCATGCTGCCGGTGTTGAAGCTCTTGTCCGTCTCGTTCAGCAGCAGGCTCTCGGCGCCGAAGGCGTACGGCATCGACTGGCTGAAGTGGAAGAACGTCTGCGCGAAGCCCATGTCGCCGATCGGGAGCCGCGCGGCCAGGGCGGTGATGATCTCGCCGAGCCCGTGACCGAGGTCGGTGGAGACGCTGGTGTGGCGCTGCTGGTAGCCGAGCACGGCGGTGCCGAGGTAGGAGACGCGCACCCGCGAGGTGGCCATCGGGTGCGTACGGCCCTGGCGGGAGTCGTCGGCGCGGTGCCACATGAGCTTGACCGGTTTGCCGAGCTTCTTGGACACCTCGGCGGCCTCCAGCGCGGCGTCGAAGAACAGCTTCCGCCCGAAGGAGCCGCCGCCTTCGGTGACGTGCACGGTGACCCGGCCGACCGGCAGCCCGAGCCGGGCGGCGATCGCCTGCTGGGCGACGATCGGCGACTTCAGCGACGACCAGATCTCGGCCCGGTCGGCGCGGACGTCGGCGATCGCGCAGTTGGGTTCGAGCGCGCTGTTGCTGCGGAAGTGGAAGGTGAACGTCCCCTCGACGTACGGGGTCAGCGGCGGCAGCCCCATCGGCGGCTCGGCGGCCGCCAGCTCCCGTAACACGCTCGCGTCCGACTTGCCCTCGGCGGTGCCGGGCCGCCAGGCGACCCGCAGGGCGCGTACGGCGTCGACGCACTGGCCGAACGTCTCGGCCCGCACCGCCACGCCGGTGGAGATCACCACGGCGTCGGTGACGCCCGGCATGGCGCGGACCTCGGCGAGGTTGGCCACCGAGCCGACCGTGCCGTTGATGGTCGGCGGGCGGCACACCATGGTCGGCTTGGCGCCGGGGACGTCGAGGTCCATCGCGAACGTCTTGCGCCCGGTGACCGCGTCGAGCGCGTCGACGCGGTTGTGGGGCCGGCCGATGACGGTGAAGCTCTCGCGCGGGGCCAGCTCCACGAGCACCTGCTCGGTCCGCGTGCTCGCGGCCCGCTCGGCGAGCGCGCCGATGTCGACGCTCCGGCCGGATCGGTCGGCGATCACCCCGGCGGTCATGGTCAGCCCGGCGACCGGCGCGCCGAGGTGGCTCGCCGCGGCCGCCATGAGCCGGAGCCGGGCCACGGCGGCGGCGACCCGGATCGGGGTGTAGGTGGCGACGGTCGTGTTGGACCCGCCGGTGAGCTGGTTGAACACCAGCTCGGGCCGGGCGTCGGCCAGCGTGACGCGGACCCGGTCGAGCGGCACGTCCATCTCCTCGGCGATCAGCATCGCCGTCGAGGTGGTGATGCCCTGGCCCACCTCGGCCCGCGGCAGCGCGAACGACACCGTGCCGTCGGGGTTGACCTCGACCGCGATCAGGCCCGAGGTCGGCAGCGCCGCCGCGGTCATCAGGTCGTTGAGGTCGACCAGTTCGGTGAGCTCCGTCGCGGCGAACCCGGACGGCGCGAGCCCCGGCGCCCGCGCCTGGGCCCCGGCTCCCGCCGTGGCGGGAGCCGGGGCCAGGCCGAGCTCGGCGGCGGCCACCAGGGTGGGAGCCGCCAGCACGTAGCCGAAGAAGCGCCGGCGGCCGACGGCGTCGCCCCGGCCGCCGCCGAAGCCGCCATCGGCGCCGTCGCGCGGGGTGGTCATGTTCCCGGGCGGTTGGTCGTCGGGATCTCGATCTTCGTCTCTTGCCCCTTGGTGAGGAAGAACATGATGTATCGTCGCACGGCCTCGTCCAGAACCCACGCGGTCTCGGGCACGAGGGGAAGGGGAATGAGACCTTCGCGGAACCTCACGAGGGCCGGACAGGCGGCGGCGATCAGCGGGCCCCACACCGGCTCGCGCCTGATGCCGTCCCAGTCGGCCACCTGGTCGCCGACGAGGTAGCGGGCGAGCGCGTTGCACAGCGGCCGGCTGACGCTGCCGGGGCTGGTCTGCTCGGCGAGCTGGCCGAGCAGGATGTCGGTGAGGATCACGCCCTCGGGCGTCGGCCCCATGTTCCTCGGCAGGACCTGGTCCGACTGGGCGTTGGCGGCGTCCCAGGTGGCCGGGATGTACTCGTCCCTGATGCCGAGCAGGTGCGCGGTCACCTGCCACACGTGCAGGTACGCCTCCGACTCCGCGGCGCTGATCGGGACCTTCCATTCCCGCATCTTGCGCATGGCGAAGGTGGGCAGGGTGTGCCAGGTGACCAGCATGTCCTCCTGGCTGATCGGGATGTCGCCGGTCCAGTGGGGCGACTGCTGGAGCAGGTGCCGTACCGCGGCGTGCACGAGTCGCGTCTTCACCGCCTCGACCACGCACGACCCGTCCGGCCGGTACGCGTTCAGCGCCCCGACGGCGAAGCCGAGGATGCTCGTCTTGGCGACGCGGTCCTCCATGTCGGCGCCGCCCTTGGAGTAGTAGACCGCCCGGGCCTCCTTGGGGATGGCGGTGCTGAGCATGCCGCCGCCCACGCCGTTGAGCAGGTTGAGGTAGAGCCCTCTGGACTTGTTGAACTCGGCCGCGAGGGCCAGCTTGCCGTGGTCGGCCCACGACGGCAGCTGACGGGCCCGCTCCATGAACGCCCGCAGGTCCTCCGGCAACCCCGCGGGCAACGGCTGGTCGTTGCGCTCCCAGTCCCACAGGAGCCGGTTGACCTCGGGTACGGCGCCGCGGTCGAGCAGCGAGGCGACCAGCGGGTCGGCCTCCTCGTCCCACACCCACCGCGGGTCGGCGCCGGCGCCGGACCCGGCGACCGAACCGGCCGGCGTCCACGTCCAGGGCGTCAGGGGGCGCGCCTGCGCCGGGGAGGCCATCCCCAGCGCGCCGAGCGCCCCCAGGGCCCCGCCTGAGATCAGCCCCGACTTCAGCATCGTGCGTCTGCTCAGCTCCGCCATGCTCTGAACTCCTCCTCTGAGCCCTGGAAGCCCGATGGGATGGTGCTACGTGAGAGGTTTCGGTGACTCCGGATGGGGACGCGCGAACCCGAGGCCCGGCCCGGGCGGCCCGGTCAGGACGGGCGGTTGCTCTCGGGGATCTCGATGCTGATCGGCCGCGCCTCGGACAGGAAGAGCAGCGCCGCCTTGCGGAGGAACTCGTCGAAGAGCCAGTACGCCTCGGGCGCCAGCGGGAAGGGCAGCAGGCCCTCGCGGACGGCGATGAAGGGTCCCCAGGCCACCTTGAGCAGCGAGTCCCAGATCGGCTCCCGGTCGATCTTCAGCCATCCGGCGATCTGGTCGCCGAGCATGAAGCGGGTGAACGCCCCCAGGATGGGCTTGCTGAGGATGCCGGCGTCGACCGGGGCGCCGAGGTTGAGCAGGATGTCGGCCAGCTTGACGCCCTCGGGCGTCGGGGCCAGCACCGGGTCCAGCACCTGCTTGGCCTGGGCGTTGGCCTCGTCCCAGGTCGCGGGGATGTACTCGTCCTTGATGCCGAGCAGGTGCGCGCCGAGCTGCCACGAGTGCAGGAACGCCTCCGACTCGGCCCGCGGGATCGGCACCTTCCACGCGGTCATCCTCTGCATGACGGTCGTGGGCAGGCTGTGCCAGGTGACCATCATGTCGGCCTGGCTGATCGGGATCTCCTCGTCGGCGACCGGCGGCCAGTACGGCGACTGCGGCAGCAGGTGGCGCACCGCCGCGTGCACCAGCCGCGTCTTGACGCAGGTGACGATCATCTCGCCGTCGGGGTCGTAGGCGTTGGGGGCGCCGATGTCGTAGCCGAGCTTGGCGGTCTTGGAGATGCGGTCCTTCATGTCGGCGCCGCCCTGGGAGTAGTAGACCGCCCGCGCCTCCCTGGGGATGACCGTGCTCATCATGCCGCTGGCCAGGCCGTACAGGACGCCGAGGTAGAGCCCGCGCTTCTTGTTGAACTCGACCGCGAGGGCGAGCTTGCGCCGGTCGGCCCACGACGGCAGCCGGCGAGCCTCCTCCATGAAGTCGCGCAGGTCCGCGGGGAGCCCGGACGGCAGCGGCTGGTCGTTCTTCTTCCAGGTCCGTAACAGCTCGTTGACCCGGGGCACGTCGCCGCGGTCGAGCAGCGAGGCGACCAGCGGGTCGGCCTGCTCGTCCCAGACCCAGCGCGGGTCGAGGCCGGCGCCCGAGCCCGCCACCGAGCCCTTGGCCGACCAGGTCCACGGGGTCCGCGCCGCCGCCGGGGTCGCGACGGCGAGGGCGCCGAGCGCGCCCAACGCCCCGCTCGCCTTCAGCACGTTGCGCCTGCTGAGTTCGCCCATGTCTTTCCTCCCTCTCGCCGAGGCCGGGGGGTGGCCTGATACGATGAAACAGAACATGGGTCTGTGTATCGTCCATGAGAGCACACCGGGTCGGTCATCACAAGACCGTGATGACAGCTGTTGGCGACCCGGTCAGGAATTGGGTCAGAATCGACCACAGGAGGTGATCGTGGATAGTGCGTTTTCTGTGCTCATGGCCCCGTCGGACTCGGAGTCGTTGCTGGAGCGCGCGTACAGTGATGCCGTCGAACGCGTAGACGACCTCGACGACACCCGTACGCGCATCCTCGACGCGGCCTACGAGCAGTTCTGCCGGATGGGCATCCGGCGCTCCACCGTCGACGACGTGGCCCGGCGGGCCGGCGTCTCGCGGATCACGGTCTACCGGCGGTTCTCCACGAAGGACGTGCTGGTCGAGCACGTCGTGCGCCGCGAGTTCCGCCGCTACTTCGACCGGTTCCTCATCGACATCGAGCAGGCCGGCACCGCCGCCGACCGGGTCGTCCTCGGCTTCGTCAGCTCGCTGCGCGCCATCCGCGACAACCCGCTGATCGGCGGGCTCATCGCGGCCGAGCCCGACCTGCTCGTGCCCTCCATCACCAACGACGGCGGCCGCACCCTCGCCACCGTGCGCCAGTTCGTCGCCGGCCAGCTCCGCCGCGAGCAGCGCGCCGGCCACGTGTCCGCCGACCTCGACGCCGACCTCGTGGCGGAGCTGATGGTCCGGATCTCCGCCTCGTTCCTGGCGATCCCCAGCCACATCATCGACCTCGACGACGACGAGCAGCTCGCCGCGGTGGCCCGGCGCTTCCTCGTGCCCATGCTGCAGCCGCCTCCCTCCCCCGGCTGACCCCGGGGCCGGCGTCCCCTGCGCGGTGGAGGTCGCGGAGGGCGGTCACACGGGCGGTCACACGGGCGGGGCTTCGTCCGGTCTTGACCGCCTTTTGTGGCGGCTCGCGGTGCTCCTTGGGGTGGCACAGGGCAGGTTGCACGTCGATACTTCCCGTTCGCCCGGCAAGGAGACGCGCGTGGCAACCAGACGCTCGACCAAGGAGACCCGGCCCAAGGCCGGCAGCCAGCCGTGGCTGCACGTCGACGGCAGGGAGATTCAGGAGTTCGGCACCGTGCGGCTGTTTCCGCTCGGACTCTCGCGGGACGCCCGGGAGTACTCCTGCCAGCGGCTGAACCAGATCCTCGCCGACACGCAGATCCTTCACAGCCTCTACAAGAAGCACCACTGGCTGATGCGCGGGCCGACGTTCTACCAGCTGCACCTGCTGCTGGACAAGCACGCCGGCGAGCAGCTGGAGCTCGTGGACAAGATCGCCGAGCGGGTGCAGACGCTCGGCGGCGTCGCGGTCGGCGACCCGCGGCACGTGGCCGAGATCACCGTGATCCCGCGCCCGCCGAACGGCTGCGAGGAGGTGCCGGCCATGCTCTCCCGCCTCATCGAGGCCCACGAGACGATCCTCGTCGCCTGCCACGACGCCGCCGCCCGCGCCCAGGAGCTGGGCGACGACGGCACCAACGACCTGCTGGTGTCGGAGGTGATCAGGACGGGCGAGCTGCAGAGCTGGTTCCTGATCGAGCATCTGGTGGACACCCCGCTCGTGGACAGCGACAGGGGCCCCCGCTAGGCCCTCGGCCGTCGGAGCGTTCAGGCGGGACCCGCATTCTCGGCGTTCACAGCTTGCGCAGCTTGCACATCTTGGCAAAAGCCGCCCCAAGGATTATGGTCGGGACCGTAATTGGGAGGCTATGTGATGCAGGCACGTCCGTACGTTCGACAGCTAGCTCTGGTGACCTTATTGCTCACCGTTCTGTTTCCGTTGGCCGGTCCGCCCGCGGCGGCCGCGGCCGACGTCGTCCTCGCCGACTTCGAGCCCGGTGGCGGTCAGGCGGGTATCACCCTCGCGGCGCCCGATGTGGACCGCAGCGAGTCGTCCACCGGCTTCGCGGCGCGCGGGAGCGGCTCGCTGCGCTTCGCCATCGCCGGCAGCGCCAGCACCGGCAACACCGTGTTCCCGAGGATCTGGCTGGAGGACGGCACCGCGTTGCAGCGAGCCGACTGGCGGTCGTTCGGGTACCTGCGGGTCGGCGTCCTGAACGCCTCCCCGGAGCCCACCACCCTCTACGTCGTGGTCCGCGACCAGGCCGGCAAGTTCCACCAGACCGGGCTGACGGCGGCGCCGTACGGCTACCGGGTGTTCCAGATCGGGACCGCGGCCATCACGGGGCAGGGCGTCGACCTGACCCGGTTGCAGCACATCCAGGTCAGCGCCGCGCGCAGTCCCAACCCGCGGGATCTGTACATCGACGACATCGTCGGCACCGACACCCGCATCGACGAGGCGGCCGAGCAGGCCAGGATCGCGCCGCAGGTGGTCGCGTCGATGGGGTTGCCGGACCGGGTCGACGCCGCGTACAAGGCTCTCAAGCAGGTCGAGGACCGGATCTCGCCCCGCCCGTCCGCGCCTGAGCAGGCGCTGCGCCGCACCGCCGCCGCGATCCGCACGCAGGTGGACGGCTACCGCGACCGGATCCCCGGCCTCGGCGGCGACATCGCCGCGGCGCGCGAGATCCTGGCCGCGCTGGAGACCGTGCGCTGGCAGATCCCGCGCCTCGGCGGGTTCGTCGACGCCCGGCACGCCCGGCCGCAGTCGCCGGTGGGGCTCGGCTTCGCCTCGTCGATGTCGCTGGTGTACCCGCGCGATCTGCCGTGCCCGTGCGACTGGGACGCCGACCGGCTGCAGCTGGCCCGCGGCGAGTACGAGAGCACGCAGCTCGTCGCGCTCCCCTACGGCACCGGCCTGACCGAGGCGCAGGTGAAGGTGGCCCAGATCGCCGGACCGCGCGGCCCCGCCAAGGGGCTGACGGTGACGGCCGCCCCGGTCGCGTCGCTCAACCTGGCGCCGCCGGTCGCCCCGCGGCCCGGCACGCCCACCGAGCACCGGCCGAGCCTGTACCAGGGCTGGACGCCCGACCCGATCCTCGCCGACCGCAGCTCCGTCGACGTGGCCGGTGACGACCTGCAGGCGTTCTGGGTCCGGGTGCACGCCGCGCCCGATGCCGCGGCGGGCCAGTACGAGGTCATGCTGGAGCTCACCGCCCGCGGCATGGCGGCCCAGCGCACCCTGCTCCGGGTGAACGTCTGGAACGTCGAGATCGCCGACCGGCCCGTGCTCAAGACCGCCATCGGGCACGACCCGAAGGCGTACGCCGAGCCGTACGGCGTCACCGACCCCGAAGGCATCCGCAAGATCAACGAGTCGAAGTGGCGCTTCCTGGCCGACTACAAGATCCAGCCGGACAACATCTACCGCAGCATCTACGACGGCCGGCCGCCGACCGTCGACGAACTGCGGGACATCGACAGCAAGTACGGCGGGCTGCGCCGGTTCAACGTCTGGTACTTCGACCCGCGGCTGTTCGACCGCGCCCACCCGGAGACGTGGAACGCGCAGGCGGACGAGCTGTTCGACAAGATCCAGCCCTCCATCGACGAGTACCGCGCGGCCGGCCTGGCCGACCGGGCCTACCTGTACTGCTGCGACGAGTCCCGCGCCGAGTACTTCGAGCTGATCAAGGCCGTGCTGACCCGCTTCAAGCAGCGCTTCCCCGACATCGAGGTGATGTCCACGATCATCGACGACCAGATGGGCGCGGGCTCCGGGCTGAGCCGCCTGGTCGACTACTGGGTCCGGGACGTCCCATGGTACTCGGCGGACATCATCGCCGACCGCCGGGCCGCCGGCGACGAGTCCTGGTGGTACCTGCACGCCGGCAACCAGAACCCGTACCCGAACTTCTTCATCGGCTACGAGCCCGGCCAGCTGCGCACGCTGCTCGGCCCGATGTCGTACCAGGCCGATGTGGACGGGTTCCTCTACTACCGGGTGGACCGCTGGTACGGGCATCCGGTGCTCACCGACGGCCCGCTGTCGGCCTGGGACCCGCGTACCTGGAACAACGTCGCCGGTGACGGGTCGCTGTTCTACCCCGGCCGCGAGGGTCCGTTGCCCTCGATCCGGATCGAGAACTTCCGGGACGGCATGGAGGACCACAACCTCCTCGCGGCGCTCCGCAAGGCCGTCGACGACGCGCCGAGCGGCACCGACCCGGGCGTGATCGCTCAGGCCGAGCGGCTGCTGGCCGCCAAGGACGTGGTCACCGACCAGCGGCGCTATGTCCGCGAGCCGGCCGCCTACCAGGAGTGGCGCGGCCAGGTCGGCAGGGTGCTCGACCGGCTGGTCTAGCCGCCAGGATGTGAGACAGGGAATGTCGGACGGCCACGAGCCCGCGGAGGCGGGCGCGTGGCCGTCCGCATGACCGGGCCGCATGACAGGGCTGGGGCCCCGTGCTAGCCGGCGGCGGAGGGAGCGGCGGCGCACGGGGGCCACATGCCGACGTCCAGGAGCCGGTGCGCGTAGAAGTAGGCGACGAGCTGGCTGCGGTTGCTGCAGGCGAACCGGTCGAGGAGCTTGCCGATGCGCTCCGCCACCGTGTACCGGCTGAGGTTCATCTCGCGGGCGATTCTCGTCGTCGTGTACCCCTTGGCCAGCATGACGATCAACGTCGTGTCGCGATCGGAAACAAGATCCATGAGCTGTCTCCGGTTCGAATCGCCTTGGTCGGGAGGCGTGCCCCTGATGGGCGCGCCTGTCTCGGAAAAGTAGAAGAGCACGCTTAAGCATCGGTATGGCCGGGCCATGTGGCCGGTTATGGCGGCGGCGTCATAACCGGCACGGTTGTGGCGGGGGCGGCGTCATGGCGGCCGGCCCGGGTGCGGCCGGTGCCTCCGGCCGGCGGAGCCGTTGCCCGTGAGGATCTCCTCGTAGAGCTTCCTGAGCGCGGGGCTCGGGTCGATGCCGAGCTCGGCCGCGAGGTGGCGGCGTACGGTCTCGAACTGGGCGAGCGCCTCGGGCGCGCGCCCGCAGCCGGCGAGGGCGGTCATGCGGGCCGCCACGAGCCGGTCGCGTGCCGGGTGGGCGGGCACCAGGTCGTCGAGCCGGTTCAGCACCTCGACGCAGCGGCCCCGCTCCAGTTCGAGCTCGGCCCAGTCCTCGGCGATGGTCAGGTGCAGCTCGGAGAACCTGGCGACCAGGTCGTCGATGAGGGGGACGCCGACGAACCTCTCCAGCGCGCGCCGGCGGCCACGACGCTCTGAGCTGGCCCCGTGACGGCAGGCGCCTTTCCTGACACGCAATCGAAGCTTTACGTCTACATAGCGCCTCCATAGAGTCATTGACGTTCGTTCCGATTCCGCCTTGGCCCGCACCATTAAATGCCTGTCCGCCGAGCCCGTTTATTCCTGGGCCCGTTTCTTGGAGAAAGGACGACATTGGGAGACAGCCGTCCGCACGACGCACTCCCCAGGAACGAATGGCCGTTCGTCGGGCGCGCCACCGCGCTGGGCGCCGTCACGGAGGCGGCGGCGCGGCAGGACGTCAACGGCGTGGTGATCGTCGGGCTTCCCGGGCTGGGCCGGACCCGGCTGGCCAGGGAGGCGGCCGACCGGCTCGGCGCGGCGGGACACCCGACGGACTGGTCTACCGGGACGCGGGCGGCCGGAACGATCGCGCTCGGCGCGCTGCTGCACCTCGCGCCGCTGAGCGACTCGGCGGTCCCCGCCACGCGGCAGGTGTTCGGCCGGATCGTGGAACGATTCAGCGCCCCCACCGGCAGACGACCCGTCCTCGTCGTGGACGACGCCCATCTGCTCGACAGCGCCTCGGCCGCGCTCGTCCACCGGCTGGCCGTGCACGCCAGGACGTTCGTGCTGCTCACGGCCCGGCAGGGGCAGGTCACGCCGGACGTGGTGACGGCGCCGTGGAAGGAGCGGCTGGCCCGGCGGGTGGAGCTGCGACCGCTGTCCGACGCCGACATGGACGCGCTGCTGGAGCGCGGCCTCGGCGGTCCGCTGGACGCCGTCACGCGCCGCGCGCTGCGCCGCCTGTCCGCCGGCAACCCGCTGGTGCTGCGGGAGCTCGCGCAGTCGGGGCTGGAGGGCGAGGCGCTCGTCCGCGTGGACGGCATCTGGCACCTGCGGGAAGAGCTGCGGATCACCGGCCGGCTCGGCGACCTCATCGAGGCGCAGATGCAGGTGCGCGACCCGGGCGTGCTGTCCGTTCTGGAGGTGCTGGCCTGCGGGGAGCCGCTCGGCCAGCACGTCGTGGAGGACATCGCCGGGCACGCCGCGGTGGTGCAGGCGGAGCGGCAGGGGCTGATCGTGGCCGAGCTGTCCGGGTCGCGGCACCAGGTCCGGCTCGCGATCCCCGCGTACGGCGAGGTCATCCGCGCCCGCATGCCCCGCGCCCGCGCCTGGGCGATCTGGGGGCGGCTGGCCGACTCCCTGGGCCAGGTCGCCGCGCCGGCGGGAGGGCGACGCGCTCGAACTGGGCCTGGCCCGGCTCAAGGCGGGGCTCGGCTCGCCGGCCCGCGAGCTGCTGGCCGCCGCCGAGTGCGCCGCCGGCCGGCTGGAGCTGGAGGTCGCCGAGCGGCTGTCGGCCGCCTCCCGCGAGGCCGGCGGCGGGGTGGACGCGGCCCTGACCCTGGCCGAGGTGCTGGCGCTGCAGGGCCGCTTCGCGGACGCGGCCGGCGTCCTCCCGGCTGCGGCGGCGTGCGCCGGCGAGGAGCGCGCCGACCGGCTGGCCATCCTCCAGACGAAGATCGCTACTGGAAGCACCAGGTGTCGCCGCTGCGCGGGGACCCGGGCGGCGACCGGGCGGCGGAGGCCGTACGGGCCTGGACGATGCTGCTGGAAGGACACGTCGCGCGGTCGCTCGCGGCCGGGACGGCGCTGCTCGCGACGGCGTGCCCGCCGCTGCCGGTGGAGGCGACGCTGCGCGCGGCCACCGCGGTCACGCTGGCCGCCGGGCTCACCGGGGACATCGGCCGCGCCGACGCGGCGAGCGTCACCGGCCTGCGCGCCGCCGCCGCGAACCGGACCGCCTCGCCGTGGGAGCGGACCCAGCTCGGCGCCGCACGCTGCCTGGCCCACCTGCTGGCCGGCGCGCTCACCACCGCCGCCGAGGCGGCCGAGGCCGGCTACCGGGAGGCGGTCGAGGCGCAGACCGCGCCCGTGGTCGGCGTGTGGACGGTGCTGCGCGGCTTCGTGGCCAAGGCGCAGGGACGGGCGAAGCCGGCCCAGCTGGCGCTGCGCGAGGCGATCGTGCTGCTCGGCGACCAGGACCCGCTCCGGCTGCGCGGCCTCTACCTGGCCGAGCTGGCCGGCGCGTACGCGATGGCGGGCGACACCGTGCGCGCCGACGCCTGCCTCGGCCGGATGGCCGGCTGCCCCCCGCCACCAGGCGTGATCTTCGACGCGTGGATCGAGCGCGACCGCGCCTGGGTCGCCGCCGCCACGCTCGACCTCCTCGGCGCGGCCAACCACGCCATGGACGCCGCCAAGGCCGCCCGCGAGGCCGGGACGCCCATGGTCGAGGCCCTGGCGCTGTTCGACGCCGCCCGGTTCGGCGCCGCGAAGGAGGTGTGCGAGCGGCTGCACCGGATCGCCGGGGAGACCGCCGCGCCGGCCACGGCGGCGTTCGCCAGGGCGGCCACCGCGCTCGCCGGCGACGACGCCCGCTCCCTCATGGCGGCGGCCGGGACGCTGGACCGCACCGGCCACCTGCTCCACGCCGCCGAGGCGGCCGCGACGGCGCACGGGCTGCACGCCGCGGCCGGGCGGCGCACGGCGGCCAAGGCCGCGCTCGCGTTCGCCCGCGAGCTGCTGGCCGAGTGCGGCGGCGCGCGCACGCCGCTGACGGACCTGACCGGGAGCGGGGCGTCGCTCACGCCGCGGGAGCTGCAGGTGGCCAAGCTGATCGCGGCCGGGCTGTCGGCGCGCGCCGTGGCCAACCGCCTCGACCTCTCGCTCCGCACGGTCAACAACCATCTGGGACGCGCGTACGCCAAGCTCGGGGTGTCCGGCCGGGACGCGCTCGCGCAGGTGCTGAGCGGCCCGACCGGCCGGCCGGAGGACTCCGGCCCGGCCGGTCGGTGACATTCATCGCCCCGAAAACCCGGAAAAGCCGTGGTTCGCCCAACCGCAATGCGCATTCATTCGCATGCGTTCCGCCGCGCGGTGAACCCAGCCTTTTCCAGAAAAGCGATCTCCGGCCGCAATACGCGCATTACCGCCCCAATTCTCGTGCCGGAATCAAGAGGAAAAGCCAAGAAGGAAGAACCATGGCCCCACCAGTGCCCACGCCGCGCCTCACCACGCCCCTCACCATGGCGACGTGGCGACGGAGCGGGCGGGCAGGTGGCGACCGCGGGGCGTCGGGTCGGCGAGCACGCCGTCGTGCACCACCGCCCGGCCCCCGACCAGGACGGTACGCGGCCGCCCGGTCACCTCCCTCCCCTCGTACGGCGTGTAGTCGGTGGCCATGTGCAGGCCGCCGGAGGTGATCGTCCAGCGGGCGGCCGGGTCCCAGACGGCGACGTCGGCGTCGGCGCCCGGCATGAGGGTGCCCTTGCGGGGATACAGGCCGTGGGTCCGGGCGGGGTTGGCCACGGTCAGGGCGACGAACCGCGACCGCTGACCCGGAAACCGACGCCGTCCGCAGGTTCCCTCGCACCCCGCGGGAACCGGTCGGTCAGCGCCGCCCGGCGAAGGACGCCGCTACGACTCCGGCGGCGGCTCAGGGCGCGGCCAGGTGACGGCGGCGAACACCACCGAGCACACGAGGAACCCGGCGCACACCGCCGCCAGCCCCGCCCAGAAGCCGCTGAGCGTCGTGCCGAAGTCGATGCCCAGCAGTAGCGCCGCGAACAACCCGGCCGCCACCCCCGACACCAGGCCGCCGGCGTACCCGGGCGGCCGGTGCGCCAGCGCCCCGGTCAGCGGCAGCAGCAGCGGGAACAGCATGACCGCCCACCCCCCGGTGGGCTCGCCGAAGAACGCGACCCGGGCCGCGGACAGCCCGGCCACCACGGCGATCGCGACGACCGTCCAGACCACGAGCTTGACCGGGTGGTAGCGGACGTTGTGCTCGGAGGCGTACGCGTCGGGTCCGAACGCCCAGAAGGACAGCAGCTCGGCGACCATGTCGCCGATGTGCGGCCGGTCGTTCTCGGATTCCTTCTCCTCGGCCATAAAGGTCGTCTCCTCTGTCCGAATCGGCTTGACCGTGGCTGTTGCGGACCTCCACGCTGATCGTATGGCCGATCAAAGGGGAGGCGCGGTGTCCGACGAGGTGACCGAGTGGCTGGCCGGGCGGGCGATCCCGCTCGACCCGGGCGCTGAGCCGGTGGGCCTCGGGCCGCTGCGGGTCGTCCTCGACGGGGTGAAGGTGGTGGGGCTCGGCGAGGCCACGCACGGCAGCGCGGAGTTCTTCGAGCTGCGGTGGCGGGTGACGGAGTTTCTCATCAGGGAGCTCGGCTTCACCACCCTGGCCGTCGAGGCCAGCGCCGCCGCCGCCCGCGCCGTGGACGCCTACGTACGGGACGGCGCGGGCGACCCCGCCGAAGCCCTGGCCGGCCTCGGCTTCTGGACGCTCGACACCGCGGAGATGCTGGCCGTCGTCGAACGCCTCCGCGACCACAACCGCACCGCCGACCGCCCCGTGCGTTTCGCCGGCATCGACCCGCAGAACCCGGCCGCCGCCCTCCAGGCCCTGCGCGCCTGCCTCGGCGAGGCCGCCGCCCTCGTGGACCCCCTCGACCGGCTCACCCGCTGGCGCTGGGAGCCGCTCGACGAGCAGCTCGAAACCGACGCCCGCCGCCTGGAGGAGCACGTGGCCGCGCACGGCCCCGAGGAGGCCCGCGAACCCGCCAGGATCGTCCGGCAGTTCGCCGAGCTGTCCACCCGGCCGTTCCGGCACGCCGACCCGGCGCGGACGCTCGGCGTCGCCCGCGACCGCCACATGGCCGACAACGTGCACCGTCTCGCCGCCGAGCCCGGCGCCCGGGTCGCCGTGTGGGCGCACAACGGCCACGTCATGAAGGGCAGCCACAGCGGCGGGACCGTTCCCGCCATGGGCCGGCATCTGGCGAGGGAGCACGGCGCGGCCTACTACGCGCTCGCGGGGCTGTTCGGCCAGGGCCGGTTTCGCGCCCGCACCTCGTGGTTCGGCAGGCCCGTCCGGCGCGGCCGACCCAAGACCTTCCGGGTGCCGCTCGCCGACGCGCCGCGCGTCGTGGAGGCCCGCCTGGCCGCCGCGCACCACGGCGACTACGTGGTCGACCTGCGCCACGGCGACCGCCCCGATCCGGTGCGGAGCTGGCTGGCCGCGACCAACCACCTCCGCGGCTTCGGCGCGGCGGAAGGCCGGTTGACCGCCGCGTTCGCGTTCATGCCGGCTGTGCTGGCCGAGGAGTTCGACGGGCTGGCGTTCGTGGAACGCTCCACCTGCTCCACTCCGCTGCGACCGCGGGCCCGCCATCAGGCCGCCGGCTCGGTCACGTAACCGGCGGCCTGCAGGCGGAACAGCCGGGCGTAGGTGCCGCCGAGCCGCAGCAGCTCCTCGTGGGAGCCTTCCTCGGTCAGCCGGCCGCCCTCGATCACCAGGATCCGGTCGGCGATGCGCACGGTCGAGAACCGGTGGGCGATCAGCAGGGCGGTCGCGCCCTGCGAGATCTCCCGCAGCCGGCCGAACACCTCGGCCTCCGCCTCGGCGTCGATGGCCGCCGTCGGCTCGTCGAGCACGACGATCGGGGCCTGGCGCATGAACGCCCGGCTCAGCGCGATCTTCTGCCACTGGCCGCCGGACAGCTGGTTGCCCTCCTCGAAGTGGCGGCCGAGCATGGCGTCGTAGCCGCCGGGCAGTGCGGCCACGACGGCGTCCGCGCCGCCGCGGGCCGCCGCCCGCCCGATCCGGTCGTCGTCGTGGAGGGCGTCGACCTGGCCGAAGCCGATGTTGTGGCGGACGGTCATGTCGTACTTGATGAAGTCCTGGAAGATGACGCCCATGTGGCGGTGGAGGTCGTCGAGGTCGTACCGCTCGATGGGGACGCCGTCGACGAGGATCTGGCCACTGGTGGGTTCGTACAGGCGGGTGAGGAGCTTGACGATGGTGGTCTTGCCGGCGCCGTTGGGGCCGACGAACGCCGCGCACCGCCCGGCCGGGATGACGAAGCTGACCCGGTCGAGCACGGTGGCGGTGGTGCCGGGGTAGACGAAGCTGACGTCGCGGAACTCGATGCCCTCGCGCAGCCGTTCGGGGAAGGGCAGGTCGCCGCCCCTGATGCGGCGCTCGGGGAGCCGCAGGAAGCTGAACAGGTTGCCGATGAACAGGGCGTTCTCGTACATGCCGCTGACGCCGAGCAGCACGCCGAGCGCCGACGCCTGCACCACCCCCACCGCCTGCAGGAACCCGGCGAGCTGGCCGATCTGCCCGGTGTCCGCGGTGGTCAGCATGGCCCAGATCAGCGCTCCGCCCGCGGTGAGCGCGCTGAGCAGGCCCAGCGACCCGGCCACCAGCGACTGGCCGCGCGCCAGGACGCGGTCGACGTGCAGGAAGTGCCGCATGAGCGCGCGGTAGCGCTCCACCAGGAACGGCCCGAGGCCGAACAGCCGCACCTCCTTGTACGAATGGTCGGTCGTGGTGAGGTACTGGTAGTAGAACAGCCGCCGGCGGTCGGCCGCCCTGGCGAACTCGATCTCGAACGTCCGCTTGCCGTACCGCAGGTGCGCGAGCATCGAGGGCACCGGCGAGACCAGCACCAGCAGGGCGATCCACGGGCTCCACGTGAAGAGCACGGCGCTGACCGACACCAGCGTCACCGCGTCGCGGACGCCGCCGATCAGCTGGGTCATGAGCTGGTAGACCCGGCCGCCGTTGCTCTCCTGGAAGGCACGCTGCAGCCGGTCGTACGCCGCGGCGTCCTCGTACTGCTCCAGGTCGAGCCGGATGCCCTTGGTCATGATCAGCTCGCTGACCTTGGTGGACAGCTCCAGCCGCAGCGCCGTGTCGAGGTATTCGGCCACCGTGGCCAGCACGTGCGCGACCGCCGTGAGCCCGAGCAGGCCGAGCCCGATCGCGACCACCGCCGAGCCGCCCGCCCGACCGCCGAACGTCTCCACCACCGCCTGCACCGCCCCGGCCGTGAGCGCCACCTGCGCGCCCGGCACGGCCGCCGACCCTACCGTGACGGCGACGTATCCGGCGACCTTGGCCGGGCTCAGCCGCCAGAACAGCCGCGCGAGCCACCACCAGTTCATGAGACCCCTTCCGCGACGAGCCGGCCGCGGATCGCCCGCAGGGTGTGTCGCCACAGCACGTAGCAGCGGCTCTCCCGGTCGAGGTCGATCGGCATCAGCCGGTTGATCTGCATGTGCAGGAGACTCCCGAGAATCCGCCGGGCACCGTCACCCGCCTCGGCCCTGGGCGTCTCGCCGCCAGGCGCCTCCATCGTTTCCGTCTCGCCGAGGTCGGACGCCGCCGCGCGGACGGCCGCCGCCACGGCCTCCGCCGCCGGGCGTTGCGGGGCGAGCACGGCGGCGAGCAGCTCGCGGTCGGCGCGACCGCGCGGGTGGGGGCGGCGGTCGTCGGGCCTCAGCAGCTCGCACAGGTAGGCCCGGTGCTCGCGGAAGCGGCGATGGGACTCGTCGTCGGCGTGGTGTCCCGGCACCAGGTCGAGGCGCTGCAGCAGCGGCACCCCCCACTGGGCGCAGAGGGTGTCGACGGCGGCCACCGCGAGGTGCTCGGGCCGGAGGTCGAGCCGCCGCGCGACCAGCTCGGCGGTGACGTCGCTGTTGGCCTCGAAGAACCGCTCCGCCGCGTCGAACACCCGCGGCCCGCCGTACCGGGCCAGCTCGGGTTCGTACGTGGCCAGCTGCAGGTCGGCGGCCATGCCGCGCCCGGCCAGCTCCTCACCCCAGGCGGCGAGCGCGGGCAGCAGCTCGGCGGCCGGGCCCCGGCACCGCACCCGGAGGTGCGGGCGCGGGTCGGCGTAGCGCAGGTAGAACCACCGGTCGATCAGCCCGGCCGCGCGCAGCTCGGCGACCAGCTCGCGCAACGGCCCGGCGATGATCTCGTCGTGGCGTTCGGGCGCGGCGTAGACCTTGAGGAACGACCACTCCGAGCCGGGCGGGAACCGCGGCGCGGCCACCTCGGCACGGGCGGGGGCGACGCGCCGCCGCGGCGGCTCCGCGGCGACGAGCGGGACGACGATCTCCGCCGTGTGCGCCAGCCCGCGGTCGTCGCGCAGCCACAGCCCGTCGAAGCCGGGCAGCATCTCCTCCAGCACGGCCGCGCCCTTGGCGGCGATCTCCCGCCGCAGCGTGTCGAGCGCGACCGGCTGATCGAGGTCGAGCAGGAGCCGGTGGTCGTCTTCGGTGAGGAACACGTGGCGGGGCACCCGCCACTGCTCGCGCCACCCCTCGCCGAGCTCGCGCACCGTCCACTGCGCCGGCCGCAGGACGACCTTCCCCCGCCGCACCCTGGGCAGGAACGGCGCCCCTTCCAGCACGCCCCAGCGGAACCCCATCGCCGGCGTGTAGCCGTCGTGGGAGACCTCCAGCAGGAACCGGCTCACATTGGGCGCGGCGGCCGGGGTGAGCATGTGGTGCTGGGTGACCACGAGCTCCCTGCCGAGCCGCCGCGACCAGAGGTAGAGGCGCTCGTCGGTGGCCCCGACCAGGATGTCGTGGAGCTCGACGACGCGGTCGGGGG